>CALEEY010000188.1 GCA_937877085.1 uncultured Bacteroidota bacterium
CGCCCACTGTTGTCACGGTCGTTGCCTTCTTGGCCCCTCGCATCGCGCCCACGGTCGTCACGCCCACTGTTGTCACGGTCGTTGCCTTCTTGGCCCCTCGCATCGCGCCCACGGTTGTCACGCCCACTGTTGTCACGGTCGTTGCCTTCTTGGCTCCTGGCATCACGCCCACGGTTGTCACGCCCACGGTCGTCACGGTCGTTGCCTTCTTGGCTCCTCGCATCACGCCCACGGTCGTCACGCCCACTGTTGTCACGGTCGTTGCCTTCTTGGCCCCTCGCATCGCGCCCACGGTTGTCACGGTTGTCACGGTTGTCACGATCGTCGTCCTCGCGACCCCTAGCATTACGCCCACGGTTGTCGCGGCCACCATCCCTCTGGCCTCTTGTATCACGACCGCCACCAATAGGGCGCCCTAGTAGTTCATCGCTCGACGAATCGGTCTCTTTGGAATCTGAGCCCCTTGAATCGCGTCCACGAGGACTATTCGCATGCGAATCCGCATTGTCCCGATTCCGAGTGTTTCTGCTGTCAGGTCTTGAGCCGGAGGAACTGCCCCGTCTGTCATCCCTTTGACCGTTGGATTCTCCTCTTGAACGAGCATCTTCTTGAGCGGGTGCCGCTTTTTTCGCATCCGGTTCGTTGACTGCAGCGCTTTTTACCACTGGCGTTTTAGGCTCCGATCTCGGAACCTCTTTCAGCTTTGGTAGGCTTGTGATGTCCTGGTTGCTTCTGCCATCCAAAAATCGGAATGCCATCGGATCCAATGAGGACTCTTCAGCGATCTCGACCCGAACACCATACTTTATAAACCAGCCTATTTGTTTAAATAAGCCACTTTCAAGGTAGGATGCCGTGAACGGATGAAGCACCATAACCACTTTGCCGGATCTACCCGACGCCTTGAAGTTCGCAAACCAAGACTCAATGTCGTTCTTAAAATCTTGCGGCGACAGCTTAGAAACAAACTCCTGGGGTAACCGCGAGCTCGGGGCCCTTTCGTTCCAATTTCTAGGGGTCGCTTCGGTGCCTTCCGGTAAGGAAAATGTCTTGGTGATACTGGGCCGCAACCGCTGCCTGGTGATCTGGATGAGTCCAAAATCACTCATGGTCAACACTTTCGTAACGGCTCGATCTTTCCGGAATTCAGTCTTTAGCGTCTCGTAAACTTTCCGACGGTTCCGCTCATTTCGCATGTCGATAAAATCGACCACGAGAATGCCGCCAAGGTCACGCAATCTCACCTGTTTGCTTAAGATTTTGGCGGCTTCAATGTTTACGCGTAGCGAATTTTCTTCTTGGGACAGCCCTCGACCAGCACGACCAGAGTTCACGTCAATTACGTGCATGGCCTCGGTCGTTTCGATAAACAAGTACCCTCCAGACGGCAGATTTACACGGCTATCAAAAGCCTCCTCAACCGCCTGAGCAATGCCCGCTTTATCAAAAATAGACTCAGGTCCTTGGTGAAACTTGACATCTGCGACCATATCCGGCGCAATAGCTTGAACGTACCCTTTAATGTTGCGGTACAGCCGTTGATCATCCAGAGTGATCCGATCATAATCGTCGGTGAACAAGTCCCGCATAATGGACGAAACCATGTTCACGTCTTCGTGAATCACCACGGGAGCTTTGTGCCCTTGAAGAAGCTTTTCTTCTAGTTTTTTCCACTTCTCAATCAATAGGTTCAGGTCCGTATCCAGTGCTTTCGCGCTTCTGCCGTCAGCAACGGTCCGGACAATCACCCCAAATCCTTCGGGCAGCAAGCTTCTAGCCAATGCTCGAAGCCGGCGGCGCTCTTTAAAGGATAGAATTTTCTTGGAAACGGCGACGTAATTGGCCATTGGAACCAACACCAAGAATCTTCCTGCTAAGGAAATATCCGTCGTTATACGACTTCCCTTATTCGCAATCGGTTCTTTGCTGATTTTGACTAAAATCGGCTGATCTTTCTTTAGAATCGTCACCGGATCGACATAGGGTGCATCTTCCTGATCGTCCCGGTAGCCTCCACCATCGTGCCGGCTATGTTGGCGATGAAGGGCCGATTTTCGCTTGTCGCGGCTACCGGCATCGGCCAAATGATGATGTTCGCCATCATCATCGTCTCCTTCATCATCATCACTTCGATTGGAATGATGATCCACCGATCCACCGGGGTGGCGTCGTTTCTTTTTAATTGGCCGCGTACTATAACTGGCTTTAAACTTGCCAATTACAGGGGTATCAGACTGTGCATAGGAAAGCCAGTCTTCGACGTTTTCGATCAAATCAGTGAAATGGAGAAAAGCGTCTTGCTTTTGCCCAATATCTACGAACGCTGCCTGAATGCTCGGCATAATTCGCCGAATTCTACCCAGGAAGATATTCCCGATGGTGCGTTCGTGTTCTTGATTCTCGATGAAAAGCTCGACGAGCTCACCATTTTCAACAATGGCAATGCGGGTCTGCTTCCCTTTGTTAACAACAATTTCTTTCGACATAGACTATTGTCGGACAAGAACGACCTAGCGTCTGAATGCTCAGAACGGAAAGGGAGATAACCATACGACGGCGGACCAATACCCAAGTGGTGGTCAAAGCCTGATTGATGGTCACGGCCGTAAAAACAGCCATAACTCAACGGTAGATTATTCCAAGAAAGCGCCTGATTAACCATAATCAACGCTTCTGGTGCCCTTTCCGGCGGCGCACTTCCAAAGAAGGCCGTCCTAAAATACTTGATAAACTGTGAAAGGATGGAATTCACATTCTGCGCTCCGAATCCGGAAGGTGCGACGTGTTTCCTGGTCTCCGTTCGACCCAAATAAATGCCCGCATCCAGCCACAATAGAATCAACATAACGAATTCATACGTCTTGTTGAGTAGCTGTAAACGTGGGGTACTGTACATCAATGGGTGATCAGCAACGTGCCGAACGGGAGTTTGTACTAGCTCAGTAATTCTGAGTCCAGATTATAATATCTCAAGCGTTATTCTCCGAAGGGCCCGAAATGATCCCCGACTACATATATTGCAACACTACAAAATGGCCCTTTTTTCGCTTTCCCGATTATTTAATTTGTATTCATGAGTCAAGAAAAAGCAACATCTGCCCCCTCTGCTAAAGGACTTGAAGGGGTTATTGCCCTAGAATCCTCCATTTGCGATATCGATGGGGTTAAAGGTGAGTTGATTTATAGGGGGTACGATATTCGCGACCTTGCAAAAAATTGCACGTTTGAGGAAGTCTGTTATCTGCTGTGGAATGGGAAATTGCCGGACGAAGTGCAGCTTGAGCACTTAAATCGATCTTTGACGGCCGAGCGGATTTTGCCGCCCATGATTAAAGACGTGCTGGCCATGACTCCGGAGGACGCGAGCCCGATGGCGGCTCTGCGCACAGCCGTTTCGGCCCTTGGGCTGTTCGATGGCGAAGCCGAAGACATGTCTCCGGAGGCTAACTACCGCAAATCGGTGCGGCTTACGGCCCAAATTCCTACCATTCTGGCCCATTTCGATAGAGTTCGTAATGGCTTGGAGCCCATCCCTCCACTTCGAGACGGTTCCATTTCTTCCAATTTCTTGTATATGCTTCACGGAGACGAACCGGGCGAAGCGGCTGAGAAAACCTTCGATATGTGCTTGGTACTACATGCCGAACATGGATTGAACGCGTCTACTTTTGCTGGCCGCGTCATAGGCGCCACCTTATCCGACATTTACTCCTCCATTACAGGGGCCATCGGCGGATTAAAGGGGCCGTTACATGGCGGCGCCAATATCGAAGTGATGGAGATGCTCATGGAAATTGACCGAACCGGGGCCGATCCTAAAGCCTGGGTTTTGGACAAGCTTCAGAAAAAGGAACGGATCATGGGCCATGGGCACCGGGTGTATAAGACGTTGGACCCCAGGGCTGCCATATTGAGGGACATGCTGGCCAAGCTGTCCAAAGAGAGCGGAAACACCAAATGGTTTGACATGAGTATGATCATTTCGGAGACGGTTCTAAAAGAAAAAGGACTTCATGCCAACGTGGACTTCTTTTCCGCCTCGGTCTATGGCACGTTGAATATTCCTTCCGATCTTTTTACACCCATATTTGGAATGTCTCGAATCTCCGGCTGGACAGCACACTTAATGGAACAGTGGAAAGACAATCGACTGATTCGTCCAACAGCCGCTTACACGGGCCCCCGACATCTAAAAACCGGACGATAAGTCACCCAATAAGTAGAGGAATGACTTGGCGCACAGGCCAATCAATACAAAATTTATCGAAATTGACCCTTGTCTTGATTAGTTTAGAAGCGCCACATTTTGTTCGGTAGTACATTGGTTGTTGGGTAGTACATTGTTTTTATCGGAGCGGATGTGCCACGCGCATATTGATGTCGCTCCCAACCATGTTTTTGTAAATCATCGGTTTACACCGCTTTTATGAGTTCAAAAAATGCTTTTAGCTCCCCCGTCGGCAAAAAACTGATTACCGGGATAACCGGTCTCGGCTTGGTCGTATTTGCAGTGGAGCATATGATTGGCAATCTTGCCATGTTTTCAGGGAACGATGCCTACAACGAATACGCCCATTTTCTGACCAGCTTAGGACCCCTCCTGTATGTTGTGGAAGCAGGCCTCGCTGCATTCTTCATTTTCCATATAACGAACGGAATCCAAATTTGGTATGGTTCCAGAAAAGCACGACGCATTGGATACGATACCTATCGATCGGCCGGAAAGCCCAGTAAACAATCGGCCTCTTCGCGCAGCATGATTGTAACGGGTTTGATCCTATTTGTTTTTCTAGTGATTCACCTCGTTTCCTTTAAGTTTGGACCTGGTGGCCCTGGAAATGCCGATGCCACCTATGTAACCACCGTCGCTGGCGTAGAAATGAGGGATCTTGCCAAATTGGTGCGTCACAAGTTTGACTCCCCGTACTATGCCTTTGGTTATTCATTTGTGATGCTGCTGCTGGTCGCACATCTGCGGCACGGGGTATGGAGTGCGTTTCAGTCCCTCGGTGCCACACGCCCTTCGTTGACCCCGACGATATACGGATTGGGAGCCCTACTAGGTCTGGCCATAGGACTCGGATTTATAGCCCTGCCACTAGCGATCTATTTCCACATTATTTGAGTCCAGCGCCGAAACGAACCTCGGTATCAAATCCAAAGATATTCTAATCATGAAATCTGATCTCGATTCAAAAATCCCTAACGGACCGCTGAAAGAAAAGTGGGACCATTACAAGAACGGGATAAAGCTGGTAAACCCCGCTAACAAGCGAAAACATACCGTTCTGGTTGTTGGAACCGGACTGGCTGGCGGTTCTGCCGCCGCCACGCTGGCGGAGCTGGGATATAAAGTCAAGAGTTTTTGCATTCAAGACTCGCCGAGACGGGCTCACTCCATTGCAGCCCAGGGCGGTATAAATGCCGCCAAAAATTATCCAAATGATGGGGACACGGTTTGGAGACTGTTTTATGACACGGTTAAGGGCGGCGACTATCGTTCCCGTGAGGCCAATGTTCATCGCTTAGCTCAAATCTCGAACGAAATTATCGACCAGTGTGTAGCTCAAGGGGTGCCTTTTGCGCGTGAGTACGGAGGCTTGTTGGACAACCGCTCGTTCGGTGGCGCCCAAGTTTCTAGAACGTTTTATGCACGCGGTCAAACCGGACAACAACTTCTACTAGGAGCCTATCAATCCATGAGCCGGCAGATCGGTCTGGGCAACATTGAGATGTTCGCCCGACAAGAAATGCTGGACCTGGTGCTCGTGGATGGAAAAGCCCGCGGCATTATCACGCGTAATTTGGTCACGGGCGAAATCGAGCGGCATTTTGGAGATGCTGTTTTGTTGTGTACGGGTGGGTATGGAAACGTTTACTACCTGAGTACAAACGCCAAGAATTCGAACGTGACGGCCGCCTGGCGCTGTCACAAACGGGGAGCGGCCTTTGCCAATCCGTGTTTCACCCAAATTCACCCGACGTGTATTCCGGTTTCGGGCGATTACCAGTCCAAGCTCACGCTCATGTCCGAAAGCCTACGAAATGACGGCCGGGTTTGGGTTCCAAAAAAACAAGGAGATAATCGCAAGCCCAAAGACATCCCTGAAGACGAAAGGGACTACTATTTGGAGCGGCGTTACCCCAGTTTTGGAAACTTGGTCCCCCGCGACGTAGCGTCTAGAAATGCAAAACTCGCGTGCGACGACGGAAAAGGGGTCGGGGAAACCAAACTGGCCGTTTATCTGGATTTTGCGGAAGCCATTGCGCGGCTCGGCCAGGATGCCATCGCCGCGAGGTATGGCAATCTCTTTGAAATGTATGAACGCATTACAGGGGAAAATCCGTACGAAACGCCGATGCGCATTTACCCAGCGGTTCACTATACCATGGGCGGACTTTGGGTCGACTATGAACTGCAAAGCAACGTTCCAGGGCTGTTTGTTCTGGGCGAAGCTAATTTTTCGGATCACGGAGCCAATCGATTGGGCGCCTCTGCGCTGATGCAGGGACTAGCGGACGGCTATTTTGTGATCCCTTATACGCTTGGTAATTACCTGGCTAGCAACGACTTAAAGAAAGTTGATGGTACCCATGAAGCGTTTTCGAAAGCAGAAAAGGATGCAACCGATCGGCTAGAAAAACTACTGTCAATCAAGGGCACGAAAACGGTAACGGAATACCACCGTGAGCTTGGTAGGATTATGTGGGACTATGTGGGAATGTCCCGAACCGAGGAAGGCTTACAAACGGCTATTAAAGAAATTGCTGCCCTCCGAGAGGACTTCTGGAAAAACGTGCTGGTCCCAGGCGAAAATTCAACCATGAACAAAAATCTCGAATTTGCAGGCCGATTAGCCGATTTTCTTGAACTTGGAGAGCTTATGGCCCGCGATGCTCTTGAAAGAGAGGAGTCGTGCGGCGGTCATTTCCGAGAAGAGTACCAGTCCGAAGAAGGGGAAGCGATGCGTAATGATGATCTCTTTACCTACGTCGCTGCATGGGCCTACTCTGAAAACGGCCACACGCTCATAAAAGAGCCCTTAGAATACGAAAGCGTTAAACTGACAACCCGAAGCTACAAATAGGCTTACGCCTCCTGATTGAAGTATGGCAGATAGCATGAATATCAAATTGAAAGTATGGCGTCAGGCCGGTCCTAATGTCCAGGGTCGATTCGAAACGTACACCGTCCCGGATGCAAATCCGCACATGTCGTTTTTAGAATTGCTGGATGTTTTAAATGAGCAGTTGATCAAATCGGGAAGCACCCCCGTCGAGTTTGACCATGATTGCCGCGAAGGCATTTGTGGTTCATGCGGAGTCGTTGTCGATGGCGTAGCCCACGGACCACAACGCCGAACGGCGTGTTGTCAGCTCCACATGCGGCACTACAAAGATGGCGATACCATTGTGGTAGAACCGTGGCGTGCTGAGGCGTTTCCGATTGTCAAAGATCTGGTGGTAGATCGCAGCGCCTTTGACCGCATTATAGCGGCTGGTGGGTATGTCAGCATCAACGCTGGTTCCGCCCAGGATGCCAACAATTTACCTATCGCCAAAACAGCAGCCGATCTGGCGATGGATTTTGCGGCATGCATCGGATGTGGAGCTTGCGTAGCGGCCTGTCCTAACGCCTCGGCCTCACTTTTCACGGCCGCCAAGATTTCGCACCTGGCCATGTTGCCTCAAGGAATGCCCGAACGAAAAATGAGGGTTACCGCGATGGTCAATCAAATGGCAGAAGAAGGCTTTGGAGACTGCTCCAATCACGCCGAATGCGAAGCCGTTTGCCCCAAAGGAATCTCCATTTCGACCATAGCCACGATGCGCCGGGAATACATGAAGGCCATGCTGGGCTAAGTCCAGTATCGCAGTGGTGGATAATGCAGGCGTACGTTCTGGCAGCGCAAAAAAGCAGTGCCAGCCTAAGCTTCGATCATTGATTTTACAATAGACGTAAAAATCTTCGCGCCGTCGGTCCGACCAAGAATGGCTTCGGATGCACGTTCCGGGTGAGGCATCATCCCAAGAACGTTTCCACCTTCGTTTAAAATACCTGCGATCCCACGAATGGCGCCATTGGGATTGGCTTCGGCGGTAATAGCGCCGGAGGCATCACAATATTTAAATGCGACTCGGCCTTCGCCTTCCAACCGGTCAAGAATCTCTTCAGAAGCGAAGTAATTTCCTTCTCCGTGGGCAATAGGAACTCGGATTATTTCACCCGGAGTCAAGTCGTTCGTAAACAAGGTATCCGAATTTTCCGTTCTCAGTAACACATCCTTGCACGCAAACCGAAGGGATTCATTGCGCATGAGCGCCCCAGGTAACAAGCCCGACTCGCATAAAATCTGGAACCCGTTGCAAATCCCCAAAACGGCGCCTCCCGCATTAGCAAAACGAACAACATCCTTCATAATCGGGGAAAAACGGGCAATGGCACCGCTTCTAAGGTAATCGCCGTAGGAAAACCCCCCAGGAACGATCACAAAATCGACATCTCCTAAATCCGATTCTTTATGCCAAATAAAACGCGCCTGCTGGCCGAACACGTGTTTTGCAACGTGATATGCGTCGTGGTCACAATTTGACCCAGGAAATACGATGACTCCAAAGCGTATCGACATAGAAAAATCGATCAGATAGTTGTTAATGGGGGTTCCAAGAATATACACATTGCCTGCGCCAATCTCTTCCTCCGTAAATCAAAAGAAGGACGGCAACAAGATGATTCACTGAGAGTTTGCGGGCAGTACGTTTTTACCGTCTTTTTGACGCAACATTACCTTTTTTTTACACAACATAGACGTACTCTTAGGCGTTATATATTTCCGGACGCTTAAATCTTCCCGATCTTAGCAAATATTATTTTACAACCAGTCGTATGATCCCGAAGGAGTTGTTTCGCAAGATTCGCCAAATTGAAATCCGCACTAAGGGCTTGGTGCGCAACATATTTGGGGGCGAATATCACTCTGCATTCAAAGGAACGGGAATGGAGTTTGCTGAAGTTCGGCCCTATCAATTTGGGGACGACATTCGCAGCATAGACTGGAACGTTTCTGCGCGATACGACGAGACCTTTATCAAGGTTTTTGAGGAAGAGAGAGAGCAAACGGTCATCTTGGCGGTGGATATTTCCGGGTCCGAAGATTTTGCCTCGGTTGGTCAATACAAAAGGGAAATGGCGGCTGAAATTTGCGCCGTAGTAGCTTTCAGTGCCATTCAAAACAATGACAAAGTGGGTCTTCTCCTTTTTTCGGACCAAGTGGAATTGTTCGTCCCACCGAAAAAGGGTAAAAAACACGTCCTGAGGCTTATAAGGGACCTGTTTGCGCATCAGAAAAAATCCAATGGCACCAATATCAAAGTCGCGTTGGACCACCTGGTACGAGTATTACATCGGCGCTCTATCGTCCTCATGTTGAGCGATTTTATGGATTCAGATTATGAGCCGGCCTTACGGGCTGTGGCGCGAAGGCACGATACCATTGCCGTCCATATGGTCGATCCTGTCGAAATGGACTTACCGGACGTTGGTTTACTTGAAGTAACCGACGCCGAGACGGGTCAGCAAGTGCTGGTGGACACGTCGAGTCATGAAGTTCGCGAAATGTATGTTGAACAGGCGCTCGAACGGGAACGTACCATCGAAATGATGTTTAGGCGACTTCGGGTTGATCGCGTACCCATCCACACCGATGAAGGCTATGTCGATCCACTGATCCGATTCTTTCGTAGACGTAATAAAATGGCTTGAGAACGTTTTTAACACATATTGTTTTGGTGTCTCTGTTATGCGTTGCCCCCAGCTATGGGCAACGTGTGGAGGCCTTTTTCTCTGCAGATTCGGTAACCGTGGGAGATCGATTCCAATTGACCATGGTTGTTGGGCATGACGGTACCAGAAGCGCGCAATTTCCGCACAGTCTGCTTCCTGATTCCCTAAAATTGGTCAATGCGCCGTTTACTCTGGGGGATTTTGAAATTCTATCGGTTCTCCAGCAGGGAGGGCGACCATACGAACGAGGCGGCCGAATCGACTCTGTCGTTTACGAAGTAACTACTTTTGCCCTCGATTCTGCTCGGGTGGCTGGCATTCCATTTGGGCTCTCAACGGAGACCGATACCCTTTTTGGAATGTCGCCCGCCATGGTGCTCAGAATAGGATCTCTCGTTCCTGAGGATGCCACCGAAATCAAGGATTTGATGCCGTTGGCTGAATTTAAGCCCTCGTGGTGGCCATGGATTCTGGGCGCTTTAGCCCTGCTGACCATTGCGGCATTGCTCTGGTGGTGGCGTAAACGTCAAACCCAAGCGCAAGGGGACGAACCAACGGTTGTCACCGAAACGCCTGCTTACGACGAAGCCTTGTCACGGCTTGCTGGGCTGGAGCAGTATGACCTTAACGATCCTACTTCCGTCAAGCCGTTCTATATAGAGTTGACAGACATTCTTAGAACCTATGTAGGTCGACGGGTGCACGTACCCGCTTTGGAATCGACTACCAGAGAATTATTGGACCGATTGAAAGCTTCCGCAGAAGGTAAATACGTTCCTACGGATGTGATAGCTGAAATCGACGAGGTCCTCTCGCAAGCCGACTTGGTAAAATTCGCCGATCTTCGCCCGATTTTGGAGCAGTCACGAGCGATGGTTATAGAAACTCGAGAAGCCATTGATGGCACGGAAACGGCCTTTCGCAAGCGGGAAGAATTGAGACGAGCCGAGGAGATGGAACGGCTAAAAGCAGCGCAGTATGCTCCTTCTGAAGCGGCGCTGCAAGAGGAGGAGGACTAAATCATGACATTTGCGCAGCCTTATTGGTTGATACTTTTAGTTTTTATTCCCCTCGTGGCTTGGAGATCGTGGAGAACGGCTTCGATTCGTGGGGGAATGCGGTTTAGTTTTACGCAAGCCATTAGCCAATCTCACTCGACTTGGAAGACCCGGCTGCGTTGGCTTCCATCGACCCTCCGCGTGAGCGGAATGACGTTGGCCATCTTAGCCATGGCACGTCCACAGAACATGAATGTGATCCAAGAACGCTTTGCGGAAGGGGTCGACATCATGATGGTGCTCGACACGTCCACTTCGATGCGAGCCGAAGACTTTCGCCCGAACCGATTTGAAGCAGCTAAAGCGGTGGGTACCGAGTTTATTCAGGGTAGAACTTCTGACCGAGTGGGCTTAATTGTGTTTGCTGCCAACGCCTATACGCAAGCTCCACTAACGCTTGACTACGCGTTTTTGACGCAGATGCTTGCGGAGGTCGAAGTAGGGGTTATTGAGGACGGAACGGCTATTGGGACCGCTTTGGCCATGGCTGTCAACCGACTCAAGGACACTGAGGCCAAAAGCAAAGTCGTCATCCTGCTTACGGACGGTCAGAATAATAGGGGTGAACTAAGTCCCGAGACAGCTGCAGAAGTTGCCAAAACCCTCGGCGTCCGCGTGTATGCAATCGGCGTCGGACAATACGGTGAGGCGCCGTTCGTCGTGGATCATCCGTTTGCGGGTCGTCAACGGCGCATGGTTCCGGTCGAGATTGACGAGGAAATGTTGCAGGCGGTTGCCGATATGACGGGCGGTAAATATTTCAGAGCTACGAATAATCGAGCCTTGCAAGATATTTACAACCAAATCGGCGAGTTAGAAAAGACCAAGATTGAGGAGCGAGTGTATACCGATTTCGAAGAGCAGTATCCTCTTTTTCTATTTCCAGGTTTGGGTCTACTGTTTCTGGAAGTGCTACTTGCCACTACAATTTTTAGGCGTTTTCCATAATGGCGTGGCTTAATCCAACATATTTCTGGACGCTAGTTTTCGTTCCACTCGTAGCAGCCTTGTTTTTCATGGCCGCTTGGCGCAGAACGCTGTTGTCCAAGCGTTTTGGCGACAAAGAATTGGTAGCCCGATTAACCGCTACCATTAGCAAAAGGCGCCGTCGGTGGAAGGCGGCGCTACGAGTTAGCGGTGTTTTATTGTTGGCATTGGCGCTGATTGGCCCACGGTTCGGTACGCAACTACGCGAAGTCAAAAGAGAAGGCATCGATTTAGTCATTGCGCTGGACGTCTCCGCTTCGATGATGGCCGAAGACATCGCCCCCAATCGATTGTCTAGAGCGAAGAACGAAATTAAAAACCTCGTCGGCGAACTTAAAGGGGATCGCATAAGCCTGGTTACGTTCGCAGGGGACGCTTTTATTCAATGTCCGTTGACCACCGACTACGGCGCTTTGCGGCTTTTCTTGGACGTTGCCGATCCTTCGCTAATACCAACCCCGGGTACGGACTTTGGAGCCGCATTAAAGATGGCTATTCAGGCTTTTGAAGCGCCTTCTGGCGACCCCGACCAAGAAGTAAGAACCAAGGCCGTGCTCTTCGTCTCGGATGGAGAGAATCACGTCGCGGATCTTGAAGCCATTGTCGAGGAAGCTAGACAGTCCAATATTGTTCTTTATTCCGCTGGCGTCGGAGAGACCGAAGGGGCACCGATACCGGAATATCGAAATGGACGACGGGTAGACTACAAGAAAGATCGAGCGGGAGCCGTGGTTACCACGAAATTGGAAGAAGCGGTTTTACAGGATCTAGCTCGTAATGGAAGCTATTTCAGAATAGCCAAGACATCGAGTTCACTTCCCAGAATTACAGCCGCTTTGGCACAACTCGATAAAACAGCCTATGGGGCTGAAGAATTTGAAGAGTACGAAGAACGTTTTCAATGGCCTTTGTTACTGGGCCTCGTACTCCTGTTCGCTGAATGGGCCATCCCGGACCGTATTCGGATCAAATCGGGGCTAACGCCCCGTGACGAAGCATAAATGAAAACGTTATGCGCCTCTAACCGTACAATGACGAACTCCATCCTGAACTACACATGATTCGCTCCATTGCTTTTTTGCTTTTTGCAACCCTCCTTTTCGGTCCGGGCGACGGAAAGAAAAAAGGACGTAAAGGCAATGCCCTTTACGCTCAAGAACAGTATGCCGAGGCTATTGAAGAGTTTAGACTGGGGGTTTCTGCCGTATCGGAAGCCGGACCAGGTCCGGTGTACTCGGGTCTCCTCAACAATCTAGGCGCATCGCTTTATCGTACAGGAGACACTGAACAGGCTGGTATTGCATTCTCTGGCGCGGCCCAAATGGCCAACACGCCTGCAGACTTAGTCCGAGCTAGTTATAATGCTGGAAATGCCGCTGCAACCGGAAAACAGCTTGAACAGGCTTTGGCTCATTATAGACGGGCACTTCTGTCAGATCCAACGAATGCCGATGCTAAATTCAACTATGAGTTTGTGAAGCGCCAATTGGAAGAGCAGCAAAAACAGGAGCAGCAGCAAGACAAACAGAATCAAGACGAAAATAAAGAGAACGAAGATCAGCAAAAAAGCGATCAAGATCAGGAAAGCGACAAAGAAAATCAGGACCAGAAGCAACAACAGGATCAGCAAGACTCCCAAGACCAGAATCAGGAGCAGCAAGAACAGCAGCAGCAAGATCAGCAGGATCCTACAAAAATGAGTCAACAGGAGGCCGAACGAATCCTCGATGCCCTCCAAAACGAAGAAGAACAGTTATTAAGGCAGGTTCAGAAATTAAAAACACGCCCGCGGCGTGTTGAAAAAGATTGGTAATGAGGGAGACATTCTATCGTTTTTTTGGGGTCCTTTTGGTGGGGATCCTGACTAGTTCGTCCCTGGTGGTTGCCCAAACCACCAATGTCGACGAGTCCGTGAGTGCTAAATCTATTGGCACGGAAGAAACCGTTACGTACACCATAAACGTCAGCGGATCGGACGGTACAGACCTGGAAGTTCCTACGGCTCCTGTCGCAGAGGGCCTGACGCTCATTCAGTCTCTTCCAAGCACGCAACGAAGCGTATCAATTGTCAACGGCCAAATGTCCCAGAGCTTTAGCTTCAGCTGGATCTATCGACCCACACGGGAAGGAAACGCCACCATTGCGGCCACTTCGGTGAAAGTGGGCAATAAAGAATTTCACACCGCCCCCTTGACGGTTACCGTTGTTCCTCAAGCACAGCGCCCTCCACCTCGTCGGCAAGTCGATCCGTTCAGTTCGCTTTTTGGAAACACGGTCGACCAGACACCCGAACCGCCCCAGGCTCCTAATGACACGGATATTTTCATCCGCGCCATTCCAACGGCCCGATCGGCTTACCAAGGAGAACAGGTCATTATCGAATACCAACTCTTTTTTAGAGAGGGCATCCAGCTACGGCAAAGCCGCCTGACGGACAGCTGGGACGCAGAGGGCTTTTGGAGAGAGGAATTGGACGTTGAAACGAGGCCAATTCCTCGTATTGTGGTAGAAAATGGCCTTCGATACAACTCCATTGTCTTAAAACGGGCTGCCGTATTTCCAACCCGAGCCGGCAAAATGAGTGTGGATCCGCTTAAAATTGAAAGCGAAGCTATGTTGCCTTTTGGCAACCGCGATCCTTTTCAGTCCATGTTTTCACTTCGGAATCGATTTTCCCAAGTGCAGTTGGCTTCGCCCCGGGTTTCTATAGACGCGCGTCCGCTTCCAGCGGACGCGCCACCCAGCTTCAACGGAGCCGTGGGCAAGTACGCTATGACGGTAACCACCGATCGTACAAACATCAAAGTCGGTGAGTCCATTCAACTGAGCATTACCATCGCTGGAAGGGGCAATTTGGCCACTTTGAGTTCTCCAACCTTTGTGGTTCCTAATTCCTTTGACCTGTACGATCCTGAAGTATCCTCCATCATAGACCGCTCAGGTAGAGAAATTGTCGGAAGTAAAACCTTCCGATATGTGCTTATTCCCCGGTCAAACGGCTCGTTTGAAATACCGCCCATCGAGTTCAGTCATTTTGACACCGATTCCAACACCTATAAAACCTCAAAAACCGATATCACACCGATTACGGTTTCGGGAACGGCAACAACTCCAGATGTGGTGGTTGCCACCACCAACGGCATGCCGGTCGACGATTTTGCGCCTCTGTTCACCTCCTCTTCCGAATGGAAAAAAGCGAATCCGGGCTCGCTTCACGATGCGTATTGGGTATATCTGCTGCTATTTTTCCCTTCGGTCATTTTGGTGATGACCGTAGTGGTTAAAAGACGTCGTGACAAGTTTACTCAAAACGTGTCCTGGGCCAGAGGCAGACGCGCTCATCCACTGAGCAAAAAACATCTGAAACAAGCCACTTCACTTTTGGCGTCAGGTAATGTATCCGGATACTATGAAGAGTTAGAACGAGCTGTTCTTGGGTTCATTGGAAATCGACTAGACGTTGCCGAACGGGGACTGACCAGAGAAAAGCTGGACGGCATGCTAGCTGCGAACGGCGTCGACCTTGAACTGCGTAACCGGCTTCGGAAGCTTTTAGACGCCTGCGATATGGGGCGTTTTGCGCCATCCTCCGTAACCCCAGAAAACATGGAATCGGCCCTCGATGAAGCTTCGTCTATCATTCCTGATGTTGATGAACAAACAGCTCCATGAATGTGATGCGTAACGTAGGAAGCCTCTTTTTACTGCTTTTGGCCGTTATCACGCCATCTAACTCCGCTGCTTTTCAGTCGGAGACGAATCCGATGTCGCTTGAAAACGCCGTGCGATCGTTTGACGAGGGTACGGTCCATCTGCTAGATGGGAATTTTCTAGCCGCAATCCAACAGTACTCACAGGCTGACGAAGCTGGCTGGGTTTCGGCTGAACTATACTACAATATGGGCCTTGCCTATCACCGTTCGAACAAATTTGGACTGGCGGTTCTCTATCTAGAAAAAGCCAAACGATTGGCCCCTGAAGATGTTAAAATAGTACACTCGTTGAGTGTCGCCAGTCATCGCCAGGCCGATCGCTTTTCACAACTACCCGATCCCTTCTGGCAGAAAACCCACCTGTGGCTAGCAAATAGATTGCCTTTTGCCGTTGCCTTCTGGATCGGCCTTGCCTTTTGGATCGGTCTAGTTGGGTTAATTATTGGAAAGCTGCTCTTTCAGCTACATGGAGACTGGTGGCGACGGGCTAGGATCTTATTGGGTTCTGTTTCTTTTTGTCTCATCTTCTACGCCTTAACCACATCTGCCTGGCCTCCTATTGAGGAGAGGGCCGTTGTTCTTACGCCAGAGGCCAAGATTCATGAGCTCGCTGATGAGTCCTCTACAGAAGTTTTGATAATCCACGAAGGCTTGGTTATTACCGTAAAGACTTCGTCAGCCGATTGGGCTTTTATAGAGGTATCCAACGGATCCAAGGGCTGGGTTTCGTCCGCAGTGTTAGGAACTATCTAAGCCTCTTTTCGCACACACATAGTCCGCCGAGTTTCCATTCATTATCTTTGGAACCCGGATTTCCCTTCTCTGGGATAGATTCCTCTTCACAACTAGGACCAGACAACTTGGAACCTCACGTACTGAATAGATCGCGCAAGACCGGCTGGATTGAAGTCGTTTGTGGTTCAATGTTCAGTGGGAAAACCGAAGAACTGATCCGCCGGATGAAACGAGCCCGGATTGCGCGCCAACGAATAGAAATATTCAAACCGGCGTTGGATACCCGTTTTAGTGGTCTGGATGTGGTTTCGCACGATGAATCGGCTCTGCAATCGACTCCCGTGACCGCTGCATCACAGATTTTGCTATTGGCAATGGATGCCCAAGTGGTCGGAATCGACGAAGCCCAGTTTTTCGATTCCGATCTAATTAATGTGTGCCGAGAATTGGCCAAAGCGGGCAAGCGAGTTATTGTTTGCGGGCTCGACCAAGATTACCTCGGCCAGCCATTTGAACCCGTGCCCAGCATCATGGCCATCGCTGAATTCGTCACCAAGCTTCACGCCATTTGCGTGGTTTGTGGCGCCCCGGCCAATCATTCCCAGCGACTTGTTAAAGGTCAAGGACGCGTACTTCTGGGTGCCACAGAATCGTACGAGCCTCGCTGCCGTGAGTGTTTTGATTTGAAGCTATCGTCACAAGAAGTGGACAGTCCATCCGTCTGATCGCGTCTAGACCCGCCCAGAGACCGGGTGCTAGCCTATCCTTTCGATTTGGCGCGTAGGCGATAGAGCCCTTCGTCAATCAAAAACAGAATCAATCCAAATACAGCAAAAGCCAATACCGCCGGGATGGGCTGCCAGATGACCAGTCCGCCAAGTCCGCCCAACGCTCCACCCAAATATTTAATGTAATTCAACTGCTCGTTGCTGGAGTTCTTAATGAGGTCTTCCAATTTTCCCTCATCGTACGCCATCATGTTGCTCATGACCATTTCATAGATGTCCAGATTTTCAACGAAACCCAGTACGACTGTAGTCGCTAAGTTTTCGATGTCTTCCGCTCTTGCCTCAATTTTTTCAGGAATCTTGTCGATAAGCGTGTCTATCTGATCCAGAATTACATCCAGTTGGGTTGGAATCTGGTGAATGGCTTTATCGATTCGCGCTTTGAAGTCGTCTTCGTTTAAGTATCGATAGGCCTTGAGTGCCATTCCCCCAAGCCCCGCTCCCACATAGGCTTCTATCTTTCCAACCACGAAATCAACAATCTTCAATCGAACTTCGTCGGATGTTAAAACGGTTTGGACATAATCGGCCGTCAATATTTTTAATTCCGCCCGAAATGACTCATCCTCCAATACTCCTCGGGTAACCGACATCGCTAGCTCCCGATACTTCGGGATAATTTCCTTCTCCTCGATTTTCTTTTTGATGATGTCCTTATTGATCAGCTCCTCGCTCACGGCCGTCGCTAATCGGTAAATCACCCTCTCCCGTTGTGCCGGGATGAGTCCCTGGCCAAACAAAGGGCGTTGTTTGCGAGGGTTGAACAACATGGTGATGGCCACCCAGTTCGTAAGGAAGCCAATCAATCCGCTCACAGAAACAATTCTCACAAGCCCATCGAGTGCAAACGTCTTTCCAAAAGCGGACATAGACATCCCATCAAAATCCCAGAGAAAGGAACCCGCAAACAGTAAAAAAAGCACCCATGGAATGGCACGTAAAACGGGAAGAAGAGACGCGTGCCCCCCTTCCATACGAATCGGCGCCTGGTGGTCCTTATCAGAGGGCCCAGAATCAGGGAGATGGGCCTTGATGTATTTCGTGAGCAAGGCACGAAAGTCTTCTGCCCGCGCGCGAGTCATCTGCTTGGCTTCAACGACGCTTAGTCCTTGCGGTTGGCCCTCTTCGTCGGGCGTTTGACCATGCGACGTCTCCGATCCTGCTTGATCATCGAAATCGATTGCTGAAAATGGATCGGTG
This sequence comes from uncultured Bacteroidota bacterium, assembly GCA_937877085.1. Lineage (GTDB taxonomy): Bacteria > Bacteroidota > Rhodothermia > Rhodothermales > UBA10348 > UBA10348. The sequence continues at coordinate 18,266 of CALEEY010000188.1, forward strand.
TCTTCTGTGGCCATCAAACAAATGAAATTTAAAATTTCTACAAGCGTAGTCGGACGTAGTTAGGCCCTACTGAGTTGCAAAGCCTAGCCGAGTTGCAGCAACTTGCATTCCAGAAATCACGTTAGCAATGTGTTGATTCAGCTCCAAGCCCAATCCGTCGGCACCATTTCGAATGTCTTCCCGGCTTACAGCCGCTGCAAACGGCTTATCCTTCAATTTCTTGGTTACCGATTTGGGCGACATACCTTCCAGTCCGGTCGGGCGGACGTAGGCGACGGCCATAATAAATCCTGCCAGTTCATCGACTGCGAACAGCGTCTTAGCTATTCGTGAGATCCTGGCCGTTTGCGTATGATTGGCGTGGCCCATGATGGCCTCCAAAATATCTTCTGAATAGCCCTTTTCCCGAAGCATTTTTACGCCCACAAACGGATGCTCCTCGAGCGACTGATGCCGCTCGTAGTCCACATCGTGAAGCAGGCCCGCTATACGCCAAGTTTCTTCGTCCTCATCAAACAGCCCGGCATAGTAAGCCATGGCAGCCTCAACGGCATATCCATGCCTACGTAGGCTGTCTGTACGTGTCCATTCGTGAAATAGATCGAGCGAATCTTGATAAGACGGCATAGTGAGATCCTACTAACTAAAATATATCGACCAGCTTCATTTGCCCTAGATATTTACCAGGGTTGACCCTGAAATCAGCTAGGAGTGCATTGATACCATTTAAGGTAGAATCCATTTTTTGATACATAGACGGGTCATTCACCAACATGCCAAGCGTGCCCTGACCTTCGTTCACCTTGGTCAATAGCTCGTTTAAACTTCGGCTAGCTTCGCCTAAACTGACCAATTCACGATCCAGTGAAGCAATGGTTACCGACAGATCGGAGACGAGCTTGGTAACGGCAGGCCCATTGTCGGAGGTGATGGTCTTAATGGACCCCGTGGCATCCTCCACGTTTTGAAGAATGATGCTGATTCTGGCTCGCTCTTCCTTCAAAAGTCGCTCGAGCTGAGCCACACTTCCCTTAACCGACCCAAGCGTTGTCCTAAAGTCGGATTCAGGTTCAGAGAGCATGGTCCCCGTTTCAGATAATACTTTGTCCAACCCGCTCAAAACATCGTCAAATTTTTGAACCATCTCTGGAGCACGTGCGCTCAGATCACCGAATAAGTCATTGCCTTCTCCGGTCCCAACGAGCCCGCCTTCAGGAATAAGGGCAGCGTCGCGCGGGCCTAGAAACAGGTCCATTCGAACGGCGCCTAACGCATCGATGCCCGATACCGTCGCATACGATCCTTCCGTCACCGATATTTTCCGGTCAACGTGGAATTTGACTTCTACTTTACCCGTTTTCTCCGAGATACTAACACCGTTTACGCTGCCGACACTCACCCCGTTGACCCTTACTAGATTGCCAGGAATCAGTCCACCTGCATTGTCAAACTCGGCGGTGAGGTCATAGGTTGTCCGAAACAAAGGTAAATCTTCGAAATACCGGACTCCAAAAATGAAAATTGTAATGGCTACAATGATCGTTAGTCCGACTTTAAGTTCGTTTGAAATTTTCACGCCGATAATTGGGTTTTTATGAGCTTCATTTTCCTATCAAATATTCGTTGGCTTTAACAAAACTTCGAAGTATTTGATCGTCGCTTCTGTGTAGTTCATCGATCGTGCCGGCCCAATGCATACGTCCATCGTGTACGAACGCCGCCTTGTCGGCAATATTTAGTACCGAATGCATATCGTGGGTTACGACAATACTCGTCACATTCAGTTGGTCCGAGAGGTTTTGAATCAGATCATCGATTGTATTGGACGTTTCAGGGTCCAATCCACTGGTTGGTTCATCGTACAAAATGTATCTAGGTTTCAGAGCCACTGCACGTGCAAGTGCTACTCGCTTTTGCATCCCCCCAGATAATTCTGAAGGCATTTTCGCACCTACTTCGGGTAGCTCGACCATACCAAGGCACTCCAACACCACATGTTCAATCTCCTCTTCCGTCATGGAGGTAAACGTCCGAAGCGGAAAGGCCACGTTGTCGAAAGAACTCATCGAATCAAAAAGCGCTCCTCCTTGAAACAGAACGCCAAAATTCTGACGTATCCGCCTCAAATCCGCATAGGAAATGGCATTGATATCTATCCCATCTACGGTAATCTTGCCAGCATCTGGTTGAAGCAGGCCAATAATATGCTTCATCAAAACACTTTTGCCAGATCCTGAACGACCAATAATGGCTAGCGTCTCGCCCTCTAGGATCTCCAAATCGACCCCGTTCAGAACGGCCTTCCCTCTAAAACTTTTATGTAGGTTTTGAACGCTTATCATTTTACAACAGGGTCGCGGCTAAAATTAAATCGGCGAGGAGCAACAGCACGCAGCTAGCAACGGCAGCCTCCGTCGTGGCCTTACCAACACCCTCAGCACCACCTCGGGTATAATACCCCTTAAAGCAGGACACGGATGTAATGATAAAGCCGAAAACCAAACATTTAATCAAACCAAAAATGGGGTCAAACGGCTGAAAAAACTCTCTAGCACCATCCACAAATACTCCCATGGGAACGAACCCTCCGAGGTGCCCGACCAACATGCCACCGCCAATGCCTACGAAACACGCGGCCACATATAGCACGGGAAACATCACAATTCCAGCAATCACTCGTGGGACAATCAGATATCCGATGGAATTAAGCCCCATGGCTTCCAATGCGTCAATTTGTTCGGTCACTCGCATGGTACCCAGTTCCGCCGCAATGCGCGCACCCACGCGTCCAGCCAAAATAAACCCAGTGACCACTGCGCCGAGTTCGAGAACCATAGAGGGAACTACAATGGACCCGATAATGCTTTTAGGAATAAGGGGGCTAACGAGCTGGTAAGATGTCTGAACCGTGGTCACCGCACCGGAAAATGCCGCTGCCAACATCACAATAGGCATGGAATCGATCCCAACATGGATCATCTGCTCCCATAAATTTTTTCGATACGTACTAAATTCAGGAACAGCGCCAAATGCCTTGAAAAGCAATTGGCTATATCGACCTAACGCTTGAACCGGGTCGAGAATTATTTTTTTAGTGTATTGAATCAAGATTGGCTAATTGAAGAGTATTCCCGAATCTGAATTTCTACAAAGTACGATACTCTACGCTATTGGTGCAGGTTCTCCCAAAAAAGGTACGGTGTTCATAAAACTTCCTTGAATGAAGTTTGGGTTCGGCCATGTCACACTGTTGTCACCACCCGCCTCTATATTAGCACCATGTCAAAAGTGAAATCCATATTTGTTTGCCAGGAGTGCGGAAACGACTCTCCGCGCTGGATGGGGCAATGCCCTGCGTGCAACTCCTGGAATACCATGGTTGAGGAGCGTCAACACTCCGTGAAGCACTCGGCACGCCCCACCGCCTCTTCTAACGGACTGGGGTCAAAGGCTCTAACGCTGGACGAAGTTCAATCGGGTGCGGAGACGCGTTTTGTGACGGGAAACGCGGAATTGGATCGCGTGTTGGGTGGCGGAATCGTACAGGGATCCGTGGTGCTGGTGGCAGGGGACCCCGGAATTGGTAAAAGTACCTTGATGACGGAATTGGGAGCTTTAGTCCCCCACGCGAAGGTGCTTTATGTAACGGGGGAAGAATCGCCTTCGCAAGTCAAAATGCGCGCGGAACGAATGGGCGTGCATTCTAAAAATTTTATGATGTTGGCCGAGACGGAGGTGGAGTCCATTATCCGCTGCGTCTTGGATGAAAAACCAACGTTGATGATTGTCGATTCGATTCAGACGGTCTTTAGATCTGACCTTCAGAGCGCCCCGGGATCAGTAGCCCAAGTTCGTGAAAGCGCGGCTGCTTTAATTCAATTATCGAAATCGACGGGCACCTCTACATTTATTGTCGGGCACGTCACGAAAACAGGTTCGATCGCGGGCCCTCGAGTGCTCGAACACATGGTAGACACGGTGCTTTATTTGGAGGGCGACAGGCACCACGTTTTCCGAATTCTTAGGGCGGTCAAAAACCGATTCGGCTCGACGAATGAGATCGGCGTCTTCGAAATGCGTTCCGCAGGACTGACTCCTGTTGAAAATCCAAGTGAGTTGTTCATAGCGGACCGAAATGTTCTGTCCTCCGGATCCGTAGTGGTTTGTTCAATGGAGGGTACAAGGCCCATGCTCGCGGAGATTCAGGCGTTGGTTACGCCCACCTCCTATGCTAATCCTCAGCGCACAGCTACCGGTTTCGACGCCAAACGGCTTCAAATGCTTTTGGCTGTACTGGAAAAACGTATTGGATTAGGGCTCTCAAGCTGCGACGTCTTCGTGAACGTGACGGGGGGGCTACGCCTCACTGAACCGGCGGCGGACTTGGCAATTGCTGCCGCTGTGACCTCCTCTTTTCGAGATATTCCCGTTCCGAGTCAAGCCATGATCTGCGGCGAAGTGGGCCTTGGAGGCGAAATAAGGGCGGTTTCACAATTGGATTCGCGATTGGCCGAAACCTCCAGGCTGGGATTTAATCAAGCATTTATCCCTTCCCGGGGTCATCGAGATGCGACGCCTAAAAAATTGGAGTGCGTGGCCCTTGCTGATCTTTCTGAAATGATGGACCGACTGTTTTAGCCTCAAGAGCAACACCGAAAACCGGTCCCGCCCCGGAGCCAGCCCCGACGGCTTAACCCCAAGCCAGCCCCGACGGCTTAACCCCAAGCCAGCCCCGACAGCTGAACCCGCGAAGCCAACCTACCGTCTAGCCATCGTTCGAACGGATCCATCAGAAAGGCCAATCAAGACGTCGGTGACCATGTCTATAAATAATCCATGGTCCACCACGCCTGGCGTATTGAGCAGCACCCGATTGACGTGTTCGGGGTCTGTAATTTCATTGAACATGGCATCCAAGATCCACAATCCTTGATCGCTAACGACTGGACCATCTTTTCTAAGGCCCATCCGTATTTCTGGTCGCGCTCCAAGAGCTATCAAAACATTCATGACGGGCGTAGCAGCCATGGGAACGATTTCGACCGGCAGTGGCATGCGCGTTCCTAGTTTGTCCACCAGCTTGCCTTCATCAATTAGAATGACAAAGCGTTTGGCCTGGGCCGCGACAATTTTCTCCCGCGTCTGCGCTGCCCCCCTTCCTTTGATGACAATGAAGTTCTTGTCGACCTCGTCCGCTCCATCAAAGGCCAAATCTAAAACAGGCGTTTGATCTAGGGTGGTCAGTGGAATGCCACATTCTCTGGCTAATCTTTCGGAAGCGAAAGAAGTCGGAACCCCGCACACCTGTAGGCCTTCCTTCTGAATACGAACCCCGAGAGCTTCAATTGCCATTGCAGCGGTAGAACCTGTTCCAAGCCCCAATTTCATACCTGAGGTAATCATTGAAGCTACTTGTTCGCCAGCGGCCCGCTTGGCAGCTTTTTGTAAGTCTGGCATAGGACGAGTTGTGTTTATGATAACACGCTCAAACTACGGTAGAAATCGGAAACCTGTGGCCTGAAAAAACCGATTTACTCGTGTCGAAGAGATTCAATGGGCGCTAGTCTTGCCGCTTTTAGGGCCGGATAGCCTCCAAAAATGAGGGCAATCATCGTGACCAAAATCACCGATGCAATGGCCCATCCGGTTGGAAAAGCCGCGGTAATATCAAAATAAAAGGCCACCCCGTTTCCTACGGCAGCTCCTAAAAGAATTCCGACGATACCGCCTATCTGGCAAAGGAAAAATGCTTCAAACAAGAACTGGCGCATAATATCCTTCTTTCTGGCGCCGACCGATTTTCGGACGCCAATCTCCCGGGTCCGCTCTGTAACCGACACCAACATAATGTTCATAATGCCAATTCCGGCGGCCAGAAGAGAGATCAACCCAATGCCGGCTCCTCCTGCGGTCAAGGTGCCGGTGAATGCCTCAAATACGGCTTGCATGGAATCATTGGTGGAGATTTCGAAGCTACTTTCTTCGCCCGGCTGCACGCCTCGTATAACTCTGAAACGTCCCGTTAATTCGTCAATGACCGCGTTAACCATTACGGGATCGTGAACTCTAACACTAACATTGCCAATATTGCGGCCAAGGCCTCCATAATCCGCAAAACCCCTCGTAATGGGTATGTAAGCCCGATTATCCATCGGTATCCCAAGAAAGTTGCCCTTTTCCTTCAGGACTCCAATCACTTCGCAGCGCTTTCCTGCTGCTTTCATGACTTTTCGAATGGGGTTCTCATTGGGAAATAAAACCTTAACGATGTCGGCGCCTAAAACACATACCGGTCGAGCATATTGGATGTCGTCCCTGGTGAAAAAACGACCATATTCGATTTCATAGGAAAAATTTCCCAGCATGTCTTCATCGCTACCCATGACCATGACGCCCGGCTCTGTTTCGCGGTCCTGGTACGTCATCTTGCCGATCGCAAAATCGTCCATTGGACTGATCGTTACGGCCAGCTGCATCGCATCTTCCAGGCGTTCTACCTGCTCAAATGTGATGTTGGGGCGATTTCTTCCACTACGATCTCGGTCACCAATTTGAAACTGAGGGTTCCGAGTTATGGAAACGGTCGAAGAACCCAGAAACTGGAGTTTTTCTTTGAAATAAACATCAATGACCTCCACGGCGGTGACCGAAACGATAATCGCAAAGACGCCGATTACCATGCCCAGTAACGTCAGAGAAGATCTGGTTTTGTGTCCCTGAATCGCACCCCATGCCATGCGAAAAGCTTCGAAAAAACCCATGCTATTCATACCTCAATGCTTCAATTGGCGGAGCCTTTGCGGCCGACCAAGCAGGAGCAAGTCCGAACGTGATTCCAATGGCAACACACATACCAAAGGCCATAAATACAGTTGGCAAATCAAGAGAGGCAGGAAGGACGGCGCCTATCAGCATCGAAAGCGGGAACGCAAGGCCCACACCAACAATCCCTCCAACCATACAGATTACAACGGCTTCAACGAGAAATTGGACTAAAATGGTGACCCTTCGGGCGCCGACCGCTTTGCGAACACCTATTTCTCGGGTCCGCTCCTTGACCGTTACGAACATAATATTCATTACGCCAATACCCCCCACCAGCAGAGCGAGCGCGGTTAGGCCAATACCAATGGCAAAAATGGCGTTTTTGATCGGCTCGATGGCTGCGCGAAGGGATTCTTGTTCGTTGATTTCAAAATTGTCCGCGTCTTTTGCATCCAATTTCCGAGCCAGGCGAAGCACGCCTCGCATTTGATCCTTTGCGTCCGCGATCGCGAAACCATCTCCGATTTTGGACTGGATAGACACATCCCGCCAGCGCGTACCAAATTGCTGCTTAAAGGCATTGAATGGAATTTGGACCGAATAATCCGTGCTTGCCGGTCCCTCGGTAGCGGATCCTTGTCCCGTGAGAATACCAATAATGGTGTACCGCGCGCCATCGATATTCAATTCCTTTCCGAAAGCCGAGCCAAAGGGATACAGTTCCTCGGCAATTTTTGCTCCCACAACCACGACATGTCTGGCGCTTTGGTTATCAAACTCGTTGAAAAAATACCCTTCCGATAGATCCACCTCGTGGACAGACGGATAGTTGGCCTGTGCACCCGTCACCGTAGCAGCGGACATCGATTCCGTTTTAGACTTCAATGTTCGGGACGTAGAAACCACTGCAGTAGCTGTTTCAACCATGCTGGCACTACTATTCAAGGCGTCCGCCAAACTTTCTGTCATATTTGGGCGATTCATCATCTCCCACCATTTAGTACTAGGACCTCGAACCCAAGGCCATTTTTCAACATAAATGACGTTCGATCCTAGTGAAGCAATGTCCTGCTCGAATCCTTTTTCTATCCCATTCATGACCGTGGCCATGCCGGTAACGGAAACGATTCCAATGATTATACCAAGAGTGGTAAGTACCGCACGCAGCTTATTCGACCATACCGATGCCAACGCGATACGGGTCGATTCCCCAAATTCAAAAAAGAATCGCAGCACTTACTCACCCTTTCATATAAATGTGACAATTGGTCTCTCCCGGCAGAAACGAGCCCGGCACTAGACCATCCGTCTAAAATGTGTCATCGGGTACGGCATGAGACGGGCATGGTTGCGCCTTTATCACCTCTTCAACAAGATTCCGTATTTGCCGCTCTACCCTACTTATTTGACGAACGCGGTAGGATTCAATTCCATCAAAACCAAATCAAAAAGGAGCTTGTGTTCGACGTTCAAAACGTAAACGAAACTCCTTGTAGACTGCGTTATAATCCGCTTTTACCAATCGAAAACCGTTTTCCATGGCTAAGATGGTCATTCCTGGATGCAAATTAGGGAAGGTGTCAAATGCAAAAACGTGATACCCTTTTTCCTCGACACGACGCATCATATCGTCCAATAGCGCTAAGGCTATTCCATTGCGCCTTTGGTCCGCGACGACTCCCCCTTTGGCGCTGTAAAATACTTTTTTGCTCTCTCTGTACCCGACCTTAAATCCCACAGGCTCGCCGTCTAGTCTCGCCTCAAGAATCATCAAATCTTCCTTCTCGAAGGAATTAATGACTCTTTCTTCACTGAAGATGTCCCGGTTCATCCGCCGGACATCATCCAATTGCGAAAGCGGGATGGAGGCGATGGTCAAGCCTGGGATGACCGGGACCGAAAGTGACGCAGCTGGGGTATAGCCGAAGCGCTCCATTTCTTCGATTAATGATTATTAGAGGTATTTGAGGAAAGTTGATTGGAGCCGGTATGTGGCGGCAACTCTGTTGGCTCTTGTTCGACGAGTGAACAGGGTTCTAGAATATGTTCTGGAATCTGATCCAAAAATCTACTCGGTCGTGTAAAATATTGCCCGTCGAAACGACGATACTGCAAGCTAGGATAGGATATATAAAGGTAGTCGGCTGCCCTAGTAACGGCAACATACAGCAATCGCAGCTCCTCCTCAATAGATTCGTCGTCGCCAACCGAGTAAGACGAAGGAATAATTCCATCCAATGCGTGGATAACAAATACCACTTTGAACTCCAATCCCTTGGCGGAATGGATGGTCGACAAGGTGAGCGGCGGTTCGTCGTCTTTCACCTCCTCCACATCTATTACCGTCAATTCGATGGGATCGAGCACCAATGAATCTAGTAATTCCGATCGCTTGGAGAATGAAAGAGTCAAGCCGACCAGATGCTCCAAGTCCTGCTCCCGCTTTTGGAAATCCTCATAGTAGACGCGCTTCAAAACCGGGAGGTAATACGACAGGATGGCCTCAATTTGACTCGTTGGGGTCGAATCGGCCTTTTTAACGGATCGTAACATCACAAAAAGAGCCCTAAGGGATTCGATGTACGCCGCAGAAAATGGTCTTTCTTTTAGCTCAAACGAGTCGTCTTGATCGGCTTCTATCCATTCAATGATCGTTCCGGCCGTCTTGGGACCTACTCCTTCCAGCAATTGCAGAATGCGATTCCATGCCACCGTATCTCTTGGGTTCTCGATAACCTTCAGGTAGGCTAGGACATCTTTAATATGAGCCGCCTCCGCTAATTTTAGACCACCGTATTTGACAAATGGAATATTTTTTCGGCCAAGCTCAATTTCTAAATCAAACGAATTATGTCCATTTCTAAAAAGCACCGCCATCTCTCGCAGTGATATCCCTTGTTCTCGAAACTGGAGAATGAGTTGAGCAACGAAACGGCTTTCAAACCGGTCATCGGGCGCCGGTACCAAGCCGGGTAAATCGCCTCCTACTTTCAGGGTAAAAAGCTGCTTGTCGAACTTCTTCTTCGCCTGACTCAGCAATTGATTTGCGAGGTCCAGAATGCGTTGAGTAGACCTATAATTGTGTTCGAGTTTGAGAACCCGAGCACGAGAAAACTCGGCCGGGAAGCCAAGAATGTTTTTGAAGTCCGCTCCTCTAAATCGGTAGATACTTTGAGCATCGTCGCCGACCGCCATAACATTGCCGTGCACGGACGCCAACGCCTTTACAATTAATGCCTGCGCCCTGTTGGTGTCTTGGTATTCATCCACCAGTACGTGGCGGCAGGTTAGTGCAATTTCACGTAGGACGGCCGGCTCTTCCGTAAAAAGTTTGAGGGTCATGATGAGCAGATCATCATAATCCATCAATCCGTGCTCTTTTTTATACACCGAATAGTTTTCAAAGAGGAGTTCGATCTCTTTGGTAAACGGGCCGAACTGTGGATACCCTGTCTCAAGGGCTTGGTCAATTCGAATGCCCCTGTTACGTACTGCCGAAAAAATACTCTGAAGAGTCCCTTTCCGCGGAAATCGTTTCCCATTGGTCTTGATGGAAGACGTTGCCCGGACCACATCAATTACATCCGCTGCGTCGGAGGCATCCAAAATGGTAAAATTGCTCGGATACCCCAGTTTGGCTGCATATTGTTTTAAAATGGTTAAACAAAATGCGTGAAAAGTCCCACCGCGCACCCTTTTACATCTTCCATCCAACAGGCCGGCCGCTCGATTGAGCATCTCGTTGGACGAACGCCGGGTAAAGGTCAACAAAACAATATGTTCGGGAGCGACCCCCGTTTCTACGAGGTAAGCGACGCGGTAAATAAGGGTTCTTGTCTTGCCCGTACCGGCTCCGGCTACGACCAACACCGGTCCGCCCCCCATGGTAGCAACTTCGAATTGCTGCTCATTTAGCTCATCCTCGTACGCAATACTCAAACGGCTGACCGGCAGCGCTTCTTCTTTCGTAAGAATGAACCTTCGCGACATGATGAATTTTGAATACTTGAATGACCCATCCTAAACGCCATAATATGGTCAAAGGGTTCTTATCACGCTAGGGTTCTTCTCGCGCTAGGGTTCTTCTCGCGCTAGGGTTCTTCTCACGCTAGGGTTCTTATCACGCTAGGGTTCTTATCACGCTAGGGTTCTTCTCGCGCTAGGGGGATCCAAACATCTACTTCAAATGTTGTGGATAAGACGCACGCTAGATAGGTAGTAAGAAAGGCCCCTTCTTCATAAATTTCGGATAGGAAGACCGCGCATCGGTGCCTACTTGCCCGCAATGCTGGATCAAATTCAAACACCTCTGCCGAATGGGAAAAATCATAGCCGTAGCCAATCAAAAGGGCGGAGTAGGTAAGACGACGACGGCTATTAACTTGGCCGCCTCCCTTGCTGCTATGGAGCATCCGACGCTCCTAATTGATTTTGATCCCCAAGCAAATGGTACTTCCGGCGTTGGAATTGACCCAAAAAGCGTAAAAGCTTCCACATATGAGATTTTAATCGGCACCGTTCCTACGGAAGATGCCATTCTTGTAACCGATACTCCATACCTCTCGCTCATTCCAAGCCATATCAATTTGGTTGGTGCGGAGATCGAAATGGTGGAAATTCCTGACCGGGAGCGCATGTTGCGCAAGGCTTTGCACAGCGTGAGAGATCGATTTGATTTCATCATTCTCGATTGTCCACCCTCCTTAGGCCTTTTGACCCTCAATTCGCTCACGGCGTCCGATTCGGTTTTAATACCTGTTCAAGCGGAATATTTCGCGCTCGAAGGTTTGGGGCAATTGCTCAATACCATCAAGTTGGTTCGACAGCACTTGAATCCCGACCTAGAAATTGAAGGGGTGGTATTGACTATGTTTGATGCCCGGCTTCGACTGGCCAATCAAGTGGCTTCTGAGGTTCGCAGATACTTCGGTGAAAAGGTCTTTAACACCATTATCCAGCGTAACGTAAAACTTTCGGAGGCCCCCAGTTTTGGGAGGCCCGTATTGCTGTATGATGCAACCAGCACAGGCTCCAGAAATTATATTGGATTAGCTCGGGAAGTGCTTCATGCCAATCAAGCGTATTTATCTCAACTAGCCGCCTCTCAAGCAGAATCTATTTAATCCATACCTGTCATGTCTAAACAAAAATCAGCACTGGGCCGTGGACTTAGCGCACTGCTTCCGGACAACGACGAAAAAGATTCTGCAGTGCCTTCGGGGATTGAATCCACCAAATTGTACAATTTTGACGAACGCATACGTACGGCAGGGTCCATTTCTGAAGTCGACATTCACTCTGTATTGCCCAATCCGTATCAGCCCCGCGAGCATTTTGATGAGGAAGCGCTTGCTGAACTGAGCAGGTCCATCCGCGAGTTAGGGATTATCCAGCCGATAACCGTTCGAACGGCAGGTCCGAATAAATTTGAACTCATTTCAGGAGAGCGGCGCCTGAAAGCGGCTCGAATGGCTGGTCTCACACGTATTCCCGCTTATGTTCGTGAAGCGGATACCGAAGCCATGTTAGAAATGGCTTTGGTTGAAAACGTCCAAAGAGAGCAGCTAAATCCGATTGAAATAGCCCTTGGATATCGTCGCCTAATTGATGAGTGCGATCTGACTCAAGAAGACGTTGCATTGAAAATTGGCAAAAACAGATCGACCGTAGCCAACTTTTTGCGATTGTTGAAACTACCCCCCCTCATTCAAGCGGGACTGCGCGATGGGGTATTGACCACAGGCCACGCACGCGCTTTGCTCTCCATTGAAAACGAAGATGTCCAGCGTCAACTCATGGAGGAAATCGTTGCTAACGATCTTTCCGTGAGGGACGTGGAAAAAAGAGTCCGTGAGGCCTTACGACCAGCAAAGAAAAAGGCGGACACCTTAAAAGAGTTTTCCGGAGCCGATTCGATTGAAATTTCGCGGATATCAGAGCGGATTCGCCGAGTATTGGGGACCAAGGTAAACGTCAAGCCTGGATCGAATGGCAAAGGGGGGAAAATTGAGGTCGAGTATTATTCCAACGAGGATCTGGAACGAATCGTCGAGTTTTTCGACCGATAGACATTTCTAATGTGTCGTTCTTTAGCCGCCGTTCATGCGATCAACAATCTATTTTATATGCTGAAGCGCCCGATAGCAAGATTGTTCGTTTTAGGACTTCTGATAGGATGTGGCGCCCGAGGTTCCGTGGCTCAAACACCGATTGGGGAAATCCAGCCTCCTCAAAACAGCCCTCAAGAGGAAGTGAAGCGAATCACGTCCCCCAGAGGGGCACTTTGGAGATCGGCAGTGGCTCCTGGGTGGGGCCAGATTTATAACAGGCAGTACGTCAAACTCCCTTTTGTATATGCCGCGCTGGGTGGGTTGATTTACAACGTCGTCACAGCACACCAAGATTATATTTTGTATCGGGAAGCTTTTCAGTTCAAGGCCTTCCAGGAGCAGGTGGATTCAGGAGCCCTAGAATCGAACCCGCGTTCTAGCTTTGAAAACTCCTATAAGCAGGTTGCTGCCGAGTTTGGAGCCGTTTCGTCCAGACCACTCGAAGCACAAAGAAATATTTTTCGACGTTCGCGTGACCTTTCTTTCGTTGGCGCCGGCTTAGTGTATGGTCTAGCTATGCTAGACGCTTATGTAAGTGCGCACTTGCTAGATTTCGATGTTGGAGAAAACTTGAGTTTTCAAGTTGAACCACGACCAGGCGGAATAAGCCTGAAAGCCCTCGTTCCATTGGAACGCAGGGCATATGGCGGTTTATCCTACCGATAAACCCACGGAACCGGGGCTACAAGTCTGCATTTACGAGCGTTTGAACGTTTTATCTACACCAAACGTGTGGCGTAAAGTACAGCCACATAACGTTAGTCGACTTAAGTGTATTTTTTTCACGTCAGTAGATTAACAAAACGTTATATTTAAACTGCCCGGGCTTGACGCGCACTCGTGTATCTATCACGGAAGCAAATCTGGCACCTTTACCAGGGTAGTTGCCGAGAAAAAAGGGCTCCGTAATATGTCTGACAGGTACAGTAAAATTGGCGTCACCGCCTCAGAGCCGAATACGTTCACGTCGGCTAATGAGCAGCCCAGTCTGTTTACTAAATGTGATCGTTTTTTTGATGCGGATGGCGTATTTGCTCAAATAAAAGCGGCCGATCTTTACCCCTACTTTCGCCCTGTTGAAAAGAATGATGGGACTAGAGCCATTATTCAAGGTCGGGAGATCATCATGGCGGGTTCCAATAACTACTTAGGACTTCTTTCGGACCCTCGTGTAAAAAAAGCCGCTGCAGACGCCATCGAACACTACGGCACTGGCTGCACCGGTTCGCGGTTTTTAAACGGCACGTTGGATCTCCACATTCAGCTTGAAGAACGACTTGCACGGTTTATGGGCACTGAGGCCTGTGTCTTGTTTTCAACTGGATACATGACCAATCAGGGAGTGATACAATCCCTTGCGGGCAAAGGAGATATCATTTTTTCAGATAAGGATAATCATGCTTGTATCGTTGCGGGTACGGCCGTGTCCACTGCGCAAACCATTCGTTTCCGCCATGATGATATGAATCATCTGCGTAAACTATTGGAAAAGGCATCGATCGAGTTTCCAGAAGCTGGGAAGTTTATCGTATCCGATGGGGTGTTTTCCATGAGTGGGGCCGTTGCTCAGGTTCCTCAGCTTGTCGAGTTAGCCGAAGAATTCAACGCTGCCCTCATGCTTGACGATGCGCACGCAGTCGGGGTTATTGGGCCAGGTGGTCGCGGTAGTGCCGCTCACTTTGGACTGGGTTCGCATGTACATCTGACAACGGGTACCTTTTCAAAAAGCTTTGCCTCCCTCGGAGGTTTCGTCGTCGGAACCCACAATGTGATCGAATACATTCGCCATACGGCATCGGCACACATTTTTAGCGCTTCCATGCCGCCGTCAGCGGTTGCAACGGTGCTAAAATGTCTTGAAATTTTAGAGGCTGAACCCGAAAGACTTGATCGATTGTGGGAAATCTCAGATTACATGAGAAATGGATTTAAGAAGATGGGCTTCAACGTTTTAGCGAGTCAAACTCCTGTTATTCCGGTGGTGGCCAATACCATGATGACTTGCTTGGAAATGTGGCATGACCTTTTGGAAGAAGGCGTATTCGTTAACGCCGTTGTTCCTCCCGCCGTACCTCAGGGTCAGTCATTGCTACGAACCTCCTACATGGCTACGCACACAAACGAAGACTTAGATTACATTTTGCAAGCCTTTTACATCGTGGGCAAAAAGCACGGTGTCATCGGATCAAACGGTGCGGCTGTCTAAGAATCATTTTCGAACTAAGACGCTCGCGAAACCATGCCACCGAATTCCTCTCTCGTTCAGGTTCGCCCCGTAAAGGGATGGTGGGACCGACGCGCGTTTATTCAATTTCCTTTCGATTTATATGCCAACCAGCCGTTTTGGGTACCTCCTCTACGACTGGACACAGCAACGCTGGTAAACCCTAAGAAGAATGCGTTTTTTGCCCATGGCAACATGCAATTGTTCTTAGCGAAAAATGAAAAGGGCAAAGTGGTCGGGCGAATTGCTGCTATCAAGAATGGTATGCATCTCGACAAGTACCATGACGGGGTTGGCTTTTTTGGTTTTTTTGAGACAATCGAAGACGAATCTGTCTCCTCGGCTTTGCTTGACGCAGCCGCAGGTTGGCTTAAAGAGCAAGGATTGACCGCCATGCGAGGTCCCGCGAACCCTTCACTAAACGATGTGGCTGGACTTCTGGTGAATGGTTTTGGAAAACAGCCATCCATCTTGATGCCATACAACTTGGCCTATTATGAATCCTTACTCCATTCCTATGGATTTAAGCGATGCATGACCATGTGGGCGTACTACGCGCACACTAGAACGGCACGAATGGAGAAACTGGAACGAGGATCGGCGCTAATCATGAAAAAGTGGCCGTCTCTTTCCATTCGACTGCTTGATATGTCGCAATTTGAAGAGGAGGCTCGCCTCATTTTGGATATGTACAACGATGCATGGTCCGAGAAC
>CALEEY010000189.1 GCA_937877085.1 uncultured Bacteroidota bacterium
TCAGCGAAATAAGAGGCGACACCACCAACGTAACTCCGCCCAAGACCATGCCCGGGACCTGAAAACATATGGACTTGCCGCCGCCTGTCGGCAACAAGGCCAGCGTATCCCTACCGCTTAACACCGATTCAATTACGTCCAATTGCCCCGGTCTAAATGCTGAATATCCCCAAAAGCGGGACAAAATGCTTAGTGCCCTAGTGCCATTCTTTGATTCGATCAAGGATTTGTCGGGCAATTTGGAATGTGGAAAACTCATCTACATGGACCGTGATGTGTGCTTGCTCATAGAACGATTTCCTTTCCTGCAGCAACGCCTCCACTCGGTTTTCCAACTCGACCCCGCGCAACATTTTCCCTTGAGCGTCAAACAGTTTGGGCCGAATACCGCGGGACTTTGCTAATCTGTGAGCCAAAAACTGGGGTGACGATTTGAGATAGACCACCATCCCGGTATTAAGGCACAGATCAAGCAATTTCTGACGACAGACGGCTCCTCCACCCAATGAAACAACAACGGACCTTTCTGTTGAGGCTTTTATTAGAAGCTCTTCTTCGGCCTTTCTAAAAACATCCTCTCCCATGAGCTCGAAAATGGCCGGAATAGAAAGACCAAATTGGGCACTAATCTCGGTGTCTAAGTCAATAGAGGAGAATCCCGCGTATTTTGCAACACGGGGAGCCACGGTAGATTTCCCGACGCCCATGAAACCCGCGATGTAAATTCGATGTACGGGTGGCATTGAATGCTATTCTAATTTTCGTTTCCTAACCCAAGGTAAGAATCTGCCCATTGGCGACCTACCGTTTAGATATTGAATACGATGGTACAAGCTGGCATGGATGGCAATTTCAGCCAGACTTGCCGACAGTTCAGGGGGCTATCGAAGCAGCGTTTGAAGTAGCCATGCGGCGCCCCACAACCATTGTAGGATCTGGGAGAACGGATGCGGGGGTGCATGCCAGCGGGCAAGTTGCCCATTTTTGTGACGATGGGCCCGTGGATACGGACATACTGTTGGGGGCGCTCAACGGAATTTTGCCGCATACCATAGCTGTTCGATCGCTGGTCAGGACCCACGATTCCTTTCACGCGCGTTTTGATGCGGTAAGCCGTCAATATCGTTACCGAATAACCACCTTGCCCGTCGCCTTGGATCGGCATAATAGATGGTTTGTGCGTCCCTCCCCTGATTTTGAGGAAATGAATCGTGCCGCAAATTTGCTGTTAGGGACACACAACTTTTCGGCATTTTGTAGGGTCCTCTCCGAAACGGAAAACCGAGTCTGTGAGCTTGCGCAAGCCGAGTGGTTGGCGGTTCCGGAAAAAGAAGGTAGCTTTGATTTCGTTATCCGCGCAGATCGCTTCCTCCACGGGATGGTCAGATCCATCGTTGGCACATTAATCGAAGTAGGCAAGGGAAAAAGAGAAGCAGGTTCCATCCCTGCCCTGCTCGTTTCTGAAGATCGAACCCAAGCTGGATTCGCCGCCCCTGCTCGGGGACTAACACTAGAGCGCGTTTCATACGATACCGCGACAGAGCGTTGACGCACATGTGGACGCTGGCCCGAGGCAAAAATTTACGCCCTCGGAGCCTAGCCAACCTTGCTTCGTTTCAACATCCCATGACACGATCTAACATAACCTTTTTTCTTGCTGTAGCAGCCATTGTCTTTTGGGGTGGTTGCGACAGAGCTTTTACAGACGTAGGGGAAGCTACCATTGAAGTAGCTTTTCCTGATGTGACCGTCGCCGTAACCGAGCCAACCATTCTCCTTGAACTCCAGGTCGAATCGGTTCGTGATGTAACGCGGGTTCGCTCGCGAGAAAAAGAATTCTCGTTTGATAGCGCTACCAATAGGTGGATTGCCCCCCTCGATCTCCACAAAGGACTCAATCAATTTGTGGTAGAAGCGTTTGTGGACGACGGACCGACTCGCGTAGATACCATTTCCGTCTTTCATCTGACGTATACCCATACCATTCCGACAGTAGCCGTTTCGACATTTGGAACTGGAAGTCACACATTCACGATGAGCCTAAATGGAGGTGCCGTCTTGGTTGGCGGATCGTATCAAGCAGGCGTGGGCGCGGCGCTTGACGCACATATTTTGCATCAAGGGGCTCTCTACCTGGTGCCTATCCTGGAACTCGCAAACTATCCACGTTCAGGGCACACCGCCTCGGAACTGCCAAATGGCCGCATTTTGATTATTGGTGGCGGGTTTCTGGGTGATATTCAGTCGACTAACGAACTGGTTTCGGCGGTTGAAATATTTGAGCCATCGACTGCCACTTTCAAATTAATCCCGGTAACCGGAGATCCAATTCGCCGGATGTATCACTCCACCGTGATTCGAGAAATCGATGGTCAATTCTTTGTCTCCTTGCTCGGAGGCCGCGGAGATATTCGATACACTCCCACCCCTTTAATAGGAATTCGGGAGGATCTGAGGACATTTGTGCTTCGAAACGATTCACTCATTGCCGTATCTCCCACCATCGGACCCTTTATTGAGCCCATCGCCGGGCATACGCAGACCTCGTTAACCTCGGACCTACCTTGGCGCGGTTCTCGCTTTCTGGTCAATGGACTGCGCTTTGGATCGACCACCGAACCAACTTCGTTTATCATGGACTACAACAGTCCGTTTGGCATAGAAATCACCAAAACTCGCCAGATGCACCAGCCTCGTATCCGGCACGCATCGGTTCCGATTGCCCCTGGCATTGTTGCCATGTTTGGTGGGAGGGGCGAAGATCCAACGGATGTTTTTGGAACTAGTGAACTATTTGTGGAGGAAGCCAACATGTATTTTACGCTTCCGTTCACCATTACGCCCAGATTCGGACTAACTGCAACCCGATTGAACAATAACAGTATTTTATTGTTTGGTGGATTTGATGCGACATCAAATGCACTATCGGATGCGGATTACGTATCTTTGGAAGTCCAATAATCACTAAAACCTTCGCTCTCGTCCATGGACGTTCAGCTCATTCTTCGTTGGCTCGTCACTGCAATTGTAATTGTTATTGCAATCGTGCTTCTTGGTGTGGTGCTCCAACTGGCAGGAATTCTGTTGAAGCTAGCGATTAAGTTCTTAGTCGTACTCTTGGTTATTGCCCTTTTTGTTCGACTCTTCGATGCCATACGCTCGAACTGACGATTTATAAAAATCGATTCCTGGGCTCATTTACCTTCCTTTTTGACCTCAGATTCGACCCTTGATATTTTATGAGTCTAGTAGACTTTCGCGTTTTCTCTGAAACGGACCGCCTCAGGCAGGTAATTGTTCATACCCCGGGCGCGGAAATGGATTTGGTATCCCCGCTCGACCGAGAAGCGCTCTTATTCGAAGACATTCTGTACCTCAGTCACGCCAGAAAGGAGCACGAATTGATGTGTTCCATTTTTCAAAAAATGGTAGGGGTGTCGGGGACTGTATTTCAAATTACCGCTTTGCTTCAAGAAGCATTTGAACAGGAAGACGCGCGGGCGAGTTTTGTGGATCAAATCGTTGAAGCGTCTCCTGGAGCCAACCTTCGAGCGTTTGAAAAAGATCTTAAACAGCTGCCCCCCAACGACTTGTACCACTTCGCCTTGACCGGTCAGTCGCCGTTAGCGTTGGAGGCCAAACCGCTTCCAAATCTAATGTTTATGCGGGATTTAGCGGCCGTTGTGGGCAATCACATGGTTCTGAGCCACGCGGCTACGTCGGCACGGTCCCGCGAAAGCGTTATCATCAATGTAGTTGCCTCGTTTCACCCGGCGTTCGCGGCTCATAGAGAACGCATCATCAAGCTCCCTCCAGGAGTAACATTTGAAGGCGGCGATCTCTTAGTTGCTTCTGACGATACCGTTTTAATCGGTCAGTCCGAAAGGACCTCTTTTGGAGGTGTAATTTCAGTAGCTCGTAGGCTACTCAGCGACACCTCGGTTAAGAATGTGATCATGGTTAACCTGCCCAAAGAGCGTTCCTGTATGCACTTGGACACCGTTTTCACCTTTGCCTCGCCCAACGAGTGTGTGGTCTTCCCTCCACTCATCAATTTGGATGGCATGAACAACGTCATGACATTCAGCGCTGGCGATGACCCCGACAACCTCCATTGTAAAGTGGAGCACAATTTGCATAGCGCGCTCGAATCGACGTTACATCGCCCCATCACATTTGTCCCGTGCGGAGGCTCCAATCCATTAAGCCAGCAACGCGAGCAGTGGACGGACGGAGCGAACCTGTTTGCCATAGCCCCCGGCGTGGTTTTGGGTTATGAACGAAATCAACGCACGTTTGAAGAAATGGCCCTATTGGGCTATCGTATTGTATCAGCCGAAGGCTTCCTGTCGTATTACAAAGAGAGCACGTGGGAACCAGGCGAGAAAATTGCTATCAAACTTGACGGCTATGAACTTTCTCGCGGACGAGGTGGGCCGCGTTGCATGACCATGCCAATAGCTCGAACAACAGCATGAGCTTGTCCGAAATCTTGGCCGATCACACCCGATGGATGAAAGTGGCTATTCGGGAAGCAGAGAAAGCCGCCGAGGCGGGGGAAGTCCCTGTTGGGGCGATCGTCGTTCGAAACAATCAAATCGTAGGCCGCGGGCACAATCAGGTAGAAAGATTAACAGATGCTACCGCCCACGCTGAAATAATTGCCATCACTGCGGCCTGCCATACCATCGAATCCAAATGGTTGGAAGATTGCACGCTATACGTGACGCTTGAGCCATGCCCCATGTGCGCAGGCGCTATTTGGCTATCGCGACTGAAATGTGTGGTCTATGGAGCTTTCGATGAGAAGGCCGGCGCTGCTTCGACCCTGTACAATATCCCCCAAGATCCTAGGCTCAATCATTATGTTGACCTTATATCTGGGGTCGAAGAGGAACGATGCGCAGCCATGTTGACCCACTTTTTTGCCTCCAAGCGCCAAAATAATGAAGATTGAAGTAGTTGTTATTGGTGCTGGGCCCGTTGGATTGGCTTGCGCGCTTGAAATTACCAGGAAAGGACTATCCTGCCTCGTGGTAGAAAAGGGTGCGTTAGTCAACTCCCTTGTAGGATATCCCACCAATATGGAGTTTTTCTCTACTCCGGAGCTACTTGAAATCGGCGGGTATCCACTCGTAACATCTCACTACAAGCCGCTTCGAGAGGAAGTAATCGACTATTACCGCCGTGTGGCCGCGTCAGAAAGCCTAGACATCGGCTTGTTTGAGCAGGTCATTTCAGTGGACGGCCATGTGGGGCGCTATCGAGTTAAGACCACAAAAAGAATTATTGAATGCGGCTTTGTAGTGGTGGCCACTGGTTTTTTTGATCAACCAAACGAGCTACGTATCCCAGGAGGCTCGCTCCCCAAAGTGACGCACTACTTTAAAGAGCCGTACGCCTACGTTAGGCGTAACGTGGCAATTGTGGGTGCCAAGAACTCGGCCGCCAAAGCGGCGCTACTGTGCCATCGCTATGGAGCCCATGTTACTATGATAGTACGTGGGCCTGAAATTGCGCCCACCGTAAAGTACTGGATCAGGCCCGACCTATTGAACCGTATTTCTGAAGGATCAATAAAGGTTCACTTTAATGCCACTGTCACGAGTATTGACGAAGGTACCATCACTTTTACGGCGCCTGACGGCGAGTTTGTAATTGAAAATGACGTCGTGCTTGCCATGACCGGATACCACCCG
>CALEEY010000190.1 GCA_937877085.1 uncultured Bacteroidota bacterium
CCGGGCTTTGACACGCAAGGTGGTTCGACTATTTCGCAACAGCTGGCTCGTAACCTGTACAATTCACGGATTGGGTTCGAGCAGACCATTGGGCGAAAGATGAAAGAAATGGTTACGGCCGTTCAATTAGAACGGCGGTACACCAAGGCTGAAATCATCGAAATGTATCTCAATACCGTAGAATATGGGTATGGAGCGTTCGGGATTGAAGCTGCTGCTCGTATGTTCTTCGGGAAGGCGCCGATCGATTTGAAAGAATCTGAAAGCGCCACCTTGGTCGGTATGCTTAAGGGTACGACTTGGTACAATCCCGTCAGAAACCCCGAACGAGCAAGGCTGCGTCGAAACGTGGTTTTGTCTCAAATGATTAAGCGTGACCTATTAGATCCAGAATATCTTGAAGTCCATCGAGCTGATTCAGTAGGTGCTGAATATCGATCCACCGCTATCACCCAGAGTTTGGCTCCGCACTTTGCGGAGGCGGTAAGAAAGCAGCTAGTTCGATGGGCCGACCAAAATGGCCTAGACATCTATGATGATGGCCTAGTCGCGTACACCACCCTTGATTCGCGCATACAGGCTGTCGCCCAAAACGCAGTCAATAAGGTACTGCCTTGTTTAGAAGCTGTAGCCGATTGGGAATGGAGCGATCGAACGGGTTCAGAAGAGCGCGTCTTCAGTGATCAATATTGTGGTTATGTCGGCGCTACTAAGACTCGGTGGGCTGGGTTTTGGGCATTGAATCCGACGCTATTGCGGAACGCCGCCAAGAACACGGATCGGTATCGACGAGAAGTTGGTCGTGGTGAAAACAGAGACACCGTGTTACAACGCCTGATGGCCGATTCTGCGTTTATGGACTCCGTGAAGACGGAAAAAACCCGGCTTGAAACGGGGTTTGTGGTGATGGATCCGCAAACCGGCTTTATTAAAGCATGGATTGGTGGTCGCAGCTTAGATAAGGATTGGTACGACCACGTTTCCATTGCCGAACGGCAGGCCGGCTCCACGTTCAAACCTTTTCTATACACGGCAGCTATCGACAATGGATACAGTCCTTACATGACATTAATGGACGATTCCGTTCGTATTGTCGATGGCAGCGGGACCCTGTGGACACCCGGGAATTTCGGGGATATCTCAGGCCAACCAATGACGCTGAGAGAAGGATTGGCTCGTTCGAAAAACACTATCTCTGCGCGTTTAATAGAATTGGTTGGCCCCTCTCAAGTAGCTTTTTATGCAAAAAGGCTGGGGATCACAACTAAAATTGACGAGGTTTTGTCCCTCGCGTTGGGAACGAGTAATGTTCGCTTGTTGGAAATGACCTCGGCTTATAGTGCATTTGCCAATGGAGGTCTTTTGTATGAGCCCACCTTGATTTGGCGCATTGAAGACCGGATGGGGAATTTGCTTTACGAAGCGGCGCCTTCTCCTCGCGAAGCCTTATCAGAGGCCACGGCTTACACGATGGTAGACATGTTGAGGGGCGTGATTCGGATGAATGGTGGTTCTGGGATTCGCATGATCTCCGAGTACGGCATGGGTGAATATGACCTCGCTGGAAAAACAGGTACCACTCAAAATGCGGCGGATACGTGGTTTATGTTGATGCATCCGGATTTGGTGATGGGAGCATGGGTTGGATTTAATGATCCGAGTTTCCGTTTTCGTTCTGAATTTTGGGGTCAAGGTGCTCACACAGCCCTTCACGTTGTAGGCAATTTCATGCAGGAGTTGACCCGCGGAAATGAGGCCTTTATTTCAAAAAGTAGCCGGTTTCCGACGCCAAATAGGTTCGCAGAGGATAGCGAAAATGCGGGACCTGCCGACAGTCTAAAAACGGGAGCGAGTAGACGCGGCAGGCTGGATTGGTAGCTTAGGGAGCCGTGCGCCGCGTTGGCTTAGTAGACGCGGCCGGCTGGATTGGTAGTTTTCCGCGTTGGCTTAGTAGACGCGGCCGGTTGGATTTAGAGGACGGTTGGATTGGTAGCCTAAAGAGCCGCGTCCGAAGCGCCTTCCCAATAGGCGATCGAAGGCCACTTGGACTGAAGAGACGCGCGTGCCGTCTGTGATTCAGCTTCGGAAGTGAAAATGCCGAACACAGCGGATCCCGACCCAGACATGGATGCATAAGAGGCTCCAGAGCTCAGAAAGTGCTCTTTGAGGTCCCCAACTACCGGGTATTGGGCGAAAACGCTTGGTTCAAAATCGTTGACCAACTCGCCATTCCAATCTTGCAGTGTGCCTTTTGCCACCAATTCCTTGAGGTCCGATAGCCGATCGTCATTCGGAGTCACATGGCGAAAGGCATCTGCGGTACTCACTCTTTGCTCAGGAACGACCACTAGCAGCCTCGTCTGTCGCAGGGCCGGAGGAAAGGACATTTCTGCCAGTACTTCTCCCCTTCCGGAGCCAAAAGCTACTCCGGTTCCAAGAAAAAATGGGACGTCAGAGCCTAACTGCGTGCCGATCTGATGTAGATCTGATTCGATTTTCCACAATGATGAACAAGCGGTCAAAACAGTAGCAGCGTCACTTGAGCCGCCGCCCAGTCCAGCGCCGTATGGAATCTGTTTGTGGAGGCTAATATGCAGGTCGTCGAGACCTTGACGGCTCGAGGGCGGTGCGTCCATCAAGGCATTCGCCGCTCGAATACATAAATTTTCTTCATTTACCGGTAAATGAGGGTCGGAGCAAGACATAGAAATACGTGTATTTCTGTCAGAACCAGTAGAAGGATCAAGCGAAAACGTAAGTTCGTCTTTCCACCCAATTCTCAAAAAAACGGTTTCCAAATCGTGAAAGCCATCCTCACGCTTGCGAATTACGCGCAATCCTAGGTTTATTTTTGCAAATGCAGGAAACGTTAAGCTTTTCAATAGACTCAATTCTTGATTGCACGGTCGCGGCGTATAACGTAGTTTATCGCAAAATAGACCATTTCTTTCGTTACGTCCTATCAGGACCCCTCAGAAAAACTTCAGCAGCCTATTTTGCACTTGCTACCAATTTCTGTTCTTTCATGAACCTTTTTGTAGCCACGTTATTCGATGATGCTTACGCCTGATGAACCGCTACGTGTTGACGGGTGCATCCATCGAATGGCTGAATTTTCGAGCTTGAAATCTTCCACTATGTCCAATCTGAATAATCCGGTTCGAACAGCGGCAAGGCTGATCGTAACGTTTTCCATTTGTCTTGTTTTCGTCGCGATCGCAAGCCCTCGTGCTTGGTCCCAGATTTCAAATGGGTCTTCGTCTTCTGGACTAGATCAAATAGGTACTAATCCGCTGCTATTGCTGCAACAACGATTGACGTCGGGCTCCATGTCCGCTGCCGGTATTCCTCTTGAAGGAGCGGTTGAGCCGTCTGTCTATGTCGTGGGGCCTGGCGATAGCTTTTCGATATCCGTTTCCGGGCAAACCCTCCCAGGAAGTCCGGTTTCAGTCGGAATTGACGGTAGAATAGTACTTCCGGACGCAGGAGCGGTACCGGTGGCAGGATTGACACTTGAAAAAGCACGCGAAGATATGCTACAAGCGTTGCAAGTGTCCTATTCGAGGGCCGTTGTCGACGTCGCTTTGGTGCAAACCCGCCAATTTTATGTTCATGTCTCCGGCGCTGTACCGCGTCCAGGCAGGTATTTGGCACTTCCTGTTGCTCGCGTTTCAAGCGTGCTTGAATTCGCCTTGGCCGATTCGGTCTCGGTTTCAGGCTCTGTTTTTCGGCCATCACTTCGAAATATCGAGCTCGTTCACCGCGATGGATCGATAGACGTCGTGGATCTGGTTCGTTATTATGCCGTCGGGGACCGAGATTCAAATCCGTATTTGACCGATGGCGACGTAATTAATGTCCCTTCTCATGACCCGAATTACGGTTCCGTTACTGTAGGGGGATATGTCCCATTCCCGGGCCGTTACGATTTCAAATCAGGAGACCGACTTCTTGACTTACTTCGAATTGCAGGTGGACTACCGGACAACCCAAACGTTCAGGAAATTCGGGTCTCGCGGGCTGCAAACGGGGTTCTTCAAACATTTTCTTTTTCACGAGCAGAGGCTGTTGGATCTAAGGGTCAAGAATTTGAACTCAGTGCACTCGATGTGATCTCGGTGTCGCAATCTGATGAGGCCCATGGACTTGTAAGCATTGAAGGCCGTGTCGAGTACCCAGGTACCTATCCTGTTATTGCTGGCAAAACAACCCTGAAAGAGCTTATTGCAGCCGCCGGAGGCCCAAAAGCGGACGCGTTATTTAGAGGCGCTTATATCGAGCGAACGGCGGTTCCAAACAGTTTTGGTTCGCCCAATGTAGACCGCTTCCAAGGGCAGCCTGATGTATTAAAACGGATGCTTCGCGCCGATAGTTCGTCTTACATGCAGCAGCTCCGCTTAACAGATCTCAGCTTTTTGAGCCGATCTTATTTTGCTGTCGAATCGAAGCTTCAAAACCGGGTATCTGTGAATCTATTGGATGCGCTTGCGGATGAATCCAATCCTGTATACCTCGAAGCAGACGATCGCATTATCATCCCAAAAGATATGATGTCGGTGAACGTAATTGGGCAGGTCTATCAACCTGGCTACCTGCCGGTTCAATCAGGTATGTCGGCTGAGTACTACATTGCCGCCGCTGGTGGAAGATCGACTTCTGCGGATCGGGTATTTATCGTTAATCCGGCTACTGGAAAGTTTTCGGAATCCACGACAGACATAGTCTATTCCGGGGATGTGATTTTTGTCGATAGAATAGAGGCAATGGCTGATAATGTAGATGCCCAGCGCCTGATTATAGAAGAGTATCGCGTTCGAATGGAAGAAGAACGAATTAGGTCCGATTCCAAGTTTAGAACGGTTCAAACCGTTCTACAAAGTGTCGCGACTGTTGCGTCGGCCATCGCTCTAATTATCAGCATTCGTCGTTATTAAATATGAAAGATCAAACCTCTTCTGAAATGGATACGACGACTAAAACGAGCACCAAAGGACAATCAAGCCCAGATTCTGAATCGACCCATCGTTCCGACCAGGACCAGATCAGTCTCGAATGGTGGGGTTTGCTGGGGATACTATATAACTGGCGCCGCTTTATCATCGTAGCGACGGCAGCGATGGCCGTTATTTCAGTGATTATCAGCCTTTTCCTTCCCAATTGGTACAAGGCGAGTTCTCGGCTATTGCTGTCGGACTCCAACGGTGGCGGTCTGGCTAGTGCACTTTTGGGCGACTTGGGGTCTGCTGCTCAATCGCTGCTTGGAACAGGTGGCGGAGACTATATCCGGTACTTAGCGATCCTCGAAAGTCGAAACGTTCAGGTTCAAATCATAGAAAAATTTGACCTGATCACGGTGTACGACAATACGGATGCAAAATTTCCGCTCGATGAAACGCTCAAAAGTCTGTCCGACAACGTCCAATTTGTCATTGACGATGAGTTCGACTTTTTATCCGTTGAAGTGCTCGACCAAGATCCCCAAAGGGCTGCTGAAATGTCCAATTATTATGTTGGGCTTTTAGATGAGGTGAACAATCAGTTGACCACTCAGACAGCGGGTAATTTCAGACAATATGTCGAATCTCGCTACTTGAAAGCACAGCAGGACCGCGCAAACATGCTCGATTCGCTTGCTGATTTCCAGCGCCGATACGGGGTAATGGACCTGGAAGCGCAGACCGAAGCCTATTTTAGCCAGTTGGCAGAACTGAGGGCCAACACCCTTCAGTACGAAATTCAGCTGGAGGCTTTGAAAACTCAGTTCGGACCGGAGAACAAGCAAGTCCAAACCATGCAAACGTTCGTGGACGCTGCGCAGCAGTCCTTTCAAGGTGCGATGGACGGGCGGGAAGTGGTGATGCCAGTTTCCAGGGAAGAAGCGCCGGAAATGGTCCGCCAATATTTAAATTTGACGATGGAGCGCATGATTCAAGAAAAGATTCTTGAGTTTGTGGCTCCGATGCTAGAACA
>CALEEY010000191.1 GCA_937877085.1 uncultured Bacteroidota bacterium
GTCCAGTCCTGGGCACCAAAAGGGCCTTTATACGGTCCAAAAGGCACATTTCTAAGCAGAATCGCTCAATCGGCGGTTCTGCTTTTTTATTTTCTTCTACCTTGGGCCGAAGATATTCTATCGCTTTTTGAAGTCCCAACTCGCCAATAGTTTTGTTTGAGGATCGATAACCACGCCTGTTGCTTTACTCGAAACGGGAATGGTTAAGGAGGTCGCATGTCCCGGATCCAAATGAAGGGAGACTATTTCCGAAGGCCCCGTCTGGAATTGAATTTCGAATTCAACGTCTAGTTTGAACGCGTACTTTTCTTGCGTCTGATCGAGTTCTATTACGAGCTGCCCTTTTGCGACCTTCCACGTTCCAACTAAATGAGGGATGCCTCCTTGATACAACCACTGGCCCAAAAAGCTGCCCAAATCCATTCCGGACGCTTCCTCCATATGACGCCGAAAATCTCCGGTCAAAGCCGTCTTGTCTTTGTACTCGGCGTAATAGGACTGCACCCCTTTTCGGTAGGCATCCCGTCCTATCATTTCTCGTAGCATGTGCAGGGTCCACGCTCCCTTCTGATAGGTCATGAGGGTTGAGACTTTGTTGAGATCGTCTAGGTGGTCTGGAATGACCTGGTAATCATAGTCTTCTTCTGCGTAATACTTAATGACCTGGGCGCGAGAGTCTTTTAGGCCTTTTACAAAGTCTTCTTTTCCGTATGCATACTCCCGGTATAGGAGCGTGTAGTACGTGGCAAAGCCTTCGCTAAGCCACACATGATTCCATTCTGATTCGGTTACCGCGTTTCCAAACCATTGGTGGGCTATTTCATGTACGATCACGTTCTGCCAACCCCGCGGCCTGGTGCCCACAACGGCCTTTTCATTATAGAAAATGGAAGAAGCCGCTTCCATTCCTCCTTGAACCGAGGTAGCCTGAACATTGGCTAGTTTTTCGTATGAATAGGGCCCGACCAGATCGGAATAAAAGGCTAATGTCTTTTTGGTGGGCACCGCGAAATCATAAAACCCCGCGTCCCGGTCCTGACGATACACCCAGGTCTGAATGTCTTTTCCGTCGAAGGTACCGACGTGTTGAACGGCAAATTCCGCAACTCCTAGAGCGAACAGCCAGGGAGCAATTGGGACGGAGTTTTTCCAATGGGTACGTCTGTTTCCGTCACCAAGATTGGTTTCTTCTATCATCAAGCCATTGGATACGACTTGGTACTTTTCGGGGGCCGTAACGATGAATTCACTGGTTGCTTTGTCATACGGATGATCCACAGTGGCAAGCCAATTTCTGGCCCGTGAAGACCAGTTTTTGCTGAAATAAGAGAAGTCTCCGTATTTCGTGGGACCGATAATGAGCCCAAGAGCCGGATGGCCGTTGTACTTCAAGCTAAGCTGAATGCGTTCCATGGGCTGCAAATCACGCCCCAGATCAATGATCAGCTCTTCGCCTTGATGTTGGAAAGCCAACGATGTGCCATCCATGGTGACCGACTCAACCGTCATGCCTTTTCCTTCCAGTTCATCCGATGCCTTGACTAAGTCTAGTCGCAGTTGCCGTTGGCTTTTACCCAGAAACTGAACATCAATGGTTGCCAGCATTTCTATCAAGTCCGATTGATCGACCAAGTGGATATCGAACGCATAATTCAAGACGTCGATATTCAGGTTCTTGGGATACTGATCGGACACCCGATCGTATGGCGTTTCCTGTGCAACGGAAGTAGAGCAGAACAAAAGGAGGAAAAGGAGAACCCTGGCAAATCGAAAAAATGTAGGTACGATCACTTTTGGCAGCTTTTGAGTGTAATATGAAGGTGCTATTTGCCATATTAAGCAATCAGATAGGAATATTAACAGGCCATCGTATCATTGGACCTACCTGCCATTATCAATCAAGCGGACTCGTACATGTTTTTTGATGAATTGAAGCCAACCCATCGCATAGCCTACCCTTTGTTAGGCGTTGTCTGCGCGTTGCTTTTACTTGGAGCAGCCCCCAACACGGCTCACGCTCAAAGCGATACCGAGCAAATCTGGTCTACGGTTCAAACGTTTTTTCAGGCCCTGTCCAGCTCCGATTCTACTCTCCTAAGCCAAGTTTACATGCCAGACGGACGGTTTTACTCCGTTTCGGCTACCCCAAATGGAATCCGGACGGGATCGTCAACTTCTGAAAGCGTGCACGCTATGTTCAGGCGGCCAGGAAATCCAATCTTGGAGCGTGGGTGGAATCCGTCAATCTCAGTGTACGGCCGCGCGGCGGTGGCGTCCGTGCCGTACGACTTCTACACCAACACGGGCGCTTTCTCCCATTGCGGAGTGGACCTCTTCAGCTTATTAAAAAACAACGCAGGGTGGATCGTTTCGAGTGTTACGTATACTGTGGAAAGGGAAAACTGCGCCGAAAGTCCCTTGGGCTCACCGTTTGTGTATCAAGGCATCTCGGATGCACTTCCAACGGGGGCTTCGGGCATTTCAACCAAAGACTTGGTCCGCTCATTCGACATGACCAGTCTTACAAAGGATGGGCGCCTACAGGACTTTGCCCCCGGCCGTAACCATGGAGAAATCGAACGCATTTCAGATGATGCCGAAACGAGGAGCTTCGATTCTGTGGCAGACCGCATTTACCTTCCTGAGAACCAAACGTTGGAACTCGATGGGCCGCTTTCGATTGCGGTCAAGCTGCGCGTACGCCAGTTAGGCATTCATCAACACATTTTTGCTTGCGACGACAAATTTGCCCTCTGGATTACCCCTGACAACCTGATTCGTTTTTCAGATGCAGATGGGCACGGAGTCGATTCGAGCCTACCCGTAATCCAAGACGAGTGGTTTAGCCTCGTTGCGGTGTACGACGGGACCAAAGGAGACCTGGTTTCCGAGTCAAATCCCCGATTATATTTCGATGGAAAACCGGTTGAAGGGATTTTAGTCAATCGAAATAATGCATCGCAACCGCTATGGAACCCACGTGACCTCTTTCCTTCGGACGCCTGTTACATCGGGTTTGAATCCCACCAAGGAATGGAGTCGCACAAGACACTCTCCTTTATGGGAGATATAGATGATTTGATGCTCTTTTCCAGGGCGCTAAAGGAATCTGAAATCCGAATCCACGCGGCAACTAAACCATACTTGGACTCTGGTAAATAGAAAAAGGGCGCCGAAGACCTTGCCTTCTCCAGACATGGTCTTTGGAAAACATGGTCTTCGGCGCCCAAAATCAACTACCAGGGTTACCCATCCCCTATTTAAAACGATCGGACGTTTCGCGAGCTGGAAGTTGGCACTCAGGCCACGTACGCGCTTCGCCCGTGCGCGGATCAACACCCAAATCGCGCTGATCGCGACTAATACGGCTGTCTTCCGACGCTAGATAGGTCAAATAAGCCACAAGCGTTGCATTGCCCTTGAGATCGTCCAAAGAGATTTTATCCAGCGTATCCCGATTCGTGTGCCAAGTAGTGGTTCCGTAATCGTACGAGGTTGCCGACAACGAGAAAGCAGGGGCACCAGCGCAGATGAAGGAAGCGTAATCCGATCCTCCGCTTCCAGGGCTTCCCGGCACGTTTAAATCGATGTCGCCGACTAACATTTGAGGGAGTTGTGAAAACCATCTAGCAAAATGCTCCCCTGCTCCAAGTAGTCCTTGAGTCGAAACACTGGCTATGCGTCCCGTCCCATTGTCTTGATTTAACAGCAGCTGCATCCCTGCCACTATCTCCGGATGATCGGCAGAAAACCCGCGAGAACCATTCAATCCTTGTTCTTCGCCTGCCCATAATCCAATGATTATGGTTCTTTTAGGGTTTGGGTATACCTCCCGAAGGATGCGCATGGCTTCTAACATGACCACCGATCCTGTTCCGT
>CALEEY010000192.1 GCA_937877085.1 uncultured Bacteroidota bacterium
ATTTATTATCGGATACTTTCTTTCATTCGCCACGTATTCGAGAAGGCTGTTTCAAACGCTGCAGGCCTCTTTGGGCGGGAGGCCTTCACTCCAAGAATTTCGATACATCGCCAGCCGTTATCGCCGGTTTCCGATGTTTACCATGCCTGCGGCGCTGCTCGGAGCGCTTATTATGCGCCTCCCCTTCCTGGTTTTACCGGAGTTTTTGGATTGGGGTACTATGGGGCAGTTTTCCAGAGGCTTCAACGTCCTGTTCGTTCCACTTAGTCTTTTAGCGGCTTCTATTGCTCAAGTATTTTTTGTCCGGGCGGTCAAAACAAATCGCGATGGTGCCCTTGCCACTTTTTCCTCGAATGTGCATAGCAAATTAGTGATGATGTCCATCTTCCCTACAGCTGTTCTTATGATTTCCGGGGGCGACATTTTTCAGGTGCTATTCGGGCCAGAATGGCGTGCTTCAGGCGAATATTTACGCTACATGGCGCCGTGGATCATGCTTTCTATCGTGGCTTCCCCTATGACACGCTTGTTCGACGTTTTAGAGCGCCAAAGGCTCGAGTTTACAGTGGCCATCGTAATGGCCATTACCATGGCGAGTGTGTTGTTTTTAGGAGGTCGGACTCAAAATGCCCCTCAAATTATCATGTACATCGGCGTCTCTGGGTCGCTCGTTCGGATGGGCCAAATTGTCCTTTTATTGAAATTGTCGGGCACCAATCTTTCAGACACGTTTAAGCCTTACTTAAAATATAGTGGGGTTATACTACCTATTGTGTTCTTGGCATGGTTGGTGGGAACGCTTGGCGTACCCGTCTATACGTTTATAACTGTCCTATTGGGAGGTGTTGGATTTGCTGCTTATATCCTCAAATCAGAGCGTTTATTGTCTCCAAAGGCGTAATTACTACCTGTTGTTATGCCTTTTTCTGACCAGTTGCGCGTCTCCCACGACGCAGACGTTAACACCGGTTTTGACCTTTAATATCCGATATGACAATCCAGATGATGGTCAGGACGCATGGCCTAATCGAAGTACGTGGGTAGCCAACGTCATTGACTCCTCGGGGGCGACAATTGTTGGACTACAAGAGGTTTTACGGCATCAACTCGACGATATTGTGCAAGTGGCTCCTCGGTTTTCGTGGGTCGGTGTGGGCCGGGACGACGGTCTTAATGCGGGCGAGTTTTCGCCTCTGCTCTACGATAGCTCCGTTTGGACCGTTCAACAGTGGCAAACTAGATGGCTTTCGCCGGACTCCGCGGCCGTTGGAATCGCCGGATGGGACGCGGCCTTGCCTCGAATAGCTACCATTGTCGATTTGGTCCATAAAGACACGGAGTCGACATTGAGGGTTATCAATACCCATTTTGACCACCTCGGGGGCGAAGCTCGGTTGCAAAGTGCCATGCTACTCTCCCGGTGGGCGCAGGAAGTGAATGGCCCGTCCATAATAATGGGTGATTTGAACTTTCAGGACGGCGCACCTCCTTATCAGCACCTAGCGGGCTCTGAATCCTCAACCGAGTTGGTCGACGTGGCCAAGCATTTTAGTAAGACAACCACTCCTACTTTTCGCGGATTTGACGCTCAGAACACCGTGGGACCGCGAATAGACTATGTGTTTACCAGCGCGTTGGTTACCCCTCTGTCCTATGAAGTTTTAGCACCCATTCGGGGTGGTAGGTTTCCATCCGACCACCTTCCTGTGCGGGTAGATGTCCGTTTTTGATGTAAAATATATTCCTTATAGCAAAATAAAGCGCTTTTCGAAGCGCATATAATAGAAAAGTGGCGCCGACCAACGGTCGGCGCCACTACCTTTTTTCGAACCCGAACCAAGACAATTTCGCAGCCTTAATCGGTTCTTTCTGAGCGGGTGATGAGATTCGAACTCACGACCCTCACGTTGGCAACGTGATGCTCTACCACTGAGCTACACCCGCTTTCAGAGCGTCCAATAATACGCCTAACTCTTCCCGAGGTCAACCCCCAGTGTCGTGTTATCACCTTCTTCGCAGACTCTTTTCATTCTTTCGAAGTTGATGTGGATTTACGCAAAGAATAAGCGTTTGGGTCAAGCACTTTGTAACTTGAGTGCTGAATTTCGTCCCGCAAAAGTCAACTACTGAGTTTGAGAAATGGCTGAACTAATTGATGGTAAAGTTTTATCCGCCCAAATTCGAAGCGAGGTACGGACAGAGGTCGAAAACCGGATTAAATCGGGAAAAAGAGCTCCGTTTCTTACCGTCGTTTTAATTGGTGAAGATCCAGCATCTGCCTCTTACGTCAAAGGAAAGGCTGCTGCTTCAGCAGAAGTTGGAATAGGAAGCGATACCTTGACTTTCGATGCCTCCATATCGGAAAAGGAGGTTTTGGACGTAATTTCTCGTCTGAACGCGGACCAAAAGGTGGACGGCATTCTGGTCCAGCTACCCCTTCCGGCTCACATTGATGAACGAAAAGTTATCAATGCCATTGATCCTGCCAAAGACGTGGACTGCTTTCACCCTCAAAGCGTTGGAAACCTTGTCATTGGAATAGATGGCTTTCAGCCAGCCACTCCAGCCGGTATTGTCGAAATGCTGCAAAGGAGCCAGATTCCAACAGCTGGAAAGCATTGCGTAATTATTGGTCGATCGAATATCGTCGGAAAGCCCCTCGCCAACTTAATGCTCAAAAAAGGGATTGATTCGACCGTAACGGTTTGCCACAGCCGTACGCCCAATCTCCCTGAAATTGCCCGGCAAGCAGATATTCTTGTCGCTGCCATTGGCCGAGCTAATTTCGTAACTGCCGATATGGTTAAAAAAGGCGCCGTCGTGATTGATGTTGGAATCAACCGGGTCGAGGACGCAACGAGGGAGCGAGGCTACCGCCTCGTTGGGGACGTTGATTTTGAAGCTGTATCCAAAATTGCCAGCTTTATCACCCCAGTTCCTGGGGGTGTCGGCCCCATGACGATTGCAGTTTTATTGCAAAACACCTTGAAGGCATCTAATAAACAAGATTAGGTTTTCTTCCTTACTGCATGTGTAGCAACGCGTAACGATCGCCTCGTAAATTCAATTTCTGCATACATATTTATACAGAATCGACTTAAGGAAACCCTATTGGCCCCGATCCCTCACGTGTAGGCGCGTGCGCATATTTATAAAGATGCCCGCTGCCTTCCGGACAAGCGCCAATAACCGATTCCTTTCAAGTCATGCGGAAGTTATTTGCAAACCTATTTATTTGGAGAACTCACTATTCTGTGATTCTCCTATCGCTGTGCCTTTCGGCTGGACTAGCTGAAAACGTCAACGCCCAAATCATTGGAGACTTCCGCTCTTTAAATGGCGGCGGACAATGGAGCAAATCAGGCACTTGGGAAGAATACACAGCCACAGGCTGGGTCGATACCAAGAATGTACCGACTTCTTCGGACGGCCGAGTAACGATTCGAACGGGCCACATTATAAACGCCAATCAAGCTGGATCTTACGATCAATTCCTAATTGAGGCCGGAGCGGAGCTAAACGTGACCAAGGCATTTACCGTACTAAACGGACCGGGAGTAGATTTAGACGTTTATGGGACGCTTTCAGATAGTAAAACGATCACCTTTTCTGCAGCGGCCACGGGCATTTTCAGGTCTGGGTCAAGCCTTTCCATTAGCAGAAATAACACGTTTGAGACCATAAACTCAAGCTCCGTCACATTTGAAACGGGTTCTTCCATTTCGAATATCGGAAACATAGACCTATTGAACACCTCGTCGATTACCGTCAACTCTGGAGTTACGCTTACCAATGCGAGTACAATTAGCCTAACAGGACAAACTCAATTGTTGGTTAACGGCGGAACCATTGTTAACCAGGATGTCATTACTGCGACTGGTACGTCGGTAATCAGTTTCTCTAATAATGCCGTCTATGTCCACGATCAAAACGGCGGCGCCCTCCCACCTATCACTAACACAACGTGGGAAACTAACTCTGAGGCTAGAATAACGGGAGTCACGAATAGCGTTCCTACCCAGCTAAATACTACTTTTTACGATTTTACCTGGCAAAACAGCTCACAAGTAGCTGATCTCAGCCTAGCCGGTGCTCCAGTTGGGATTTTGGGTGATTTTACCGTAGCAGCCACCGGTTCCCGCAGCCTTACCTGGAACTCCGTTGGATCCCCGATGAACATTGGCGGGGATTTCATTCAAACGGGTGGCGACTTCCGGTTCCAGGATACAGGCTCTGCAGTAATCGCCATCGCTGGCGATTTCAACCAAACGGCTGGAACTACCTACCTATCGACAACTTCTGGATCACCTACTTTGAACGTTGCTGGCGATTTCACTGTAGCATCAGCATTAATTAACTCTAGCACGGCAAGTGCCACCATCAATCTGAATGGTGCTACGGCGCAATTAATCGATGCAAACGGCACGTTATCGGGTAATATTGACCTAAATCTTTCCGGGGCCGGCTCAAAAACACTTGTTTCTGATCTTACGCTCCAAGGTTCATTAACGGAAACGAGTGGAGGCATTGACTTGGCCGGAAACAGCCTCTCTCTTTCCGGAAATTTGATCGTTACCACCAGTTTTACGAATGCATCTCTTGTGACCTTTACAGGCACTGGCACCCAAACCATTCAATTACCTACAGGATCAACCATCCCTGAACTTTCAATTGACGGTGTAGGGGCCAGTTTGCAGCTCTTATCCGACATCAATATTTCAAACGTCTTTACTCTGGTAAATGGATCGATAGATTTAAACGGATTCAACGTCATTCTAGCTGAAGGGGTCGTTTTTTACAACACGGGTACGGTTTCTGGCCCAATTACGATGAGCCGGGCCTATACATGGAATGACGATGGTTGGCGGATGATTGCCTCACCCGTAAGTGGTATCAATTTCAGTTCTTTAAGCTCGGCATTTTGGACGCAAGGGGCAGCTTGGGCTACCAATCCTTCGGGGACATCGAACCTCCATTCTTTCAATTTTTCTACCCAAGACTGGTCAGCCGTGACAGGCGCAGATGCTGCAATGGGCGCAGCAACTGCTTACATCCTTTATGCCAATAAGACTCATGGATGGCTGAGCCTTCTGCGTGAATCCGCAATGACTGAATCAAAAGAAGGAACAAAAGGGGCTAGTAACCCGCCGTTTTACATTAACGTAAATCCGGGCTCCCCTAGGCCACCTACCGACAATCCGATTCACTTATTTATGATTATTCTTTCGATAGCATTTTATCTCATCGCTATTGAATTGATCATCCGAAATTTGATCTCCCAAAACCAACCGGTCATCAAGGCGATTGGTCGCCCCGCCTGGATTTGGGCATACAGACAAATTTCCGCCTACGCTTGCCTACTAGCGGGGGTTAGCTACTTTTTAGGTCCACTCGGAGGATTATCGATCGCACTGGGGCTAGCCGGGGTTTCACTATCCATTGAGTTCAAAGAGCAATACAAAAACATAGGAGCCATTCTATATTTGTTGATCAAAAGTCATGTCCATGTAGGCTCTTGGATTGCCTATAGGGATAGCGTTGCCCAGGTGACCGACCTAAATCTTCAATCGATAACGCTTACGCTTCTAGATGGGAAAATTGTCGTGTTAAGCCCTTTCGCCTTGCTTCACGTTTCCGTTTCAAAATGGAAACCGGATCAGGTACGAAGGGAAACATTCGAAATTGGGATCTCAAGATTGTCCAATCTTCGAGCCGTTCGCGAAACGGTTGCCCAGACGCTTGGCGACTTTGCACCCGTTGGAACACGTCATCATGCTCATATTCGATTCGAAGACCTAAACGCGGAGGTTACGGTCGTTCAAATCCAAACGGTAATTGACGGGAATAAAACAACCTCAGCGGCCATCCTATCCGTTTTGGAACGTGAGTTGACTGGAATCGGTGTCGAACTAAGAGAAAGAAGAGAGAAAGTGATCGCTAAAGTTGTAACGGATTCTTCCTCGGCCAAGAATGGCGTCTTTCCACCGCTGAAATTGGTCAAGATCGACAAAGAAAACGCAGCTTAAGGCCTTACGAGAACGGCGTCCCTTCGAAATGGGTGCCATTCAGGGTGAAGTCGTATTCCAGCGAAGCGGATTTTTCTAACATTCGAGCCACCGAGCAGTATTTCCCAAGACTCAGATCAATCGCACGGCGGACTTTTGACTCATCCATTTTCCCGGTGAAGTTGTAGCGTACGGCAATTTTCTCAAACGTTGAAGGAGAAACGCCTTCCGGCTTGTACCCATCGACCTGAATCGTAAAAGATTCTAATGGCTGACGGGCTTTTTTTAAGATGGCCACGATATCCACCCCGCTGCAACCACCAATAGCCATAATGAGAAGCTGCATGGGACCCACGCCTTTGCCTTTGCCATCTTCATATGCCGTTGCGTCATCAATGTCGACCGACAAACCGGCTGAATTAAAAGAACGGAAGTGATAATCTGCTTCCTGCTTTTCTAAGGTCACTGTAACGCGTTTCATATAAAAGATTTCTGTTTACTCGGTTATGTCCCAATTCCACTTTTCGAGGGAATCCAGGGCGCTGTAAGCCGTTAGATCGTGATGAATGGGCGTTACAGAGACAAATCCGTTTTCAACCGCAAATACGTCGGTATTTTCGCCGGTGTCCAAATTTACAAAGGTCCCCGACAACCAGTAATAGGTTCGGTTGTAAGGGTCCTTCCTCTCCGCGAAAGACTCTTCCCACTTGGATCGGGCCTGTCGGGTAATCATTACTCCTTTAATATCATCAAACGGTAAATCTGGGATGTTAACGTTTAGTAGGATTCCAGGTGTAAGACCGCCTTTTAAAACTCTCTGGGCAATTTGCCGCGCGACCCTGCCTGAGGCTTCGAAATCCCCGCCACCCCATTTACAATACGAAAATGCAATGGCTGGAATCCCCAATATGGACGCTTCTGTTGCCGCACTAACTGTGCCGGAGTAAATAATGTTAACAGCCGTATTGGGTCCATGATTGATTCCTGAAATAACCAAATCAGGCTTTCTGGGGACTAGTTTGTCCATGGCTAGCTTAACACAGTCTGCCGGCGTTCCCGTGACCGCAAATGCGGTTACCTGGCCCGATGGTACGCGGAACGGCCAGGGTCTGGCTCGTACAGGGTCTCGCATCGTTATGGCATGGCCCACAGCGCTCTGCTCGTGCAAAGGGGCCACAACGATTATGTCACCTAGGCCATCCATGGCTGCTGCCAGCGAAAGTATTCCAGCAGCTTCAATCCCGTCGTCATTGCTGATTAATATTAATGGCCTTTCTTTCATGAAAATCGTCGGTCAGAAGACACTTTAAAAGTACATTCACGTGCCTGGAACGCGATCTGAGTCCAGACTAAGCTTTTTTAATAACTTTCGTTTTCGGATGGAAAATCCCTAGAGCGTACGTCGGCAATGTATTTTTGAACAGAGGACTTTATTACCTCGTCCAACTTTGCATAGCGGCGGACAAACCGAGGATTAAAATCGGTGGTTAGCCCCAATGCATCGTGAGTGACCAAGACCTGACCATCGCAGGCATTACCAGCCCCAATACCAATCGTGGGAATAGAGAGCGACTTAGATACTTCGGCGGCCAATACGGCAGGTATTTTTTCGAGTACAATACCAAAACTGCCCGCTTCCTGAAGCAGTATGGCATCTTCCTTTAGCATTTCAGCTTCCTCATTTTCCCTAGCCCTGACCTGATAAGTCCCAAATCGGTAAATGGATTGTGGCGTTAAGCCAAGATGCCCCATCACCGGAATTCCGGCCTCAATTAGCCGTTTAACGGTGGTCGCAATGGCCCTTCCACCTTCCATTTTAACGGCGTGCGCCCCTGATTCTTTCATGACCCGTATGGCCGATGAAAGAGCTTCTTTTGAATTGCCTTGATAGGACCCAAAAGGCAAGTCTACGACCACCAAGGCCCGTTGGACCCCTCTCACTACACACTGAGCGTGGTAGATCATCTGATCCAACGTAATAGGTAAGGTGGTCTCGTGACCGGCCATCACATTGGAAGCCGAATCGCCAACCAGAATGACATCCACACCAGAACCATCTAGTATTCTGGCAGAGGTGTAGTCATATGCGGTCAACATCGCAATAGGAACCCCCGAACGCTTCATATCCTGAAGAGTCCGAGTCGTTACTTTGCTAGCGTCTATGAGTGATAACTGCGTGCTCATGTTGGATCCAAATAAAAGGGCGCATCAGAGAAAAGACAATATAAAGAAAGGCGGGGGCCTCAAGAGGCCCCCGCCTTTTAAATTCGACTTTAAGCAACCATTATTTGGCTGCCGTCGACGCGTCATCAATCTCAATACCTAATTGTTTAGCAATATCAATATTGATGTTGATGATGCGCTCTGAATTGACATAAAGCAATGCAGGAGAACGGATAACCATGTCCAAACCCTTTGCTTTCGCGATGGCATCAATGGCTTCTTGAACCTTTTCAAGTAAAGGAGCCATCAGTTCTTCTTGACGCAAATTAAGTTCTTCATCTTTGCGGGATGCAGCGCCTTGAATTTCACTTTGGAGTTTACCCAATTCCGCTTCTCTTTCTGCTTGACGTTCAGCCGACAACAGAGGCTGTTGTTTCTGATACTTTTCTACGCGGTCTTGAAAATCCGCCGCCATAGCCTGAAGCGCTTCTTGACTGGTACGATACTCAATCGCCATTTGACTTTGCACCTGAGTGTACTCAGGCATATAAGTAATGATGATCTCAGGATCGGCATAGCCAACCTTTAGATTTTGAGCATCGGCGCTACCCGTGATACCCAAAACAAAAAAGGCCAGAAGAAAACCAAAAATTCTTTTTTTCATGACTGTTTTTCAGTGCACAGACTCGGCGGTTGTCTAGCCGAAGTGCGTTTAGTTACTTGGTGATGTCTGACGACCAGTACTTGCAACGTCTATGCCAAGTTCAAGCAGTACGTTTTCAGACAGGTCAAATTGAGGCCTTCTAAACATAAACAGGAAGTCTCCTGCTATGTCAAAAACGTAATCGTACCCCTCAGCGGTAGCTACGTCATCTATGGCTTGAAGAATCTTCTCCTGTAGGGGTCGCATAAGCTTTTCCTGCTCAAGAAAGATATCGCCTTCAGGCCCAAAATATTTTACCCGAAGCCGCTCTAAATCGTCTTCGGCGCTGACAATTTCCGAACGACGACGTTGCCGCTCTTCGTTGGTGTAAAGTAGCTCACGCGCTTGATAATCGCGAAACTGCTCATCCAGATCCTTTTTTAATTGATCTAACTCCTTTTGCCAATCCTGCGCCATTCGATCCATTTGCTGCTGAATCGTGGCATAATTGGGCATGGCCTGAAGAATAACTTCAGAGTTTACATACCCAATTTTTTGTTGGGCTGAAGCAGCGGGTGCTAAGAAGCCGAAGCTCAGTGCGACCAGCATCCATAATTGATTTCTTCTGGCGCTCATAATCATTACCTCAGGAAAACGAGTCAATGGGAAAACAAGTGTCTAGTATCTTGGACCCTACAGGCTATTATTGTCCGAATCCTTGTCCCAAGCTGAACTGAAAAGACCACTTCTTGGAGCCGTCATGCTTGGAGTTGATGGCTTCAAATGTATCGAAATTATACCCATAGGCCATCTCCACCATTCCAAGAATAGGAAGGAAAAATCTCATCCCAAACCCAGCGGATCGGAATATTTCGGTAGGATTGTAACTTTTGAAGCTGTCCCAAGAGTTGGCAGCGTCAATAAAGGCGTACGGAGCCGCTTGCAATTGCTCCGATTGAATGGCCATCCAACGTAACTCAGCCGAGTATTTATTCAAGATGGTTCCACCAAACGGATCATTATCATCGCTTCTAGGCCCCAAAGATCCCAACGGATACCCTCTCA
>CALEEY010000193.1 GCA_937877085.1 uncultured Bacteroidota bacterium
TGAGAGGCTCTGAGTCGATTGTCTACACCAACAATTCCCCAGACGACCTTCACTCGGTCGTTGTTCATCTGCATCAAAATCTTCACCAAGAAGGCGTAGTTCGCAATAGAGCTCAAAAACTGACCGGTGGCATCCACTTATCAAGCGCCGAATTCAACGGATTGGAATTATTGGAGCGCGGTTCATCTCGAGAAGTAGGCTATAGGATAAATGGTACCCGGATGTATATCACGTTACCGGAACCTATAAAATCGGGAAGTCAGGCCACCTTTACATTTTCTTGGTCTTTCGAAGTCCCTGAAGCCGGTGCGCCTCGCATCGGTCAGGATGGAGAAATCTTCTTCGTAGGCTACTGGTTTCCTCAAATGGCTGTATATGATGACGTAAGTGGATGGAAAGCCGATGCTTACATGGGAAATGGCGAGTTTTACGCCGATTTCGGTTCCTACAACGTCAGCCTAACCGTTCCTGAACAATTTATTGTGGGTGGAACAGGAGATCTAGTTAACGCCAAGGACGTGTTAACATCTGTCACTCTCGACCGACTTCAAAAAGCAAAAACGACTGACAATGTCATTCGAGTGGTAACCAAGGAAGATTTAGGAAAAGCCACCCTGACTAGCCCGACGGGCACCTTGACCTGGAAATTTCATGCCGAAAACGTAAGGGATTTCGCATTTGCTACGTCCGATAAGTATCTCTGGGACGCCACTCGTGCCAAGGTCGCTGAGGGGTCCTACAAGAACATTTTTGCTTTTTATCGTCCGGAAATGGCCGCTTGGGCACGTTCAGCTGAATTTGCCCGTTTCACCATCGAATATTTATCTACCATGTTTTTCCCGTACCCCTATGCCCATATGACAACGGCAGAAGGAGTCATTGGAGGAGGTATGGAGTTTCCCATGATCACCCATATTGGGGGTGGTCGAAACGATAGAGGTTTATTTGGCGTGACATT
This sequence comes from uncultured Bacteroidota bacterium, assembly GCA_937877085.1. Classification (GTDB taxonomy): domain Bacteria; phylum Bacteroidota; class Rhodothermia; order Rhodothermales; family UBA10348; genus UBA10348. The sequence continues at coordinate 959 of CALEEY010000193.1, forward strand.
TCATGAAATTGGCCATATGTGGTTTCCTATGATCGTGGCTCAAGACGAAAAGGAATACACCTGGATGGACGAAGGATTAACCTCATATAACACGGCCGAGGGTTCCTCTGAGTTTTGGAAACAGGACTCCTGGACGGCCGAGGGGCAAGGATACTACCGAATAGCGGGAACAGGCGACGAAGTCGAACCCATGCGTCATGGGGACCTGTATCCGCTCGACGGCGGAGCCAGAGGCCTTGCTTCCTATAACAAACCAGCCGTTGCCCTTAACGCCTTGCGCGGGATTGTGGGCCAAGAACGATTTTCTTTGGCGTACAAGGAATACGCAAATCGGTGGAAATTCAAACACCCGCAACCCTATGACCTTTTCAATACCTTTAACGATGTTTTAGGTAGCGATTACGATTGGTTCTGGACAACTATGTTTTTCACCACGTGGACGCTAGACCAAGCCATTGCGAACGTAGACGAATCCAGTTCTGGAGTAACAATAACTATAGAAGACAAGGGATTATCTCCGTTTCCGGCACCGGTCACCGTAACCTATGCCAATGGAGAAACGGCTACCGCATCGATTCCTGTTTCTGCCTGGCTATCCGGCCAGAGATCGGCTCAATTGAAGTTTAAAGCGGGATCCGTTGTTCGAGTTGAGATCGATAAAGATCAATTTTTACCGGATGTTGATCGATCGAATAACGTCTGGATAAAATAGCTTTGCAAAGAAATTGAAAACTTAGCAAAAGGACTTGCCCCGCTTCAAACATCACGGTATCTTTCGGGCCGCTCTGGAAAATATTCCATGTGCAGATTCCTCGGTAGCTCAGCGGTAGAGCATGCGGCTGTTAACCGCAGGGTCGTAGGTTCAAATCCTACCCGGGGAGCATAAAAGGCAGATCCACTTTGGTGGGTCTGCCTTTTTGATTTTACCGACGGGTAGGATGCAGAACCGTACCCGAGCAAAGCGAGGGAGGTTCACACGAGGCCCGCGCGAAGCGGGGCCGACTGATGAGGCGCCTTGGGCTGCCCTGCAGCCCAAACGCCGAATAAATCCTACCCGGGGAGCATCGAAAGCCGAAGTCACAACAGTGGCTTCGGCTTTCGACATTTTGTAGGGTAGGATGAAGAACCGTACCCGAACGAATGTCCGCTATTCGGATTTTAAAGCATGGACGGGATTCGCCTGTGCTGCCCTGATCGTGGTGTAGCTAATCGTGATAAACGCGACAATGAGCCCCCCAATCAAAGCAATTGGAAATTGGAATAAGTTGATTTCGGTTCTAAACACGAAATTCTGAAGCCACTTGTTCATTACGATATAGGCTAAGGGCCAAGCAATCACATTGGCGAGAATGATCCATTTTCCAAAGTCTTTAAAGAGCAACAGTACAATTCCTGAAGCTGACGCTCCTAAAGATTTTCGAATGCCTATTTCTTTGGTTCGCTGCGTGGTTACGAAAGCAGCCAGGCCAAAAAGTCCAAGACAGGCAATTAAAACGGCCAAGATGGAAAACACAATCAAAATGCGGCCCATATCCTGCTCCGCCATGTACCGTTCTTGAAATACCGA
>CALEEY010000194.1 GCA_937877085.1 uncultured Bacteroidota bacterium
CTCTTGAATCATGTCTTTAAACTTAGGGTCAGTATCGATTTGATTTTCGACACTCTGATTGGCATGAATGACTGTGGAATGGTCTCTTCCACCAAAATGGAGGCCAATTGTTTTAAGTGAGTGCTGCGTCAGTTGCTTGCAGAAATGCATGGCAACTTGACGCGCTTGTACGATTTCTCTTTTTCGGGTTTTGGCTCGAATTAAGTCTTCGGAGATCCCAAAGTACTCACACACCAGATGCTGAATCTGATCGATGGTCAGCGTGACCCGGGTATCGGTAATCAAATCTTTTAAAACGTCCTTTGCCAGCGCCAGGTCGACTTCACGTTTGTGTAGCGTTCCGTGCGCGAGCAAACGAATGAGAGCACCCTCCAATTCCCGAATATTAGACTTGATATTGTGCGCCACAAACTCAAAGATATCGTCGCTAATTACAATGCCGTCCTCGGTCGCTTTGCGGCGCAAGATGGCCATTCGGGTTTCAAAATCCGGGAGTTGCAGATCGGCGGAAAGCCCCCACTGGAAACGAGAAAGTAGCCGCTCTTCTATGCCTTGGATATCCCGAGGCGGACGGTCCGCCGATAGGATGATCTGTTTTCCGCTTTGATGCAGCGCGTTAAAGATGTGGAAAAACTCTTCTTGAGTTTTTTCCTTGCCAGAGAAAAATTGCACATCGTCGATGACCAAGAGATCGATTTGACGATAGAACAAGGAGAAGTCGCTTACTCGGTTGTGCTGAATGGCGTGAACAAATTCGTTGGTGAACTGCTCGCTCGACACGTACAAGACGGTAGCGTCGGGCCGATTGGCTTGGATATAGTTACCAATGGCCTGAATAAGGTGGGTTTTGCCTAGTCCAACGCCGCCGTACAAGAGAAATGGATTAAAGCTCGTACCGCCTGGTTGCTGGGCGATGGCAACCGAAGCGCTTCGAGCGAGCCGATTACAATCCCCTTCAATAAAGCGATCGAACGTGTAATTGGGGTTTAAGTGCGATTCCACTTGAATCTTCTGAATGCCCGGAATGACAAACGGATTGGTGATGGGCCCCATATTTCCCATCGAAGATTGCGGGCTAAATCCGAATCGAGCGCCGGTAGGCGCCGCTTTTCCAAAGGAGCCGCCACTTCCAAACGAAGATTGACTCCCGAGCGAGCCGCTCCTTGGCGCACTTACGGCGGATACGGGTTGAGGCTCATTAGCCGGCTGGCGCGCGGGAAGCTGCATAACCGTGCCATCGAATCCGGTATCTTGATCTTCGTTTTCGATGACTACATCGTAAAAAAGGCGTCCTTGGGGACCAAGTACTTTGGTTACGGTCTTGCGAAGCAGTCCAAAATAATGCTCTTCCAACCATTCAAAATAAAAACGACTGGGCAACTGAATGGTCAACTTGCTGAGTTCTTCACCCTCTTCTAGACGGAGAGGTTTTAAGGGAGAGAACCACGTTCGATAGCTTTGTCGGCTAACATTGTCTCGAATAATTTCGAGGCATTCTTTCCAAACTTGGTCTGGGGTTCTCGTCATGCTAATCAACAGAGATACAATTCAGCCCGTCCCGGGCTGAGTCCTTTTAAAAGGAAGGTGGAAATAGGGGTTTGGCCGAACGTGCCCAGCACGTTCAACTTGGTTCAAGGCGATTTTCTCCGGAAAGAGGAAAACGGGTCGCTTTGAACCGATTGAAATGTTGTTGCTCACTTTTTATCAACATTTCGTGTACGCTAAAACACGGGCCCTTTTCAACGTCCACAAAAACAGCTTGACGATGCCCAACAGGCGTATGCCGAGCGGCTCTTGAAACAAATCGTTGAAATAACTGAATTTAAAACCAGTTTTAGGGAGTCGATTCAACGTGGAGGAGCAAGCACTCTCAAAAGCAACAGCCTACGCTACGCGCGCCTAGGCTTGTCTTTAAGGAAGTGCACACGTTTTCCACAGAAAGGGGACCCGATGCTGGTTTTTGAACGCCACTCAATAAAAACCGGCTCAAGCGTCTGGGAAACCCAGAAACTTTGGGGGAGAACCGTTCCAATCGAGACGATTGCCACTTTAAAACAGGCGTTAAGGAACGTTCGTTTCAAGCAGCGACTACGTCCTTACGATGTAATAGCGCAAGGTGTTCAAACCATACTCGATGGTAGTGACTGGGTGTCCAAAGTTCAAGATAACCTGCCCCGATTTCATATTCCGGTCCTAGTT
>CALEEY010000195.1 GCA_937877085.1 uncultured Bacteroidota bacterium
TCACATCTGTTTTTAGGATTTAGTCAAACGATACCGATATGGCGTCCAGTAGCCGGGGCTTACAAACCGTCCTCCAAGTTGTGCTATCCATAGCCATTCTTGCACTTTTTTACATTTTATTTATTTCAATCACCGAACCCTACGCGGCCGTTGAGCGGAAAAAGGAAGTCACCCAGGAGACTCGTCATCGAATGGACCAGGTTCGCATTGCGATGATTCAATATCAGCGAGTTAAAGGTCGTTATGTCACGACCTTAGATTCATTGGTTTCTTGGATCAGAACTGACGTAACCATGATGAGTAAGGCGGACAGTGTGTTCGGAGAAAGATTTATGCTTGATTCGCTTGCATACTCGCCGCGCACAGGGAAGATGTTTATCCTTGCGGTAAATGACACCTCGCGTTCGCATACGTATTTGTTATCTGACCCCGATTCTGATGACCATATCGGAACCGCTAGTGGAGATGTGACAGATTTGAATGCGGCAAGTTGGGAGTAGCGGACGATATATTCGTCTTTCGCTCGGGAAAATTTCTCGCTTTTAGTTCAAGAAGTTGCCCCGCTAAAGTCCCGATTTAACATGGTCTCTCAGTCGACTGCCGGTGTAGAATTCGTAGGAAACCTCATGCGTTACGCTGAGGTCGAGAACGATATATCGTCTCCGCGGCTATTGAGATTGGGAAATTGCGAGTTCGAATTTGATGCCGCTGCCGTGGTGTATTCCGGTTGGGCGCCCCAGCACATTGAAACCATTCAAAGTGCGTTGAAAGACGTTTTTAGGGATACTACGTCTTCCGCCATTCGCTTCGTCTTGCCTAGCTCTACGCTCACCAGATTTGAAAGTCTTCGGTCGCGTGACGTTCAGGGAGTGGATACCAAAGTTCAAATCGGATTTGAAACGCTTTTGCTCAATGGTGGCGAACAAGGCGGCGATGTTTTCCCCGGAGACAGCATTCAGAAATTCAATTCTGATATATCGGGATATGCCGTCCATCACCTTTCGCAAGGCATATCGCAACGATTGGCCCGCTTGTGCGAGGTTTTTCCACAGCAAGCCAAAGGTCATATACCCAGCGCCAACGCCTCCATTAGGTCCTATCGACGCTTGATGGATCTTCAACAAGCCCCGAAGGGGAATGTGCTATTACTTGGCTGCTATCCTGAGTCAACGGATTACATTGGGTTGTCTGCGGAAGCGACCTTAAAGTCCATTTCGATCGATACCCCTACCGATTCGGACCGCGTTTATTTTGCCTATGAGGTTCTGAGTAGAATGCAGAAGGCGACTTTCGATAACTGCTTACTTGCCGTGTACGGACATTCCATATCCGCTCCGTTCATCTCACTACTGACCCAAGAATTTGGCAAGCGGGTCAGCATTTTAAATCCAGGGCCGATGGTAAACTTGGATCAGAATCGATTTGAAAAGGGGTTTCCAATTCAGGCTTTTGTCCCCTGTTTAGGCGCATCCATCGTTTAACCGTTATGAGGATCATCGCCGGACGATTTAAAAGACGGGTACTGCTTGCGCCTCCTGGAATTGAAACACGTCCAACCACCGACCAAACACGCGAAGCGATCTATAATTTGGTTTGCGCCAGAATGGATTTGGATGATGTTCGGGTTTTGGATTTATTTTGCGGCACGGGTGCACTCGGATTAGAGGCCGTCAGTAGGGGAGCTAGTCATTTGGTTGGTGTCGAAAGCAATGCCAAAAGTATTCAAGTAGCACGCCAGAATGCTTTGTCATTAGATGCGGACTTAAACGTTCAGTTTTTTAAGGCAGACGTGCACAAATGGATAAAATCCCAAAATACGGGCCAATTTCAGCTTATATTGGCGGATCCTCCGTACGGTCATTTAGGACTGGAGCCGCTTATTGATGGGATCATCGAGTTGCTTTCGACCGATGGTTTGTTCGTTTTAGAGCACGATCGATCAAACTCATTTGAAGAGCATACCCGGTTTATGGTTACAAGATCGTATGGGAAGAGCGCCGTGACTATTTTTTCTAATCAGAACCCGCTCAAGTAAGTATGCCAAAGCGAATAAAAGGCTTAGCATTGTATCCCGGTTCATTTGATCCTTTCA
>CALEEY010000196.1 GCA_937877085.1 uncultured Bacteroidota bacterium
CCGGGCTGCGCTACACCCCGAGCTGCGGCTACGAATAACCGCATAGAAATTTATCTCAGCTTAGCCGCAGAAAGCTCTGCTGCTACGTCGTTGACGTTCACCATCTTGTGGCGAAAGCTATACTGGCCGTTTGGTTTCTTTTCAGAAATGACCATTTTGGCCATTTTCTTTGCATCGGCTTTCTGCTTTAGAACCTTATCGCCGAATGATTGCTTCTTTGCCATTTCAGTTTCCTGTAAACAGGCTTACTCGAACCGTGTCGAGTCGGCCTTACTTGGTCTCTTTGTGAATCGTGTGCTTGCGAAGAACTGGATTGTACTTCTTGATCTCCATACGATCAGGCGTATTACGACGATTTTTCATCGTGGAATAGCGTGACGTGCCTGGAGCCTCGGTACAGTCTAGAATTATCTTCGTGCGAACGTCTTTTCCTTTTGCCATGGTGTGTTACCTAATGCGGGTCAAACGAGCATTCCGTTAGCACGCGCTTCTGTAAGCACGGCCGAAATTCCTTTCTTGTTGATAGTTTTGATCGTTTTGGCGGATACCTTTAGGGTAATCCAACGACCTTCTTCCGGCACGAAAAACCGCTTCTTCTGAATATTCGGCTCGAAGCGACGCTTTGCCTTGTTGTGTGCATGGGATACGTGATTCCCAGCTACAGGTCCTTTGCCTGTAATTTCATCTCTCATCGCCATCGGACAGGGGGTCTGGCGTTTCGAATTATGCGCACGCCGCTAGTGGGGCGACCCGCGCTTGACATTCTGTGACGGGGAAACCGGCACAGAATTGTAAATATACAGCGACAATTACTCGTGGCGCAAGCACAATCGGTACATCAAAAGCCGTGTTTTCTGCCGAATTTGTGTGAAGGTTGACGAATATTTGCCCGTGGGTCCCGCTTTTTGGATTAGCCATCCATCTTAATGGCTTCCGCCGGCTCGATGGCCGCCGCCCGAGCGGCCGGATAAATAGCGGCTCCGACACATAAAAGCATGGCCACGGAGCCAACCAAAAACACATCCCATCCATTAATCGATACCGGATATGAACTAATTAAAAACGATCCGGCGTCCGGCAGCGGAACGAGTTCAAACTTCTTTTGAGCCAGAGAAATCAAGAGCCCAAGGGCCACGCCGCATCCAGACCCGACGAGTCCAATCAAAAGTCCTACCGACAAAAAGATCTCCCGAATTTTCTTCTGACTAACCCCCATGGCCCTAAGGGCTCCTACGTCCCGGCGTTTTTCGATCACGATCATGGTGAGGGAGCCGACAATGTTAAAGGCCGCTACGATCACGATCAAAAGCAAGACCAACGACGCCCCGAATTTCTCCAGCTTCATGACGTCGTACAACGGTTTTTGTAGGTCGTACCAGGTCGTCACCTCAAACCGAGACGTGTCAAGACGCTCCTCGAGCCAAGCCTTGACTTCATCGGCCTGCTCGAGGTTGAGCAGTCGAAGCTCAATTCCCGAAACTTTTTGCCCCATGGAAAACAGGCGCTGGGCTTCCCCTAGATCAACAAAAGCATGGCTTTCGTCGAAAACCGCTTCCAGCTGAAAGAGGCCTCTTACTTCAAATTGTCGATACGGCGAGCCCGATAGAACGCGGGTGTACATCCTTTCGATAGCCGGTGCCGAGAGCAGCGCCACCCGGCTTGCTTCAGCGGTCCCACCGGCAGGAGCAAGAAGTAGGCGCTCGCCGAGCTGTCTCCCCAGGACGATGCCCGGGCGTCCGTCTATTTCACTAACACTAAAAGACCCGAGGGTCGTAGACGCAGCCACCCCCTCGTCGTTTTCAAGAAACGAGGCGTCGACGCCCCTCACTACAACCACTTTGTTTACGTCTCCTGCGCCCTGGTGCAAAAGCATAGCCTTCCCCTCGACGTAAGCAGAGGCGGACTGGACCTGTTCGTGCGTAAGGGCAAGTGCGATGAGCGAGTCGGGTGAATCAAATCCCTTTTCCTCCACACTTACGATGCGAACATGGGGGTCAAAAGACACCAACATGTCCCGGACAAATTCAAAAAAACCATTCAGCACCGACAAAACGACAATGAGCGCGGCCACGCCAAGGGTTATTCCAACCACCGAAATTCCTGTAATTCTGGAGATTAGGGAGACCGATCGCGGGCTGACCAGGTATCTTCTAGCTATGAGAAAGCGGTAGTCCAAAAATGAAAGGTGTTTCGGTTGTGTTCGCGCGGGCGAAAGAATACGCCCTCAAAATACGGTGTCTAATCCAAGCACATACGACACCTGAACTATTCTTTTCCAATTCGGTTGTCCCTCTCATGAAATTGGTAGGTCAATATCTCGCAATCGTTTCCATTTTAGTATCACAAATGGCGGGGTTGGCCGTGGGCCAGGTCGATTCACTGGGCCAAGGACGGGCCTATGGACTTCAAGTAGTACTCACAAACAGCGGATTTGGGCTCGGCGGCTATGTGTCAAGCGACATCGCCCTGGGGCAAAGATTGTCTTTTGAGGTGATACTGGGGGCCGCGAAAGACGAGCGGGAGGTGGCCTTTTTTGACCGACTCGGAAGCCGAGATGTGCCAAACAAGGCGAATTATCTTTTGGAGGTGCCCCTACAAGTGGGGCTGGAGCAACGGCTTTTTAAAAGTCAAATCGAGGACAATTTCAGGCCGTTTCTCTTTGCTTCGGCGGGCCCGCTCATTGGTTGGGCCTATCCCTATTTCGACGATGCCAACAACAACAACGTATTGGATTCGAACGAGAAGTCTTTTGATGTGATTAGCGGCCTCGGTCGCGGTCACGTGGAACCTGGAGTTTCCGTCGGGTTGTTTTTAGGGGCCCACTTTGGTTCGCCCAAAACAACCAGCCAAGGTGTCCGAATTGGGTATCGGCTATCCTACTACAAAAACCCTATTGCCCTGCTGGAGGAGTCTATAAAAACACCTTCCCGGCGAATTGGAACGCCTGTTATATCCGTGTATTTCGGACGAGTTAGGGGTCTCTAGGGGCCAGTGCCGCCTTCAAGGGGCGCCCGCGTGACGGGTCCCGGTCGCTAGTGAGTCCTCAAGAACCACCAGAATTGGCCTAAACGTTAAACCGAAACAGGATCACATCGCCATCCAGAACGGTATATTCCTTGCCTTCTGACCTTAAAACGCCCGAATCTCTAGCGCCCGATTCCCCATTGTGTTTGACGTAATCGACGAATTTGATGGTTTCAGCACGAATAAATCCCCGCTCAAAATCCGAGTGAATTTGGCCGGCTGCCCCCGGAGCTTTCGTGCCACGGGTAATGGTCCAGGCCCGTGTCTCTTTCGGTCCCGAAGTAAAAAACGTGATCAATCCCAACAGCTCGTAGGCCGAACGGATGAGTCGATCAAGTCCCGAGGCCTCGAGGCCCAAATCATCCAAAAACATTTGCTTTTCGTCGTCATCGAGCTCGGAAATCTGCGCTTCGAGCTCGGCCGAAATGACAACCACGGTGGCGCCTTCTTCGTCCGCAATTTTGCGAACGGTATCCACATAGGCATTGCCCGTCAGGATGTCGTCTTCACCTACATTTGCCGCATACACAACCGGCTTATTGGTCAATAGAAACAGCGATTTAAGCCATTCCTGCTCCGAATCTGCTGCATCGAACTTGCGGACAGCTTTTCCTTCTGATAGGTAGGCCAGAAGTCGCTCATAAAAAGAGAGCTCGTCTTTCTGGCGCTTGTCTCCGCCTTTCGCCGTTTTTCGGGTTCGGTCAATTCTTTTTTCGACGGCATCGATATCCTTCAGCATCAATTCCGTTTCGATAATTTCGATATCAGATGCTGGGTCCACTCGGTTTTCGACGTGAACTACGTTTT
>CALEEY010000197.1 GCA_937877085.1 uncultured Bacteroidota bacterium
GCGCTCCAAAGCCGCGGCCCTCGTACGCGCCGAATACATCAAAGCACGGGAGTATGGGGAGAAAAAAGTGAAGGCTGCCGCAGATAGCGCAGATGCGCCGCCCATGAATCTGGGCTACGAAGCCCTGCTCGACGCCATGTCGGGTAAGAAAGTAGTCCACCATCACACCCATCGCAGTGACGATATTCTGACCGTCCTGCGCCTAGCCGAGGAATTCGGATTTCGAGTCGTGCTGCACCATGTTTCTGACGCTTGGAAAGTGGCAGACGAAATTGCCGCAGCCGGAATCCCTGTATCCCTCATTTCGGTTGATAGCCCCGGTGGTAAACTGGAGGCCAAAGACAACAATTTCAAGTCGGGACGAGTGCTCGAAGAGGCCGGCGTACTGGTCGGTTTTCACACGGACGATGGCATTTCCGATTCCCGTTTCTTTTTGCGACAGGCGGCCTTGGCCGTTCGCGCCGGCATGAGCCGGGAAAAAGCCCTTTTCGGCATGACGTTAGCGGGCGCTGAAATGATTGACCTGGGTGACCGGGTTGGCTCGTTGACGCCGGGCAAAGATGCCGATTTTATCATCCTGACTGGCGATCCTCTAAGCGTCTACACCCACGTACAGGAGACATGGATCGATGGCCAACGGGTATTCGATAGATCGAACGCTCAGGACCGTATGTATGCTACGGGCGGTTACGGAGCTAGCAACGAACAAGTAATGCACCTTCACCTTCTCGAAGAAGAGGCCGGACAATGAGACTATTCCTAATAGCCCTTGCGGCCCTTTTGTTTTTGGCGCCTGATTCCTCCCAGGCTCAAACTGCCCAGGCTCAAACTGCCCAGGCTCAAACTACCCAGGCTCAAACTACCCAGGCTCAAATTGCCGTCAAGGGGAAAATGGTCTATACCATGGCGGGCGAACCCATTGAAAATGGGGTCGTTCTCATTCGCGATGGCAAAATCGAGCGGGTGGGCAAGTTCGCCGTTCCCTCTGGTTATACAGTCATGGAAGCTGCTGTCGTAACACCCGGCCTAGTGGATGCGCACACGGTAGTTGGGCTGGCAGGATACCTCAATCAAACGGACGATCAGGATCAGGTAGAGCGTTCGTCCCCCATGCAGCCAGAACTGCGCGCCATTGACGCCTACAATCCACGGGAAGATCTCGTCGAGTGGGTTCGCAGTTTCGGCGTGACCACCATGCACACGGGCCACGGCCCCGGCGTCTTGGTGTCTGGCCAGACCATGATCGTGAAAACGGTTGGCAACGATGTCGCGGAATCCGTCATCAATCCAGCGGCCATGGTAGCCGTTACACTTGGCGATGGAGGCCGCGCCACGACCGGTGCGCCCGGAACGCGTTCCAAAATGATTGCCATGCTCCGCGGCGAACTCCTAAAAGCGAAAGATTACGACCCGGAAAAAGGCACAGACCTACGAATGGAGGCGTTTAAAGCGGTTCTTGATGGCAAAATGCGCTTGTTGGTCACCGTTGAGCGCTCTTACGATATTCTGACCACCCTTCGCCTGGCTGAAGAGTTCGGCATTAAAATCGTCCTCGACTCGGCCTCGGAAGCGTATTTGGTAACGGATCAGATCAAAGCGGCCGGTGTCCCCGTCATCACCCATCCAACCATGGCGCGCCACGGCGGAGAACGCTCCAATGCCACGTTCGAAGCGGCTTCTTTGCTTCGCGATGCAGGAATTCCATTTGCGTTGCAAAGTGGATTCGAAGCGTACGTGCCTAAAACGAGGGTCATCCTATTCGAAGCAGGAGTGGCGGCCGCCAACGGCCTCTCGTTTAGCGAGGCACTTGCTTCCATCACGATCGATGCC
>CALEEY010000198.1 GCA_937877085.1 uncultured Bacteroidota bacterium
TTGGCAGATGCAGTTTCATCCAATGAAAGAGCATGCTGGTATAAAGCTACAACCAGTTTCACAGCCTTCTTGGCCTGACTACGCACACCTGCTACCGACTCAGGATCCAGGTCCTCTAAATCTGAGAGCGCAGTTAAAGACTTTTCAATTTGAGAGTCGCTCAGTGCTTTCGAATCGATACCCGTTAAATCCACGGCAATTTCATCCGGACGATTCAAAAACACTCGCATCCCAAAACTTCCGTCACTTAATTTAAAAATCTGACAACTTCCGATAATTATCAATTTTTCTTGTGCCGATTGGTCTGCCCGTTTCCGCCATTGCGGTCGAACATGTTCGTTCACATCTGCCAACCAGCCAATTGTTGAATGAATGCTCAACTCCGTCCTGTCAGAAACGTCATATTTCAAACGAACCGGCACGACAGAAGCATGAGTAGACAGACGTGACAAATTCTTTTGGTGCCCGTTGCCATGTAGCGGGACCGGCCGGCCTGTTCCCTGCAATACACCCCAACCATTGGGAATTTGAATTTGGGCATTGTCTGAAGTCGAATCCTTCGGCGGGCTTCTTTTAAATAATCCCATCACACTCTCGTCTCAGATTGATGTGTCAATTTCTCAAATTGACTTTAATAGAACAGTCTTGTAACAAAACTGTTGACAATGCCCATTTAAACCGTACCGAGGACGACGTGCCTCACTTTCAGGGTAAATCAATCAAAAAGATGGACCAGAAAACCGAGCGAGTCTGGTCACCGCAACCGAAAATAGGGTTAAAATACGCTTATGAGATCAAGACCGGGTTTCCTTGTGGGTGTATTGGTTGGTCAAGTAGTGCGCGAACGGCTGGCTTCATGAACGCTGGAACCTCAATCTGCCAATATTGTCATGAAGAGGTGGATATACACGGCCATAGCGAAACAAACCAGGGTATAACGATGCACACCTGCTGGACGTGTGGATCCCGTCGACATCTTCAAGCCATGCAAGAAAAGGGCTTGCTTAATGAGGAATTCGTAAACAAATTTATTGCGGAAGCCCTTGGTCCTAAACACCGTAGGCGTCGAGGATGAGCCAACAAGCCAAAACCAACGGCTTAAAACGGCTTCTACACCCCTGCAACTATTCGGTTGGCACGCTAGCCCGAAACATAAGGAGAGGGAAATGACAAGAAAGAAGGACAAAACATTACGACCAAAAAATCACCGTCTAAAGTTTTGGGCGGCTGTGGTCCTTATGTATATCTACATGTCAAACGCTGTAACGCCCTATGAAAGCTTTGAGGGGTCCACACTTTTACCTGACCTATGTCTGTTTGTGTCAATTGGCCTATTCGTGTCGGTTTATCGGCAAAAGCGGAAAGCGAAAGCAAAATTGAAGTTTCCTTCACCGTCGAATATTCCGCCGCCACCACCAGACGCCACCTAAGCCCTCATTGAACTACTTGCGCCTACCAGCCCTGCTATCACCCCATTGAAAGCAGCCCTTGCGGTACAGGCCAAACAAACTATTGAAAGTCAAGTCGTACCTAGTTAGGCAATACAACCGAAACCCGGTGACAAGTTCCCTCATGGCGTTAGGTCGTGTCAACACGACCACCAAAGCAATCGGTCTATTCGGCAAGCGTGGTATCGCTTACGGCAGATCCGTCGCAGACCTCTTCTAGGATTTTCTTACAGGCCTGGCTTACAGGCCTGGCTTACAGTCCTGGCTTAGAGGCGTTGGGCTTAGAGGCGTTGCCTTCTATTTGTCGTCGTTCGTTTTGAACACTAAAATGAACTGATCCATGGCCTCTGGGTACGGTTCGCAGAAAATTGCGTCTATAACTCCTTGCGGAACTACCGAATCCTCAAATCGACATTGGATGTATTCACCGATCATTTGAGCTTTAATGCACGAGGGATTTGTGTTACACAAATTGATGATGTTCTGCGGAATCTTCGGAAGCACACGATGCAGATGCCTTTCAAATTCCCGCTTCTTCTTCGCCAGTAATCGTTCGCCAGCAGGCAAGATTGGGGGACACTTCTTTAGTGAGAGATTAACCGCATATTCAAGAATCCGCTCTATTGCTTCAAAGCCCAAACCGTTCTCTTCTGAATGCGCTTCGGGTTTGGGTTCAGATTTAGGTTTAGGTTTAGGTTGTAATGATTCTTCTGAAATCTGAAAGTTACTGTTTTCGGCTACGACATGGGGAAACACCAAGTCACGATTACGCTCCACGCCGTACGCGTCACATGAGTCATCCACCGTACGCGTCGCCGTAC
>CALEEY010000199.1 GCA_937877085.1 uncultured Bacteroidota bacterium
CGGAGGCGCTCCCGGGCCAGCTCCTTGATTCGGTCACGGAGTTTGTCCTCACTAGCATTCTTTCGAACATAGCGATAGCTCGTGCGACTGATCGCTGCAAAATCACATGCGCGGCGTTCAGATAGGCCTGCTTCTTTCATGATCGTTACGGCTTTCCTTCGTGAAACAGGCCTTAATACTTTCCCCGGAGGGCCTCTTTCAGTGCGTAGATATCAAGTGCCTGATCAGCTACCATCTGTTTGAGTCGTTGGTTTTCTGACTCAAGCACTTTAAGCCTTTTAGCATCCGGTACTTCCATTCCGCCATACTTTGAGCGCCATCGGTAAAACGTGCCTTCGGCAACGGCCAGCTCCCTGCAAATCTCTTGGACTTTACGCCCAGATTCATAATCCTTGACTGCCCGTACAATCTGTTCTTCTGTAAATCTCGTTCCTTTCATTGGAATCCTCCTGTCTTTGTATTTAAGAATACTCAGAAGAACTCTCATCTGCTATGGTACTATTCAAGGGGAAAGGTCAAACGTATTGATGGCAATCACGTGTTTGCTTAATGTGACCTCCCATTGAACTCCTAATCACCTTTATAATAAGAAGCACATAAATTCTCTTTTGGGGTGCATTTTTAACTTTGGTCCCGAATTTGTGCGCTGAAGTAAACAGTATTTTGCGTTGAAAAGCCACCCTTATGAATTCTGCTCCTAGTGGATCGATAGGGAGATGTGATTATCGTACTTTACCACTTGCGTCAAGAACTTGGATACCTGAATTAATAATATGAAAATAGCCCTCATAACTGGCATTACAGGCCAAGATGGAGCATACCTAGCAGAATTACTTCTAAAGAAAGGCTATGAAGTCCATGGTATAAAACGGCGTTCGAGTTCGTTTAACACTGGGCGCATTGATCACCTGTACCAGGACCCTCATGTTCCAAACCAGCAGTTTTTTCTTCACTACGGCGATCTTACGGACTCAACGAACTTGATTCGTATCATTCAAGAAGTACAACCAGATGAAATCTACAATCTGGGTGCCCAGAGTCACGTACAGGTCAGCTTTGACACACCCGAATACACTGCAAATTCTGATGCCGTGGGAGTTTTAAGAATTCTGGAAGCGATTAGAATCCTTAAACTGGAACGAAAAACTAAGTTTTACCAAGCTTCAACATCTGAACTTTTCGGTTTGGTTCAGGAAACTCCGCAAAAGGAGTCTACTCCTTTTTATCCCCGAAGCCCCTATGGGGTTGCAAAACTGTATGGCTATTGGATAACGGTGAATTACCGTGAAGCTTATAATATGTATGCGTGCAACGGCATTCTGTTTAACCACGAGAGCCCAATTCGGGGGGAGACCTTCGTTACTCGAAAAATTACTCGAGCGGCTGCCAATATCAGCTTGGGCAAGCAAGATTGCGTCTTTCTCGGAAATATGGATTCCCAGCGGGACTGGGGCCATGCAAAAGATTACGTCCGTGGGATGTGGATGATGATGCAACAGGAAGTTCCTCAAGACTTTGTATTGGCGACGGGTGTCATGCATACCGTTAGATCCTTTTGTCAGAGCGCCTTTCAGGCTGCAGGAATAAATCTAGAATGGTCGGGTTCCGGAGTGTCGGAAATTGGAATAGACTCTGCATCCGGAAAAACATGTGTTGCGGTAGATCCGAGATACTTCCGACCTGCGGAAGTTGAACTCCTTCTTGGCGATCCGTCTAAAGCCAATAAAGAATTGGGGTGGTTTCCAGAATACACGCTCGATACCATGATTCAGGAAATGGTTGAATCCGACCTTAAGCAAGCAGCACTATGAAAATTGGAATCGTAGGTACCGGTTATGTTGGCCTGGTAACGGGGACTTGTTTTGCAGAAATGGGATATGAAGTCCTCTGCATTGACATCGATCCGACAAAAGTTGACAAATTAGCACGCGGAATCCCAACCATATTTGAGACTGGACTGGAGCTTCTTTTAAAACGTAATATCAAAGAAGGACGCCTCACCTTCTCCACTCAATTAGAAGACGCGGCTAACTCGTGCAAAGTCTTGTTTTTTGCACTTCCCACTCCTCCAGGGGGAGATGGTGCGGCTGACCTTTCCTACATAAAAGGAGCGGCTAAAAACCTAGCTGAGATTTGGCGGCAAACAAATCACTCCGGCTATTGTGTTGTTGTTAATAAATCTACCGTCCCAGTAGGGACTGCTGATTCGGTCAGGGAAATTTTAGAATCGGAAGGCCATGTTGCTGGAAAGAACTTTGACGTAGTTTCTAATCCTGAATTTCTTCGCGAAGGAGTCGCAATCGCGGACTTTATGAAGCCAGAACGGATCGTGGTAGGCACTTCTAGCCAAAAAGCAGAAGAAATCATGCGATCTATCTACGAGCCATTCGTTCGTCAGGGAAATCCTATCCTAATAATGGACGAACGGTCATCTGAATTGACCAAATACGCTGCCAATTCCTTCCTTGCGACTAAAATTTCATTCATCAACGAAGTGGCAAATCTGTGCGAAAAGGTCGGTGCCAATGTAGACCACGTTCGTCAAGGAATGGGTACGGATAGCAGGA
>CALEEY010000200.1 GCA_937877085.1 uncultured Bacteroidota bacterium
GCGCGGGTATCGATTCAGCCGAATCGGTCCACTTAACCGAGTTCCCTGCCGAGGGCGAATTCAAAGCCTATCAGGACGCCGGTCTTGAGCATAAAATGTTTCTTGCGCGCGTTATTTCGTCCATCGTGCTGGCGCTTCGAAACACCGCAGGCATCAACGTACGGCAACCGCTACCTCGTATTTTGGTCGTAGTCGGCACCGGTGTAGAAAAGCACGTGATCGATGAGGTTGCCGGAATTATTCGCGACGAAACCAATGTAAAGGCCGTTGAATACGTTTCTGGATCATCCGAAGTCGTCTCCAGACAGGCAAAACCTAATTTCAAAACGCTCGGTAAGCGCTTAGGACGACATATGAAGGCCGTAAGTGGGTATGTCCGAGAGATGAATTCGGAATCGATCGACTCGTTTTTGGAAAATGGGCAGATCGTTCTGACCATTGAGGGAGAGGAAATCAAGCTTCTACCAGAGGACATCGAAATCAGCAGTGAAGGGATTTCAGGCTGGTTAGTCGGGCAAGAAGAGGGGATTACCGTAGCTTTAGACACGCAACTTTCTAATGAATTGGTCGCTGAGGGGCTTGCTCGTGAGTCTGTAAACCGCATCCAAAACATGCGAAAAGAGGCTGACTTTGCCGTAACTGACCGCATTCGGGTATCGTTTTCTGGCTCGACAAATATAGTCGCTGCTCTTAAATTACATGCAGCCTGGGTAAGGAACGAGACGTTGAGTGTTGAGTTGGAAGAGGCCCACGTTCCTGCAGGTGACGTAACCTCCGAATTTGAGATCAATGATGAGCGGCTAACGATCGGAATCCGGCGACTTGGCAGCGAAGGCTAGATCCGAATCGATTAAATTAATAATGAAGATGGAATCAGAATCTACACACGAAGAAGAAACGTTTATCAGAGGAATTCAAACTCCTTATTCTGATGATGTCTTGGCTTATTTCAAGGCTCTGATAGTGCAAAAACGCGATGCTGCTCATGAAGACGTGAATCGCATGAGGTCGCAGTTAGTGGATGCTCGCGAACAGTCTGAAAACGACACGGCCTATAGCCACCATATGGCCGACGCAGGTACGGATGCCATGGAGCGTGAGAAGCTGTATTTGATGGTAGCGAGGGAGCAAAAGTATATCGGATACTTGGATAGAGCCCTAGAGCGCATCGAAAACAAAACCTATGGAGTTTGCAAAGTGACTGGCAACCCCATTTCGAAGGAACGATTGGAAGCCGTGCCACACACTGAAATTTCGATCGCAGCCAAGCTCAAACAGAAAAGGTAATCAGACTAGGTTTGGCGCTTCAGCCCAGGGCGTTCTCTACGCCAAAACGAGAGCGCTCTTTTTTATGGAAAATCCCAACAAATGGAAAGTTAGATCGACCGTCATTGTGTCGGTGGTCATACTAGTTGATCATATCACTAAGTTCATCGTCCTTAACACGATGGAATTAGGGCAGTCCATTCCACTGCTGGGCGACTGGTTGAAGTTTACCTTTACCGAAAACCCAGGTATGGCCTTTGGTATTCGATTTGGTCCCCCGGCCATGATTACCATTTTTAGCATTCTGGCTACGTTTCTGATTGTCCTGTACCTCTTTAAGATTGGATCTATTTATGGTCCATACAGGGCCAGCTTAAGCTTTGTGCTCGGCGGCGCACTTGGGAATATTATCGATCGCGTCTTTTTCGGCAAATTGATCTACGGAGATCCCTATTTTTTAGGTAAAGTGGTGGACTTCATCCATATAAATGTTTGGAAAGGCTACGTTCCGGACGGAATTCCATTCATTGGTGGGAATTATATGGCCTTGTTTCCCATTTGGAATGTGGCTGATATGTCCATCGTTTTGGGCGTGGTCGGAATTATCATTTTTCAAAAAAGATTCCACGAGATAACGATCGAAACGGAAAATACTTTACTGGCTGTTCCGGCAGCCCTTGAAGAAGCTCAGGTAGGTCCGATTACGGATACGGCAACCGACACGTCAGGAACAGAATTACCAAGTCAATCGGGCAGCGACACTTACGACTCTCGGAAGCAGATGTCGATCAGAGCGCTCTAAAAGCCCAGTGGTAGCTCCAGATCCGTTGCCAAAATACGTTTCCTCGTCCAATTCAAAACGCCATTCGGCTGTATTGTCTCGGTTTAGGACGTTGATGATGTCAGCTCTGAGTTGAAGCGTATACTTTCCGAGCCGCATCGAATACGATCCACTGAGGTCAAGCTGGTAAATCGGAGGGAG
>CALEEY010000201.1 GCA_937877085.1 uncultured Bacteroidota bacterium
GGCTTTTAGGGATTATGGGCATTTTGTAAACTCCCTCATTCATACTGGCCAGCATTATGACGCCAAAATGAGTGATATATTTTTTACGCAATTGGGAATGCCCAAACCGGATATGTTCTTGGGCATCGGTTCAGGATCTCATGCCACGCAGACGGCTGCCGTGATGGTCGAAACCGAGAAGGTATTCATGGCCAATCGGCCCGATGTGGTTGTGGTGGTAGGCGACGTGAATTCAACGGTGGCTACGGCGTTGACAGCCAAAAAAATGTGCATACCCGTGGTTCACGTCGAGGCGGGTTTACGATCCTTTGATCCAGGAATGCCTGAGGAAATCAACCGAATCGTTACGGACGCCATTTCAGATCTGTTGTATGTAAGCGAACCTTCTGGCCTAACCCATCTTAAAAACGAAGGAGTCCCCGACCATAAAGTGATCTTTGCGGGTAATGTGATGATCGATTCGCTTCGTCGATTCGAGGAAAAAGCTCGCGCTACCCAATATTCCGAATCGGTTGGATTGGATACAGGCAAGTATTTCTTGATTACCGCCCATCGTCCGGCCATGGTCGATGACGATACGCAACTGAGCGTTTTTGCCCACGCCCTTTTGGGTTTAGCGGATATGGGCGAGGTGGTCTTCCCTATCCATCCGCGTACCTCCAAGCGACTGGAGGCCATTGGTTTAGCGTCAACTTTAGCCGCGCAGCCACGCATTCGAATGACGGAGCCGATTGGCTACCTCGAATTTATGAATTTGATGATGCACGCGGGGTTAATCGTGACCGACAGCGGTGGCGTTCAGGAAGAGTCAACCGCATTATCGGTCCCCTGTGCAACTGTTCGCCCCAATACGGAGCGGCCGGTGACCATTGATGAAGGAACCAACGAGTTGATGAATCTGGATGTAGGCGAGATCGTTGCCGCGGGGCGAAAGGCCCTTGCTGGCGATTGGAAGCAAGGACGCATTCCTGCTTTGTGGGATGGGAAGGCGGCGAACCGGATTGCAGAACACCTCGCGAAAACACTCCCGACCTTGTAGAGGGGCGGTTTGGCGCATGCGGTAGGCTGGGTGATGAGTGGCGCGGCCGCGGGTGTGAGCGGCGCAGTTTGCGGCGGTTTGGCGCGGTTTTCGGCAGTTTTCGGCGGTTTTCGGCGGTTTGGCGCGGCGATTAGCTTCCTAAGAGCGATCGATACACCTGTACCAAAGCCGCCGAAGTGGCATCCCAATTGTATCGGTCCCGAACGGCAGCCGCTCCGGCCAACCCTTGCTGCTTCCGAAGATCTGCATTTTCGATTAGGGCGATGGCGTGTGCAGCTAGTTCTTCCGCCTTTCCAGATGTGTATACCAACCCACAATGGGTCTCTTGAACGATTCGTTTTAGTGGTTTACAGTCTGAGACGATGCAAGGAAGCTCCATAAACATATAGTGGAAGAGCTTGTGAGGAATGGTGTGATCGGTGTGGATCGTCTTTTTATGCGGAATAATTCCAATATCGCAGGTCTCCATATAACTTTTGACCTTTTTCTGATCCTGCCACCCGGTAAAAACAACCTGGTCATCTAGATCAAGGGCCGAAACAAGGGCTTTCAGTTCCGGCATGACAGCGCCGTCCCCCACCAGCACTAATTCCACGCTCGGGTGCTGCTTCGCTATGATGGGCATGGCGTTAATCACATCCTCAAGGCCCCGATGTTTGTCCATTCCACCGGTATAGATCAATCGCGGGCGCAACTCATCAAAACCTGACAGGTGCTGGAGCGGCCATGAAGCAAAATCATCCAAATGAATGGTATTGGGCACCGTCGATAGGTGAGATGGGCTCAGACCATTGGTAACCAATCGCTCGGCCATTTCTTCGATCACCACAATCAAATGGTCGACCTCTCGCGTCCACTTATCTTCAAGCGTCTGCCATTTTTCAAGATTGACGACCCATTTTCCCGGTATCGTGGTACTCCATTTGTAATGTCGAAGCGCTTCG
>CALEEY010000202.1 GCA_937877085.1 uncultured Bacteroidota bacterium
ACTCGAACTCGCGACCTCCTGCGTGACAGGCAGGCGTTCTAACCAACTGAACTACCGGACCATTTGAATCATGATGATGAATCTTGATATCAAGACCGAAAAGATAAGGCCTCTTTTCTTCGCCGTGCAACCCATCCAATTTGAGGATCTCGTGGAATACGCACGTTCATCAATCAATAAATGGTGGTCAGGGAGGGAATTGAACCCCCGACACATGGATTTTCAGTCCATTGCTCTACCAACTGAGCTACCTGACCAAGCACAGCCGACGAATATACGGCCTCATTCGGAGCGGAGTCAACCAAAGGAATGCTAACTTTACGGTTTCACGCGCAGTTGACAATTAACTACCCGGATTCGAACGGTGCGCACCCCACATCAACTTGTTTCTAAGCGTCGAAAAGTAGTCCTGATCGCTGAATCTGACCAGTTTAACGTGATGTTGAGCTTTTTCAATATGAACTCCTCCCGATAAGAGCGCATTTGGATGATTTATACCGTCGGAGGTGAAGACGTGGGACTTTCCTTGGTCCAAGAGGCGAATGTCGATCTTTGCCACATCGGGGATGACAATAGGCCGCACGGTCAGTGTATGCGGGGCAATAGGAGATATTAAGATGGAACGACATCCCGGGGCCATAATAGGTCCCCCGAGAGCTAGGGAATAGGCTGTCGACCCGGTTGGCGTCGAAACGATTAACCCGTCAGCCCAATAGGTGTTGAGGTGAACGTCGTTTACGGTAACCTCAAACGTGAGTAAACCAGTGTCTCCGGAGCGTTGAATGGTAAACTCATTCAGCGCGAAGTTGGCAAGAAGCGGTTCTTTGGATTCTAACGTGGCCTGTAAAACCACCCGCTCTTCCACCATGAAATCACCTGATTTCAACTGCTGAACGCGATGTTGGAGTTCTGAACCTTCTATTTGAGCTAAAAAGCCCAGTCGGCCGTGGTTTACACCCAAAATGGGTGTTGGTCGCGACCCTAACAGATGAGCGGTGTTGAGTAGCGTTCCGTCGCCCCCAAACGAAATGATTAGTTCGGCCGTCTCCAAAAAATATGAGATGGTAGGAGCTATCTCATTGTCTTGCAACATGGAACCACGATCTATTAACCCTTTTGCCAGTTCCGGATGAACCACAAATCGGGTATGTATGGATCTAAGTTCCTCTATCAAGCTCGCAACAGGATCCCACATCCGTTCCTTTTGCGTATTTCCAGTAATTCCAAGAGTTATGGGCATTGGCTGGTCTAGGAAAAGGGGTTAATGGCCACGAGGTCCTCACGAATGCTCGTTCAACGTACGAGTTCGTTTCAAGGCGAAAGGTACAAATTAAGCGATAGTGTCCGCAATTTATGCAAACACACAATTATTTCGGCCTGTACTCAATTCCGTGTTATGGATCGGGTGGTGCTGGGTCAGAAGACCAAGGTTAAACAATCGTCCGGTATCAGAATGGGGTCAAAAGTCCGTTATAGTAGGCTGTATGGAAGCGCAACAAACGGCGTAAATGCGGTATCGGTCATCGTCGAAACCAGCATCATCTCTGGTATACCTCGTCATTCTATAGTGGGCTTGCCCAATGGAGCGGTGCGGGAAGCCTTGGATCGAATCAAATCGGCCTTGGGGGCCTCTGGATTTGCGATTCCTCGGGGGGCGATCACCGTAAACTTAGCCCCAGCAGATATTCGCAAGGAGGGTACCCTCTATGATTTACCTATTGCTCTGGGCATTTTAGCGGCAGACCGCATGATTCCGACTGAAGGCATTCGAGCGACCGATCTGTTCCTGGGTGAATTGTCCCTCAATGGTGCGGTGCGACCCGTCAAAGGTGTCTTAACGGCGGTTCTGGGGGCCGTCCGGGGTGGTTTTCAGCGTGTAATTGTTCCGTGGGACAATTTGCAGGAGGCTTCCGCTATTACGGAAATCGAAGTTATCGCCGTGAAAACGCTGGCAGAGGCCGCGTCCGTAATCAAGGGGACGTTTAACCCGGATGCGAGGCACTATCCAAGAGTCAAATCAGTTGAGGGCCCATTGGCTCATTGGCCCGACATATCCCAAGTCGTGGGACAGCGAGCGGCCATAAGAGGCTTGGAGATTGCCGCTGTGGGGCGTCATAACATTATGTTAGTTGGGCCGCCGGGATGCGGCAAGACCCTTTTGTGCCGGGCTTATCAAGGCTTACAGGCACGTTGGACCCGCGCGGAGCAACTGGAAACAACCAGCATCCATTCACTTCGTGGGTTAACAGGCTCCGGAATCATCCCTTCTAGACCCTTTCGAGCGCCGCATCACTCCGTTTCAAAAGCCGGATTACTGGGCGGAGGAAGACCTTCACTACCAGGTGAGATATCCCTAGCAAACCATGGACTACTCTTCTTAGACGAGCTAACTGAATTCGACCGGTCCGCGCTCGAAGGGCTAAGGGAGCCATTGGAAGAAGGTAAGGTCG
>CALEEY010000203.1 GCA_937877085.1 uncultured Bacteroidota bacterium
ATCTGTTCCCAAGTTTTGGGAGGTGTGGGTTGGAGATGAAAGTGCAGAATCTCATCCAGAACATATGATTGACGGTTTTAGCAAGCGTCCCGTATTTGCCGGAGCCGTGTCTTTTCTCGCCTATGATGCGCGTCAGTCTCATCCCGACAATTTTGATATCCCGGTGTTCACCTCAGAAACCAAAAGCGTCCCACCGTTTCTGGCCAGCCTCTCATCGGAATTCGAAACCGTCACATCCTATTTCAACGATATCGGCATGGCGAACACGCCGCCCATTTTAGAGGCAGCTCTAGTTGATGGAGTAACTGAACCCATAACGATCGGACAAAAATTGTTGACGACTCCGGAATATTGGGTTTCTGAAGACCCCTGGATGGATCGGTTTAGGTCTTTTCGAGCCATTGTAGCTGGTCAAATTCTATCTCGATTTGAGTCCGTACCACCAACAGATGCTTGGTTGTCTTCCGCCATCACCAATTGGTTGGCTTTGCAAGCACTTGCCACCTCATCGGGCGAGGACGCAGCAGGAATCGTTTACGAAAAGCTTCGAGACGCCTATCTTAAAGAAGCCAAAACGTATCGCCGGCCGCTTGTTTGGGATCGTTGGGAATATCCGTCCGACATGTTGGATGAGCATTCGAGTGGAAAGGGCCTTTGGGTCCTCAGAATGCTGACGGAACGGGTTGGAGAAAAGTCGATGTCGGAGTCCATCGTACGCTTTTTAAACAGTGCGTCGCTCCAAGTGGCGGATACCGAGTCGTTTCGAGAGACCCTTGAATTGATCTCGGGTGAAAATCTCAGTCAGTTCTTTGATGTGTGGGTTTATTCAGCCGGGCATCCAGAATTGACCCTCGCATATGTATACAGCCCCACCGACGAGTCCGCAGACGTGACGTTAGAACAAAAACAAGTAGGCGCGCTGGTTCCAGAAGCTTTTGAGTTTGATTTGACCCTCCAATATTCTTCGTTGGAAGGGGTGAATACGTCTATGATTCGGGTAACCGACAGAAATCAAACCTCAAAGATCAAAACTTCTTTGACTCCCCGTTATGTCTTTCCGGACGCGTTTGCAGCCGTATTACTGGACTATGCAGCACCTCTTCGACAAGATGATTTGGTTGCGCAGCTTCGGGATGCCGCTGGCCCCGTTCCAAAAATTCGTTCTCTGAGACATTTGGCGCGGGCGAATCCTGACCCAGCCGTTTTGTTGGGTTTGAGAGCCTTTTTGCAAAAAGAAACGGAGCCTGCTGTTCTGGCTAGTGCTTGCGAAATGTTAGGCGAAATGACCCCATCTTCGTCTGCGCTTTCTTTTCTGATTGAATTTAGTGCCCACTCAGATCCGCGGGTACGACTGGCGGCCATCAGAGCACTTTCGCGCTTTCCTGACAATGAGAGCGCTTTTGCGACGGCGTTGTCTGCGGCCAACTCGGACTCCAATTCGTTGGTCTTGAGCGAGGCCGTTTCAACCCTCCTCTCCCTTCGCCCTGCCCTTTCGTGGTCACTAATCCAATCGGCCTTGGTCACGCCATCTGACGGAGATATTGTCGCTCGGACGGCGTTAGGCTTGATACAATCGGGCATCACAGAAGACCGAAATCTGTTTGGCGTTATTCGGCCTTTACTAGCCTCTGAAAACCCAATATCCCTGCGGATTGCGGCCTTCTCAGCGTTTACGCGGATCGACGCAGGTGGTCAAACGGTAAAAAACACGGCACATGAGTGGCTAAAGGCCGACGAAATTAGACTTCGTAAAACGGCACTGGATGCTTTCGTTACGTATCCCGAAATAAAAGCCGACAAATCGGCTCTTCAAGCTCAATTTGTCGTTGAAACATCACCTCAAATACGCCGGCAACTGTCTCGGCTCATAAAATAGTCTTTTCCTGATTTTAGCTAAGAAAGAGATCTTCGAAAGGTAGAAGGATCGTTTTTGAACGTCTTCCGACCTATGGGTTCATCCCAGATAACTCTAAAATCAATTCGAATGACTGTATGAACGACTCGCCCACGAGCCATTACCGTTCAACCCATTTCATTTTGTTAGGCTCATTCCCTTCCATAACCTTTTGCTGGGAGAAGGGCTATCCGCTCCTCTTTTTTTCGAAAAACGCCAATCCGAAAATTAGAAAGACGAGTTAATCAGGAATCTGACGAGTGAAATCATGCAGGTAACGAACAATCACTTCATCGAAAACCCCTTGGACGGTTTGATTACCGAGGAAGTTTTCAGCCTTTTAGACGACAATAACCTTTTGAGCGAAAAGGGTGTTCGCGATTATCAGATCCGGAAGTCTTTTCGAACGATGCGTCTAAATAACGTCCCGGCTTACGACGCCATCGAATTACTGCGAGACGAATACCCTTACTTGCAGTTCGATACGATTCGCAAAATCGTATACAAACTCAACACGGTGCGTCGCTAAACTAACTTCGACATGAGTTTCAGGTCGCAACCCGCCCAACTGGTCGGGTTGAGCTTGAAAGGTGGGCGCCCCGACTGACTTTAGCGTCGTAACGCTTCGGTTAGTCGGGGTCGTTTATTGATTCGACTAGCGCCTTTGGCACACAGGTGCCTCAAATTATTCCGGCCTGCCGAGAGAGGCCTGAAATAGCAAAATGCCGGCTGCAACTGAAGCGTTCAGCGATTCTGCTTTCCCCCGCATTGGAATACGGACCAAATAGTCGCACGATTCACGCATCAGTCTGCCCATCCCTTTTTCTTCGCTCCCAATAACAATTCCCAGTGGTCGATCCCAGTCCATCTCAAACATGGACGTACTTCCGGATCCTTCCGCACCCACAATCCAGTAGCCCCTTTCCTTGAGTTGATCAATCACTTGAGAGAGATTGCCAACACGGGCAATAGGGATTTCGGAGGCTGTTCCTGCGCTTGTTTTTATGGTGGCCGCCGTTACGGGAGCGGCTCCGCGATCTGGAATAATAACACCTTCCGCACCCGCTGCAACACAACTCCGGATGATGGCTCCAAGATTGTATGTATCCTGAATATGGTCTAGGACGACTACAATGGGCTTTTTGGCAATCACATCGTCCATAGTGGCGGCGATCCCGGAAAGCATTTCATCAACATCCGCATACTCTATGGAGGACAGCGCTAATAAAACGCCCTGGTGGTTCACGCCAGGAACCAAGCTATTCAGCTTACCCGTTGGCACGAACTGGGTGGGAATTCCGAATTCATGGGCCAGTTTTTGTAAACCCATCAATTTCCCAGTGGCACCTTTCTGGATGAATAACTTTTCAGCTCGAGAGACGTCTTTTTCAAGCTGCTCCCGAACTGGATTTCTACCGGCGATAAATCTTGGGACTTGATTCTCAGAATCGAGTGAACTCATTCTAACCTAATGTCGAAGTGTTCTGATATATTACAAAGAAACTCTTAACGTCCAATCAATCCATCAAGATTCCTGTGATTCGTTTTTCCATGACCGCCCCTCTTAAAAGAGTCTTAGTTGCCCATGCTAAGCACGTGTTTAAATCCCAAGCTTATTTGCACGAAAATTGGCAACTATACAATTACAAATTCGAGCCCGACTTCGATCAGGCTTGCAGGGAATCCGAACATTTTATAGAAATCCTCGAGCAAAACGGAGCGCAAGTCGACGTACTTGAACGCGAATACTGTGCTGGAATGGACGCGTTGTATGTCCATGATCCGATAGTGACGCTGCCCGCTGGTTTTGGGTTGTGCCGGATGGGAAAAGAATTGAGATCCAAAGAGCCTTCGGCCATCAAAGAGTGGCTCGATCACAACCAGCTCGAGACGAAGGGTGTCATTTCAGATCCGGGAAAGCTTGAGGGCGGAGACGTGGTGTGGCTACATGGGACGCTGGCAGCGGTAGGAATAGGATACCGCTCGAATGAAGAAGGCATCCGCCAGTTGTCGACCATGTGCAATACACCCTCATTAGAAATAATGCCCGTCTATTTGCCGCATTGGAACGGACCATCCGATGTTTTGCATCTCATGTCCCTGATTTCTCCCTTGGCGGATCGCGTTTTATTGGTTTATAGCAGATTGTTACCCGTAATCACACGCCAGCGCCTGCTCGACGAGGGGTTTACCCTCATTGAAGTTCCAGAAGCCGAGTACCATACCATGGGCTGCAACGTGTTGTCGCTGGGCGATGGCAAGTGTTTGATCGAGATGCAGAATCGTCAGACGGCAGCTGTCCTGTCCAAAAATGGCTTCCAAGTAATCACTTACGACGGTTCGAATATCTCCCACCCCGGCGAGGGTGGTCCGACATGTTTGACGCGGCCGCTGCTCAGGGGATAATCCAGGGAGATCGGCCACTTTTCCTTCCCCACTCTCTTTTTCGATTCAGATGCGGCGGCTGCAAAGGTCCTAGGATTCAGGAGACGCGGGGGGTGAAGCAGCCGACACCGCCACAGAAACCTCGGTGTCTTCGGGCGTGGCGGGCGTTGTAGGCGTGGATGGAGTGGCGGGCGTTGGAAGAGTCCACGTTTTAAAGATCCCAACAACACCGATCACAATCAAAGTAAGGGCTATGACCTCCGCCTGCGTAACCGTTTGACCGAACAACTCAAACGTGTTATTGACCCGTATTTTTTCGATAAAGAATCTTTCAGCGCCATTAAATACTACATACACCCAAAAAAGCCATCCAGCAACGTGGTTGTGCTTCCGAAATGACCACAGCAAAGCAAAAATTAAAACGGCTGCGAAAAACTCATAAAGTGGCGTAGGAAATACCGGGGTAGCGCTTAGATCTACACCCATAATATTATTAGGATAGGTTTCAGCCCACAGCCACGTCGGTAACCAGCCTGGTTTCGAGGCTATATCAGCCGCGATACCCCAATCTCCATCGCCCGAAAGGTGGCAGCCAATTCGCCCAATCCCGTAGGCAATCATCACCCCTGGAGCCATGGCATCGGCTATTCTTCCAACGCTAAGGCCTTTTTTTCGAACGTAATACACGACCGAAAATCCGCCTACAATCATCCCGCCATAGAACGTAAATCCACCCGTGGTAAAAATCATTCTCGAAGGGGCCCGCATAAATACGTCCCAATTTTCAAAAATGTGAAATACTTTAGCGCCGGCGAATCCGGCTCCAATGATTATCAGCGTAATCGTACCCACGATGAATGATGGACTCACTTCCACCATTTTCTTGCGTCCTTTCTTATCACTTCCCTCTTCCGGCATTTTCACGCCCGAAATAAGGCCGCTACCATACATTCGATCTAAGTCTTTCTGGAGAACCCAAGCGCCAAACATGGCTCCAGCCGCCACCATAAAACCAAAGGAATAAATGGGGATAGGAAAGTTGAATCCGAATAAATCAGTAAATAGATCGCTGAGACGTGGATACATGCTGATTTTTAATTGGTAAGCTGCGACGCCAGTTGGTCAAAAGGTACTGATCTTTGAGAACTTTGGTCCATGTCTTTTACTTGTGCCGCGCCCGCGACTAATTCATCTTCCCCAACGATTATTACGAACTTGGCGTTTTGGCGGCTCGCTTCTCTCATCTGAGCTTTCATGGAACGACCTTTCAAGTCGTAGCCAACTTTGATCCCGTTCTCCCTTAGCGAATGGGCCATCGGGAAGGTCCAGGACAAGGCAGCATCTCCAAGCGCCACAATAAAGGCGTCCAATCGGGGGGAAGGAATGTCTATGAGATTGGCGGCATCGAGCGCCATAATAAGCCGTTCCATACCTGCGGCAAAACCGACGGCAGGAATGATTTGTTTGGCACCCAATTCTAACGAAAGCAGGTCATAGCGACCGCCCCCAGCCAGCGACCCTTGAGCACCCAGGGAATCACTTTCAATTTCAAAGGCCGTTCTCGAGTAATAGTCCAATCCACGCACCAGAAAGGGGTCATCTTGAAAGGTCAGACCAATGGACGTCAGGTGAGCTTTTACTTCTTCGTGGTGTTGACGGCTTTCGTCGTCAAGGAAATCGGCTAAAATGGGCGCTCCACGAAGCATTTCCCGCTCTTTTTCAATTTTAGTATCCAGAATCCGCATGGGGTTTGTTTCCAAGCGGTTTCGGCTAACTTCACTCAATTGATCGGCAAACGGAGTTATGTAAGCGATCAATGCCTCTTTGTAACGAGGTCTACTCTCGGAATCCCCTAAGGAGTTTAGCCTTATGGTGAAATCGTTTAGGCCCAATTCCCGATAGACGTCCACCGCACACGCAATGGTCTCCGCATCTGCACGAGCATCCGTGGCACCAATAATTTCCAATCCAAACTGATGAAACTGCCGATAGCGCCCTTTTTGAGGACGTTCAGCTCGAAAGCATGGTCCTATATAAAAAAGCCGTTGAACGCCCCCCTTTTGATCAAGGTGATGCTGCTGATAGGCGCGCATGACCGGCGCCGTGACTTCGGGACGCAACACGTAATGCGTGTCCCCTCGCTCAAAAGCAAACATTTCTTTCGAAACGATGTCGGTTAGTTGACCTATCCCTCGCGAAATCAATTCCGTAGGCTCGAGAATGGGGGTCCGAATTTCCTCGGCACCATACATCCCCATTACCTTGCGAATAGCGGCTTCCGCATGCTGCCATATTCTTGACGGGGCAATGGAATCGCCGCCCGACGTGTGGCCCTCTGGGAGAATATCAAAAGTACCTGAAATAGACTTGAAAGAACTCATAAGGCGGATTTCAGTCGGCAATCGAATGATCGTCATGCTGAGCAATAATGCTCAGCAATTCAGTTCCAGACGTAGAAGATAAAATTTGTTTACGAACCTCTTCGCTGTTCATAACCCTAGAAACGCGGCTCAGAATTCGGACATGTAGCGATTTAGAGTCCATTTTCCCAACCAACAAGAAGACAATGCGGACAGGCTCATTGTCCAGTGCGCCAAAATCAACAGGTTCTGAAGTGGTAACTAAGGCGCCAATCATTCCCCCAACAGCATTGGTTTTAGCGTGAGGCAGGGCCAAACCCTTTCCCACACCCGTGGACATCATGTTTTCCCGCTCAATAACCGCCTTTTTTACGGCGACCACATCGTTAACCAACGGGTCGTTGGCAATCATATCAATCAACGTATCGATCAACGCTTCCTTGGTCGAAACGCTAACATTTACAGCGACGTGATTTAGATGAAGTAGTGAAGTCAGATTCAATTGATTTACGTCTCCAGACGCTTTCTAAGTGGTGATTTTCTGTGAATCACACAATGGTAATCTAGGAAGAAAAAGACCTCCAAACGCAGTTATGAACCTACCTTGCTTAAATTTTTGCGGGACTTAATGTAAATCAAATGTGCGAAGACGGCTCGCGACATGCAGCATGTCGGCCGGCATTTCTACTTCAAAATCCATCTCAACGCCCGTTGTGGGGTGTTTGAATCCCAACGAACGGGCGTGCAACGCCTGCCTAGGTAATTGTAAAAATAGATTCCGGTAAAATGCTCGCCGCTGCCCCTCATCCTTACCGTAGCGTACCCTATCTCCTCCATAAGTCGTATCCCCAAAAATGGGGTTTCCAATATGGGCTGCATG
Organism: uncultured Bacteroidota bacterium; assembly: GCA_937877085.1. GTDB lineage: Bacteria > Bacteroidota > Rhodothermia > Rhodothermales > UBA10348 > UBA10348. The sequence continues at coordinate 7,520 of CALEEY010000203.1, forward strand.
GACGCGGATCTGATGGGTACGCCCCGTTTCTAATCGGAATTCCACAAGAGAGCAGTATCCAAAGGCTTCTACAATCTCGTAATGCGTAATGGCGGGTTTACTTTTGATTTTTGAGCTAGGCTCCTTCACGACCGCCACTTTTCTTCGATCCCTCGGATCTCGAGCTAATTCAGTTTCAATCGTCCCCATTTTGGGCGTCGGGACACCCCACACAATGGCTTGATACCGTCTTCGGGTTGTCCGATTCATGAACTGGCGGGCCAATGCAGCGTGCGTCACATCGTTCTTGGCAACCACTAATAAGCCGCTCGTATCCTTGTCCAAACGATGCACGATCCCAGGGCGCAAAACCACGTCTCCATCAAATCGGGGACTCGCATTGAGGCTCGACAAATGAGTCTCTGATGCGGCGTCATTGTCGCCATCGTCCTCAACCACATCCCCATCGTCGTCTGCGTCGGAATCGATGTCGTCTTCAGAATCGAATGTGAGAGTTGTCCCGCCCACGTGATGAAGCAACGCATGGACAAGCGTCCCGGTGCGATGGCCGAATGCTGGGTGAACCACCATTCCCGCAGGTTTGTTGATGACAATGAGGTCGTCATCTTCAAAATGTATTTCGAGAGGAATATCCTCGGCTACTATTTCCACCGGAGGCGCTTTCAGAATGGCGCATACGATCTTGTCATTACACAATACGGTCGCAGAAGGCTTAGTAATGACCTTGCCATTGATGGTGACCTTGCCGTCTTTTATACCACCTTGAACTTTAGCTCGCGTCGCATTTTGGATGAACGTTGTCAAATAAACGTCCAGGCGCTCTCCTTCTCGATATCCTGGGGGGACGTCGATGAACAGATGGGATTCGACCTTTTCCGGTTCTCCTGGTTTTCCTAGTTCACCCAATTTTTCCGGTTCTCCCGATTTTTTTAGTTTTACCTGGCTGCTCCCTGCGCTCGGTCTTCCCGAAGTTGTTTGATCGTTCAATTGACTCGTGGGGCGTTTTTAAAGGAATCTTTCATGGGCGTAAACCTACACAAATATTGACTTTCCGGTTGCGAATTCGTGACGAGATTTGGAGCGTATCCCTCGCTAACGTTCCGGAAAGCGTTTCGACAAGAGGCCAACTCAGCCAAACAATCCTCTCTTGACACGTTCATAACGATTTCCTTCTAGCGCCCGTATTTCGCCATCGCATTCAAGCTTTAGAATCGTTGACCACAATTCCGGCCCCGGAAACTCGAGCGCAGCATCCAGATCGTCGATGTGCTTCGAACTGGCCATTAATGTATCGAGAATATCTTGCTCCATTTTCGGGCGAGGGATCGAGGCGTGAGGTTCGATCATTTGATGCTTTAGCCGCTGTCCTAACGGGTCTTTTTCAACTTGATGGTGGGCGAGTACCTTTGTGCCCTCCAAGTCGACAAGCACCTGAGCGGAGGAAAACAATAATTGCGCAGCACAGGAAGCAATTAGGGCATTTGTACCCCTCGATGTTTCTTCGTCGATCCGGCCTGGGACCGCGTATAATTCCCGTTTTTGATCAATACAAAAACCTGCGGTAATCAGAGCTCCGGCTTTTTCAAAGGCCTCGACAACGATCGTAGCGTTGGAAAGGCCACTAATTATCCGGTTTCGTTGAGGGAAGTGTTGGGGTTCTGGGAGGGTGTCCGGTCCGAACTCAGAAAGCAGACAACCTGACTCCGTAATCTTTGAAGCTAGCGAACGGTGACCTCTCGGATACACTTGCCCAAGACCACTTCCGAGCACGGCTACAGTCAATCCTCCAGCATCCAGCGCTCCCTCGTGCGCCGCACGGTCTATTCCATAGGCTAGTCCGCTCACGACGGTAACACCAGCAGTGGCCAAATCAAAGGCCAGACGGTAGGCCGTGCGCCGACCATAATCGGAGGCCCGGCGCGTACCCACAATGGCTACACAGGGTGCTACTAAGGATGCTAAATCTCCCTTAAACCACAAAAATGGCGGCGGGTCGTCAATTTCTTTGAGCATCTTAGCATATTCTGCATCGGGATATCCGATCATAGAATCCACGCTGATGGCTGACCCGGGCGAGGACAATCGAGAAAATGCGTGACCTTCCAAGACAGGTCGGTCAGCTTCTATTCGTCTCAGCGCCAAAACTTTTGCTTTACCCATGCCGTCCACCTTCATTTTTGGACTGCGACTGGCACTCAAGATGGCTTCTGCCGAGCCATAGGCGTCAAATAGTCGTTTTTGCAGGCGACAACCTATTCCAGGTACCGAATCCAGAGCAAATCTGGCGGCCCATTCGTTTTTAGACGGTTTCCCCAAAGGATTTCGATTCGATTACGTGATTCCACAATGCCCTTTTCATTTCATCCAATTTCAAATGCGCAACCGAGGAAAAGGCCATGGTTGGAATATCCTGAGGAATGGCTTTACGGGCTTTCTTTTCCCATTTCGCCCGATCTTCCGGGGGAAGCAGGTCGAGCTTGGAAAAACCAACCATGCGTGGTTTTGCAAGCATTCGCTCATCAAACGCCTCTAATTCACCCAACAGGGTCGCATAATCTGCTCCTACGTTTTCGGAATCGACGGGGACGAGGAAGAGCAGCACGGCATTGCGCTCGATGTGCTTTAAAAACTGGATCCCGAGCCCTTTTCCTTCGTGGGCGCCCTCTATGATCCCTGGGATATCTGCTATTACAAAAGATTGATAATTATCGACTGAGACCACCCCGAGCGACGGTTCTAACGTCGTAAACGGATAATCTGCGATTTTGGGCCGGGCAGCCGAAATGCTGGCGACTAATGTGCTCTTACCTGCATTGGGAAATCCTACTAGCCCAACATCGGCCAATAATTTCAATTCAAATGTGATATTTCGCTCCACCCCGGGTTCACCCGGCTGAGAGTGCCTCGGAGCCTGGTGGGTGGACGATTTGAAAAACTCGTTTCCCTTTCCACCACGACCGCCCAACGCCAAGTCAAGCGTCTGCCCTGGCGATAAGAGCTCTCCAATAAATTCTTCGGTATCCGTGTCCTTCACAACCGTTCCCACTGGAACCCGAAGAACAATATTCTGGCCGTCCTTCCCAGATCTATTGGCTCCCTGACCATTGTATCCATTTTCTGCAAAATGGTGCCTGTTGTACCGGTGGTCTAAAAGGGTGTACAATTGGGCGTCGGCCACTAAAGAGACTGAACCACCGATCCCGCCATTTCCTCCGTCTGGGCCACCTTTAGGCTCATATTTGGCTCGTCGAAAAGACACTGAACCAGCCCCTCCCTTCCCGCTTCGCACGCTAATCGTGACATAATCGACAAACTTCATATTGATCTTTTCATCTATGCACTCGTTGGTGCGAGCTATCTTACAGTGACTTTTGATTACGTATACGCCATATCTAACCATCCGGCTCCCTACTGACCCATGCCTTTGAAAAATGTAACTGTTTATACGGACGGCGCTTGCAGCGGCAACCCTGGACCGGGCGGCTGGGCCGCCTTGCTGATGTATGGGAAAAAAGAGCGGGTGTTAACCGGATACGAGCCCTTGACCACCAACAATCGCATGGAATTGGCCGCCGTGGTGGAGTCACTTCGTGTATTAAAAGAAGCGTGCCGGGTGGCCGTCCACACGGACAGCTCCTACGTGGCCAACGCATTTAACGAAAAATGGATTGAGGGTTGGATCAGGCGCGGATGGAAAACGGCCGATAAAAAGCCTGTAAAAAATCAGGATTTATGGGAAGCGCTCATCCAACAAGTGGACCGCCACCAGGTGACTTTTGTCAAAGTAAAGGGCCATTCCACAGACGAATTCAACAATCGTGTCGACCGGTTGGCGGTTGAAGCCATTAAGATGGGCTAACAGAACGGATTTCTCGTCTTGCCAATACGGATGGTCAATCGAGTGTCCGTACCCATCCTCGTCCGGAACAAGCCTCAATAAAAGCAGCTTCAAATGCCACAGATTGAGCCGTTCGAACGGCCAGTATCAGAAGCGTAACGTCCGAATACCTTGTTTCTTGGATAACAATGTCAAATTGATGAATGGCATGCATCGCCCCGGAAGTGTCGTCATAAGAAAAAACGACTTCCACTAGATGCCTGGGAATAATTTCTTCGACTTTTGCCAAGTCCAACGCATTGGAAGCGGCCTCCCCATAGGCTCGGACTAAGCCGCCCGTACCCAACTTGGTCCCCCCATAGTAGCGAACCACGACAACTAGCGTATCCGTAAGGAGCCTGCTTTCTATTTGCCTATAAATCGGGAGTCCCGCCGAGGAATTGGGTTCACCGTCATCACTATAGCGGAAGAGCGTACCATTTACGCCAATCCTGAAGGCGCTACAATGATGCGTGGCATCGTAATCACGTTTTTTAAGGGAGGCTAATTCGGCTTCTGCTTCATCCACATTCGATAC
>CALEEY010000204.1 GCA_937877085.1 uncultured Bacteroidota bacterium
TTTGGCGATCACGTTGGCTCCAGGGAGGGGCTGGCCTTGACTGTCGGTTACAGGCCGCTAATGGCTGACGTCGTAACTCCCTGACCATAGGACGGGATAGCGGCGACAAAAAGAACGATAGCAAAAAGACCATAGGAAAAACGGCGTAGCGATGTACTTCGCATAGTGGATTTTACCTCAGATTGCGTAGGGGATTATTTCCGCAAGTACAGCTCCTGAAACCAATAAGCAGGGATGTTTACGGTCCTGAACCCGTTGATAAGACGAATTTTATGGTGGCGGAAATAATGGTTTTTGGGTGAAATAACATGCAATGATAGTCTTTTGAAATCTGTCTTTCAAGGGTGTGCATAACTTAGGAGACAGCGGCGGGAATAGGGATAAAAAAAGGGGGCCGGTCAAAGACCGGCCCCCTTTCCATTTTGAGTCAAAATGGTGCCCTCAGAGAACTCATTTCCCGCTTTCTTAATTGCCTGATCCAGACTCCAGCGACTTTACATATTCTTCCGAAGCATAGATCGCGACTTCTACACGGCGGTTTTCACGACGGCCTTCTACCGTTTCATTAGAAGCAATCGGCTTGGTTTTTCCGTATCCGGTGACTTCTAGACGGGTTGGATCAACGCCGTTATCCGCTAATATGGTAGCGGCCGATCCAGCGCGCTTTTCAGAAAGCGTTTGGTTGTAGGCATCCGCACCGGTGTTGTCGGTGTGACCAACGATCAAAACACGTGTATTAGGATACTGTTGAAGGCTAAAAGCGAGGTCCGCAAGGCTTGCCTTGACTTCATTTGTAAGGTCGGAGGAGTTCACCGCAAACAAAATGGCTGCGTCAAAGGTGACCTGAATGCCATCGCCAACGCGCTCGACGTTCGCTCCTTCCAGAGATTTTTCAAGTTCTTCGGCCTGTTTGTCCATCTGGCGTCCGATAATAGCGCCGGCTGCAGCTCCAACAGCTCCCCCGACTAACACTCCTGTGCTTGTTTTGCCGGTCGCTTTCCCGATAATACCACCAATGGCGGCTCCGGCCCCAGCGCCAATAGCGGTGCCTTTTACGGTGTTCGAAAGTTCAGCGCAGCCCGGGTTAAAAAGAAGGACAAATGCCAGAACAAGATAGGATAAGGTGTTACGCATGGATTCCTACAAGGAGTAGTTTGGCAGGGGATGTGAATGTCTTGTCTACCTCAAATGTCGGTCGATTATAACAGTTTCCGCCCCACCTTTTATCACCCCAAAACACACACCCATATGTTATTCCCACCGTAGGGTATCGGCCGGATTCGTGTGCGCGGCACGGTAAGAATGCACACCTACCGTGACCATGGCTATGGTCAATGCAGCAACCGCCGCGGCCACAAAAACCCACGGTCCTATTTCAATCGAATACGCAAATCCTTCCAGCCATTTACTCATACCAAAATAGGCGAGGGGTGCCGCTAGCAAACTAGCTAGACCAACCAGAATGGCGAATTCACGGCTCACAAGCCTAGTAATGGAGCCAACCGACGCTCCCATTACCTTGCGAATACCGATTTCTTTGGTACGTCTGGTAACGGTTAACAAAGCCAGCCCAAAAAGACCCATACAGGCTATTAGGATGGCCAACAAGGCTGAATAGGTTACGATCGATTGCCAACGCTGCTCTGAGGCATACTGAGAGGCAATATCTTCATCCGTAAATACATAATTGTAGGGCTGTCCCGGACGGACCTCTTTCCACGTTTTCTCGATTAGGGCGAGGGCTTCGGTCGTATTGGCCGGGTCAATTTTTACCAGAATGGCGCCCATAAAGTTGTAGTACTCAGGGTGCATATTAATAACGGCCGGCAGTACTTCCTGGTGCAATGATTGATAGTGAAAATTCTTCACCACCCCAATAATGGTAGGACTTTCGGCGTAAATGAATTCCAACCAACCCTCTAGTTTTTGGCCTACGGGATTGATCAACCCCTGGTCAGCGACCAGGGCCTCGTTCACAACTATCGAGTTTGTAGGATCGGAAGGGTAGTCCTCTGAGAAGAATCGACCTTCCGCCATTTCCATTCCCATCAGATCTAAATAGTCGTATCCCACCCCGAAATTATAGGCCGAATGATTTACTCCGGAGGCATCTTGCCAGCCCAACCACATTCACTATAGAGTAGGTCGAATTCCGACAAAGCGCCCTTAGGGCCACTGAGAGGTAGTTTTTGAGCATTTAAATTGGGTCGAAAGGACGTTTTCGGTTGATGATTCTGGCGAAGATGCGTTCCGAAGGTGGTTTTTGGACCACTAAACGGGCCTTGAGGTTTGCATTACTCTAGCGATTTTTAAAAAGAAAGGTTACAAACGCGTCTCCCAAACCCTCTAATTGAAAACAACGGACTGAGGAAACGCAGAAGGAGCGGGGGGAAATGAAGGGCATCAAATCGAGATTTATGTGGGCGCTGTTTGCGCTTTGGCAGCTATCAGCAACCCAATCATTTGGGCAGGCTAACGGGCATGCGAGGACGCCGGCGCCCATTGTGGGTGAGCAATGCCGGTACCAAGCGGCCATAATGTCCGAAAGCGACGGCGTCGGAGACCAGCTAAAGCAGATACGACGTAAAAAGGCCCATCCAGCACTCTATTTGGATCACCCGCTGCACGATGTTGTTCGACGGATGCGGCCTGGGCTGACCATCGATGCCCACTCAAAAGCCCTGCTGCGTTTTGATCCTTCCATGCCGCTGGTTGCACAGTATCAAGATTCGACCTATTTCGCTCGTCCCGGAGCCCAGCTGGTCCAAATGGCATTTGAAGACCGAGTGCGCCGCTCCATCCTTATTCCAGATTCCCTATTTCGGGTCCCCAAAGATCATTATGTGTTTTCCGCAGCGGTTACGTTGGACTTCATTTTGGGTCGGCTGAAGCCCTATGTCGATCGATCGAGTCGGCTGAGTGGAATCTACTCTTTGGAAGTTGAAGGCCAGCCCAAAATAGTGGTGGTGGTGTCGCATGACTATTTGAAGGCAGTAAAACCCGGTTTCCCGGAGATATCCATAGCCATATTTTCGCCAGGATTGATATTCGAGGAACTGATTCGGCTACGCTTGGCCCCTTACGACATACAAGATCCGGTGCCCATGACGTTGGGGAAAAACGGGTTGTATTGGCAATCTAGACTGGGCAAAGCGATTGATGTATGGCTCGGCTCAGCGGCGAATCCCGCATGCGTTCCAGTTATCTACGTACCAGATTTATGATAGGCACCGCTAGTCCAAGAATGTGTGCTCCAAGCAAGGCGAAGAGGCCAATCATGCCGATTTCTATCCACCAGATCTGCAGAGAAGGCACGTTTTGCCATAAGCCAAAGAAGATTACGGCGGTCAAGCAGCACATGAGCACACGCCCCCAATTGTAGGGTACGTGGTAATGACGTCTGATGAGGAATAAAAGCGTCAATGCCATGACGGCATAGGCGGCTGAGGTGGCCCAGGCGGCCGCAATCATTCCTCCCTCTGGGACGAAGAGGATGTTTAGAATCAAAGCTACGACGCTTCCGGAGGCCGTAGCGTGCAAAAAGTATTTTGATTTATTGCGCAAATAGGCGCCCGCCGAAAAATGGTAATACCACCCTTGGAAAAAATACCCAGTCAACGCAATCGGGATGATCATGAGGCCCATCCAATACGAGGACGCGATCAGTGTTCGCCCTCCGGGCAATGGGATTTGAACCAATTCCTCCACTAAAAAGGAAATGCTCAAAAAGGCGACCAACATGATCAGCGTTAAGATGCTAAAAACCTTTCCGAAGAGGGCGGGCGCGTCGTCGTCATGTTGGTGTTGAAGGAAAAAGGGCTGCCATGCGTAGCGAAACATTTGTACAAAAAGGGCCATCAAGACGGCCAGTTTGATGATCCCACCATACATCCCGACAATATGCTCAGTAAATACTTGTGGTCCCAACTCGGCCGCTCGTTCAAAAAGTCGAGGATGCGTTTCGGCCGTCATTCCATACAAGCGCTTGATAACCTCGGGATCCATTTCTGATAAGAAAAACAGGTTCACCCGCTCGGTAATGGCGTATCCAATGCCGCCAGGGACAAAGGGAAGGCCAAAAAGCATCATCTGCCTCCAAAGTCCAACATCCAGCTTGGCAATACGAGCCAGGCTGGTCGGGATGAGCATAATGAGCGTTACGCCGGACGCAACTACGTTGGCAATAAGGACCGATTCAACCCCTAGGTGAAGCCCAAAAATCAGGATCAAGTTCAGCGAGACCACGACCAAAATGTTGACGATGCGCAGGGCAGCAAAGACCCAGGGCTTGTTTCTGAGCCGCAGATCGGCAAAAGGGACGGTCGAGAGCGAATCAAGAAAAAGGATAACGGCCGCGTAGTTCAAGAAGTACAAAAAGGAATGATTGAGTCCGATGATGTCTGCAACCGGGCCCTGCATCAACAACATAACGACCGACAAGAGGCTCGAAACCATCAATAACGAAAACATGGCCGTTCCAAACGCACTGCTTCGGCCCAACAATTCTTTTCTGTCGGTTGCGAACTTTAGATAAGAAGACTCGATTCCGTGTTGAAAAAGCACATTCAGGAACATGAATGCGGCATAAACAACGATAATCGGAGCGTATTCAGCCGGCAGAAATACCTGCGAATACAGCGGAAACAGTAAAAAATTAATCAATCGACCGACTATGGAAGAGATTCCATAGATGGCGGTCTCAGAGGCAAGTCGGCGGATGCGAGTTTGAAAACTCATTCAATCGGACGATTGTCGGCCATGGATACCCCGTTATTCATAGTGCGGCGATAGAAAAAACTCAACCGCTAAATGATACCCCTTGATTCCTAAGCCTACAATCGACCCGATGCATTCAGCTGCAATCACGGACTGATGGCGAAAGGTTTCCCTCGCTGCAATGTTGGAAATGTGTACTTCCAAAACCGGGATATCGATGGAGGCGATGGCATCTCGAAGGGCAACGGACGTATGGGTAAAGCCGGCCGCATTCAATACGATTCCATCTGCCTTGGAGCCTTGAAGGACATCAATCAATTCGCCTTCATGGTTGCTTTGAAAGAAGGCAAACTCGACGGAAGGAAATGCCTTAATTAGGCCCACTTCAAGCTCTGATAGCGTCGTTTTACCATATAGATCAGGTTCGCGGCTTCCCAAGAGGTTCAAATTAGGACCGTTTACCACTAGAATTTGCATAGATACCTGTCAAAATGAAGCATGAAAAGCAGGTATCAAAATAGGGAGATTTGGGCTCGTTTAGCAAAGAATAAAGGTGGTTTTGCACTCAAAAACGCAATTCTCGCAAATAAATAGCCACATCTTACATATTGGGCCTCGGCTTCGCCTCGGCCCCCAAAATCGAAATCATCAAAAATGTGATCGCCCCATTCGTCTTTATAGGACGAAATGGGTTAAAATTGGAGTTGAATGCCCGATCTGAGTAAGTCTACCATGTCAGAGAACCTATTTTCGTTAAAAGCTGCTGCCGATAAGCTCGGAGTTCATCCCGTTACCCTTCGAAGGTGGGCGGACGCAGGAAAAATCAACTCTGTTCGAACGGCAGGGGGGCATCGTCGATTTACGGAGACGGAAATTGCTCGTTTTACCGGCATTACAACCGCCGAGGGTTCGGCTTCCGAGGGCGAGACGTTAAGTGAAAGAGCATTGTCCGTAACTCGCAAAGATTTGAAGACCCATGCCGCGGATTGGAATACTTCCATGGCTCCGGCCGATAAAGAGGAAAAGCGTCTTCTGGGTCGAAGGTTAATGGGCCTCCTCATTCAATATGTAGCGGCCGATGGCGCCGGGGTAGAGGAAATACTTGAAGAGGCTAGAATCGTTGCTCGGATTTATGCAAAAAGCATCGCCATGAGTGGGATATCGCTTCCAGAGGCGCTGCGGGCTACCAATTATTTTAGGGATCACATCCTAGAATCGGCGGTAGTTTTGCCGGATGCTGCCCGAAGAAATCCTGAAGCCAACCAAAAGATGTTTCGCAAGTTAAACGTGTTCCTCAATGAGGTTCAGATTGTAATTGCCGACTGTTATGAAACCATGGGTCAATCGGAGCTGCCAACCTTTTCATAAACGATAATGCCTTTCGAGACGGGCCTCGGTGCACGACGAGCCTCGGTGCACGACCGGTCTAGCTCCACGACGGGCCTAGGTGCGAGACACTTAGTGACACCGGCCATCCCAATATCCCAACAAACACAAAGTACATGAGCAGCAGAGGAAAAGTATTAGTAGCTATGAGCGGCGGAGTAGATTCGTCGGTGGCGGCTGTCATGCTCAAAAATCAAGGGTATGAAGTGGTCGGCATTACCATGAAAACATGGGACTATGCCCAGAGCGGCGGGCGTTCAGGCAAGGAAGTGGGCTGCTGCACCCTGGAATCGATGAACGATGCGAGAGCCATCGGCATCAAATACGACTTTCCGCACTTTATTGTTGATATCAGGCAAGAGTTTGGGGATTGGGTAATCGATCGTTTCACCGAGGAATACATGGCGGGGCGGACTCCAAATCCATGTGTCCTGTGTAACACCCATATCAAATGGGAGTCGTTAATGCGCCGCGCCGATGCTTTGGGCTGCGATTTTATCGCAACCGGGCACTACGCACGGCTTCGAACGGATGAAGAATCGGGTCGGCATATTCTGCAGATGGGCCTAGATCGCAATAAAGACCAAAGCTATGCCTTATGGGGTGTCTCCCAAGAGAACCTATCGCGAACCATTTTTCCGCTTGGAAACCTGACGAAGCCCGAAATACGCCAAATGGCTGCAGACTTTGGGCTGGATGAAGTGGCCAATAAGCCTGATTCCTACGAAATTTGCTTCGTTCCAGACAATAATTATCGTCGGTTTCTAAGGGATCGCGTGCCTGATATGGAAGAAAGGGCCGGCAAAGGCCCATTCATTTTGTCCTCCGGTGAACCATTTGGCACACACGAAGGCTACCCTTTTTACACCATTGGGCAACGTCACGGGCTTGGGTTGGCCACAGGAGAGCCGATTTACGTTACCCACATCAACCCAGAAACCAACACCGTAACCGTCGGACCAAAAGAAGAGTTGATGGGCACGGCGCTTTCGGCCGGGCAGATCAATTTCGTAAAAACACCAGATCTATTGACCGAAAGAGAGGCCTTCGCCAAGATCCGATACAAAGATCCGGGCGCGCCTTGCGTCGTTTGGCAAGAAGATGACAAGCTACATGTCCGCTTTACGACACCGCGAAGGGCGATAACTCCGGGCCAGGCCATCGTTTTATATGATGGAGACGAAATTTTGGCAGGTGCCTGGATTCGACAGGTGGAGCATCCTGAAACGGCGGTCGTGAGCTAGTTCGGAACGCGCTCGCTAGCGGAATAAGCGCTTTCATGCAACCCATTCCATGTTTTAACTTTCAAAGGAATAGTCCGATACCTGCAGCGAAGACCGTTTAACATTCGCGCACCAATGCATTTCGAAGAATTCTCTATTGCCTGGCCCTTTTTTGTCGCTTTCCTGATATCAGGTGGCATGGTGGTCAAGTCGAAGAGCTTAAAACGCAGTTCGACAACCCTCTTTTTCACCCTTTGCGTTTCTGCAGCAAGCTTATGGTCATTTTTTGCCGGTTTGCATTTAATCAGTCCGGGTTTCGAAGCGAAAGTGTTTTGGAGTGATCTGACGTATGTAGGGATTGCCCCTCTTCCCGTTGCCTGGATTCTTTTAGCCCTCTCGTATTCAGGAAATCGCTCATCAATTCCGACTAAAACCATAGCTCTTTTGTGCGTCATCCCGACGATTACCATGCTTTTGGTGGTAACAAATGGCATGCACCACTGGATCTTTGGCGCTGCGACGCCGCTCAATACATCCGAATTCAGCTCGTTTAGCCGATATTACGGTCCATGGTTTTGGATGCACACCGCCTATTCATACGCATTGATCCTACTGGGAATTGGACTTTTCACGAGATCTATGTTCGATACAAAGGGGCATTTTCGGAAGCAAGCACTGATCATGCTGGTTGGATCCCTTATACCGCTGGTGTTTAATGCATTGTACCTGTCCAATGAAAACGCATCGATTCGTTTAGATTATACGCCCGTAGCGTTTGCTGCCACCGGTGCGGTTTACTTCATCGGCCTATTCAAGTATAAAATGCTGGATCTAATGCCGATCGCCCGAGCCGAAATCGTTCGGTTTATGGAAGATGCCGTGATTGTGACTGACATAGAGGGCTTCATATTAGATACGAACGAGGCCGCCCTTCGGCTTAGGCCGTCCGAGTCTGGTTCTGAGATTGGCAGACACATGGACGTCGAATACCCCTTCATTCATCTTGAAAAATCGGCATCAGATGTGGAGTTTCGTTCACACCAAGAAATACAATTCGCCTCCGAACCGGATGAAATATGGTACCGAGTGGATTCGAAGACCATTCAAAACTCAAACGGGCAACCTGAGGGAAGACTGTTCGTGTTGCGAGATATCAGTGCTGAAAAGCGGTTGGAACGGCAACGCCAGGAAGCGATGCGGAAATCTGAGGAACTGTCCCTGCTTAAATCGGCCTTTCTTTCCAATATGAGTCACGATGTTCGCACTCCATTAGCTGGAATTATTGGATTGGCAGATGTGTTGGTCGAAGAATGCACCGGCGACCAATTAGAGTTTGCTGAAATGATTCGGGATAGTGGGAATCGGCTGTTCAAGTTATTGAACTCCATGCTTTCGGTAGCCCACCTATCGTCGGGAACGCTAGACCAAAACGCAGAAAACACGGACCTGACAACCCTTTCGAGACGGGTGACTTCGATTGTTGAAAGAGAAATCAAGCAAAAAAACATCAATTTTGAGATATCACTACCTGACGAGGTAATGGAGGCTGAGCTCGACCCCAATTACTTGACGCACGCTCTTGCGCTGATCTTAGATTGCTCCGTCCACTTTACCGATAGCGGACGCATTGGGTTTGAGCTTCAAAAAGACGATCAGGAGCTTGTTTTTGAGGTTTCCGATACGGGTCGGGGATTTGATCCTGCATTTCTTCGGTCCATAAACGAACGGCTAAATGTGAAGGAAATGGCCGACCTCGGACTAGACAAAGGCTCCGGGCTCGGACTCCGGGTTGCCCATGGATTAATCGAAGAAATGGGGGGCCACATGTCCATTCAATCCGAATTGGGAGCAGGCTCTTCTTTCACGATCCGCCTTCCTTTGGCATGGACGCCTCACTCGGCCCATCTCACAGGTACCGATCGCCTTCCAATGGCTCGCTCTAAAACGACGGAAGCACCGACCAACCCAGTCCAAACCCAATAGGCGTATCGAGTTTTCCTGCTTGTAAGGTTACAAGCGACTCGAACGGATCCTGCGCCAGATCTAGATGGCCGTCGAGGTCATAAAAAACAACGTTTGGCTGGGCGGCGCCAAACAGTAGGGCGGCGCCAATCGACAGGGCGGATTCATCCATACATCCCAGCATAGTCGCCATTCCAGCTTCGGCAGCGATGGTGTCAATCCGTGCTGAAGCCCGAAATCCTCCCATTTTCTGAAGTTTGATATTAATAAGTCGGACGGTTCCAAGGTCGCCAATGCGCCGAGCATCTTCTTCGGTTTGCACGGCTTCATCGGCCATTACTGGGATGGAGGTCGCTTTGGCCGCCAAAGCCAGTAATGGGAGGTCTTTCTTCGGAGTAGGCTGCTCTACGTAGGAAAGTTGGAGGTCGCGGCACTCCTTTTCTAGCCTCCCTACATCTTGCAGGCTATATCCTTGATTCGCATCTAAGGCGAGCATGAGTCGCGGGCCGAATTCACTTCGTAGGCTTTTTAACCGCTCGATGTCGGCGGCCACGCTGTGGCCTCCCTTTACTTTTACAAAATGTATCCCTTGGCCAGTAAGTAATCGGGCTCTGGCGAGCGTGTCCTCTAGGGAAGAAATGCCGATCGTAACGCTAGTGGTTACGGGCTTTAAGGCGTGATTAGCGCCTCCCATCCATTCGAGGCAGGATTGATGGGCGGCGCGAGCCGACAGGTCGGCGAGCGCCATATCCAAGGCCGTCATGGCCGATGGCGTGGCAATCAGCGTTTGTAGCAAACTATTCCAAAACGCTTCGTTCGCTAGCTCCGCATTTTTTAACAACCGGGGGAGTTGACTAAGCGCTGCATAAGACATTTCTGGCGTTTCGCCGGTAACGTCGGGAGCGGGTGCGGCGCATCCGACACCTACCAGCCCACTATCGGTTTCTAGAACTAAAAAATGATTAACCGTATCTGTAATAGTTACATATGCGATGGTATAAGGTACGGTCAATGGAATGGCCATAGAATGAACAGTCGCTCGAACAATCATCATCTAATAGTCCTTTTCAAGGGGTTACACGCGCCTACTGGATCGGCTTTCGTGTTCTGAGGTGCTGCTCAACTAAGTGTATAAGCCGGTCACATCCTTCGCTAAAAACGTCTATCGCGGGCCGTTCAAATTCCCTTTCGAAGGTTGAACAAATAGTCTTGGATTCATCTTTCGTCAATCCTTTTGGATTGATGGCAATCGCGGCCACCCTTCGATTGGAAAGCAGTTCGAGCGCCTGAATTTGTCGTGACATCGGAGGCATAGGGAGGTGGTCAAATCCGTCAAAAGTCTTCCGGGCCGGCACATCTTGGAGAATGAGCACATCGGGCTGCACCGAAGCTACAAGTTCTAGACCTCCAGGATAAGCAGGGTGAAGCAAAGCCCCTTGCCCCTCCACAATGACAACATCGGGGGCCGCTTCGTGCCATGCTCTTCGAACGACGTGTTCGATTTCGCCGGCTACAAAGTCGTTGACCAGCGAATCCAGACGAATACTAAATCGAGCTCCTTGCATCCATGCCGTCTGGCCAGTGCCAATCATCTCTGCGGAATAGCCTTTGGATTTAAGCGCATTTCGGAGAACCCAGGCGGTTGTGCGTTTTCCAGAAGCTGAATCTGTCCCTAAAACCAACACACGGACGGACTGTACTTCGTGGACCTTTCCCTCATAAAAATGAAGTTCTGATCGATGCGGGGGTTTCCGCACATCAAAAAGGGTAACGCCATGCTTTTGTGCCAAGCTGGAGAGCTCTTCGTCCTCGCTCAAAAACACGTGCAAGCCGGAGTAAACGTTCAAACCATGAGAGATGGCCCTAGCCACCGCTACACGGGCATGGGGCGGTAGTACCCCGCCATCCGTGGCCAAACCGACCACAAAGGCGCCTTGGCCCTGTGGCAGCCTGTCTATCGCCTCGGTTAGCGTAGCCACGATCGGGATACCGTTGGCCGTACCGTCCAAATAAGCTCCCGCATCCTGCCCGGCAAAATCGGGGTCAATTACGGCTCGAACATCGAAACGCTCGGTAAATCGAATGAGGCCGTGGGCTGTTTTCCCTCTAGTCGAATCCATACCGTGAGCGCAGTAAACGACCGCCGCAATGGGGGTCAATCCGGATGAAGGGGCGCGGTGCGTCCGGTCTTCGGCTCCCTCAAGCTCATTTGTTGGTTCACTAGGCATCACAACGAGCCCTCCTTTCGCATGGAACGGCGTTTTCGGACGATTGCGAATGCCAATTCCAGGGCCTGTTCTCCATTTAGTCGCGGATCGACTTCACTTTGATAGGCTCTAGAAAGATCGGCCTCACTCAGACCTCGAGCGCCCCCAATGCATTCGGTGACATTTTCACCCGTTAATTCTAGATGGACTCCTCCTAAAATCGATCCGCCTTCCGCATGGATATCGAAGGCTTGCTCCAATTCGGACAAAATATTTTTAAACCGGCGCGTTTTTATGCCCGCTCCCACTACTTCGGTGTTTCCGTGCATAGGATCGCACGTCCACAAAACCTGGTGCCCCGATTGCTTAATGGCTTGGATAAGGGGCGGTAGACATTTTCCAATTGAATGGGCCCCG
>CALEEY010000205.1 GCA_937877085.1 uncultured Bacteroidota bacterium
GCCAAGGCCACTTGAGTTCATAAACTTCACTTTAGAAAGATCGGCAACCACATTTGTTTTCCCAGCTTCCTTCAGTTCGTGCAATGTATCGTGCAGATTTGCACCATCGGGACCGCCCATAACGTTGCCTTTGAGCGTGATTACGACGCTATTGTAACGTTCGTCTACGTTGTAATTCATTTTTCCTCGCTTATCGTCGAAAATGTGGAATACTGAGCCAGCACCAAGGAGACAATTAGATTATCTCTTTGTTGCCCGATTTCTGAGCTCCAACACAATGGGAGAAGCCACAAAAATCGAAGAATACGTGCCAATGCCTATACCGATTAAAAGTGCGAACGCAAAACCGCGTAACACTTCGCCTCCGAATATAAATAGGACGCCCACCACGAGCAAGGTTGTACCTGACGTGATGATGGTTCGGCTCAATGTGTTGTTGATGGATCGATTTAAAATTGAGTCATAACTTTCTGACTTAAATAGGCCGGTGTACTCTCGGATACGGTCAAAAACCACTACCGTATCATTGAGTGAGTACCCTACAATCGTCAAAAAGGCAGCAATAATTGTCTGATCAATCTGAAGAGAGAAGCCGATAACTCCCTGAAGCAATGAAAACACTCCAAGTGTAATGATCACATCATGAAAAAGTGCTCCAACCGCCCCAACTCCAAATCGCCATTCAAAACGAATCAGAATGTAGACAAAAATTACTAACAAGGATCCAATGACCGAGTAGATGGCACCGCGCTCCAAGTCTTTTGCAAAGCGAGCGCTAACCACATAGGTTTTTTCGATCACAGGCTCTGAGCCTGGAAACGCTGCAGCAATTCCCCGGATCAGTTGGTCCCTAACGACATCGATGTCTTCATCCCCGACCGTGCGTACGAGTAGTTGGTCTACGCCATCCACTCGATACGTCTTCACTTCAGGATCTGAAGTCAATACAGATGCCAGCGCAGACCGAACAAGGGTCGCGTCCAAAGGATTGGTCGTTTCGACCACAAACTCACGTCCTCCCTTAAAATCGATCCCTAGTTCGAGGCCGTTAACGGCAAAGGATATAAGGCTTATCAGAATCAGAATTCCAGAGAAAATATATCCCTTTTTCCGACTCGCTATAAAGCCATAGTTACTGTTTTCAAAAATACGCATTTCTCTAAATGTATTTGCCCACAAGGGCTTTTTCAAACTTGATGTTTACTTACCAATCAACCGAAGCTGACCGTCTTCTTCTTCTCGACCACCACATAATCCATAATGATGCGAGTGAAAACGATAGCCGTAAACATGGAGGAAAGAATACCTGCCATCAGGGTTACTGCGAATCCCTGAATCGGTCCGATCCCAAAGGAATACAGAATGACTCCGACAAAAAACGTAGTAATGTTGGAGTCGAAAATGGCTGATAGCGCTTTACTATAACCACCCTCCATAGACGCCTTGAGCGTTTTTCCGGTCGACTGTTCTTCCCTAACTCGCTCGAAAATGAGCACGTTGGCATCAACTGCCATACCGATGGTCAAAACGATACCCGCGATTCCTGGAAGAGTAAGCGTGGCATTAAAACCTGCTAAAATTCCGATAATGAAGACCAGGTTTAAAATGAGCGCCAAATCCGCAACGATACCACTCGTTCTGTAGTAGGCGATCATAAACAAGGCCACGATCAGAAGGCCTATCATAACGGAATACAATCCAGCGCGGATTGAAGCCGCTCCAAGGCTTGGTCCAACCGTGCTTTCTTCAACGATTTCAACGGGAGCAGGTAAAGCACCCGATTTCAAGACCGTAACAATATCCTGAGCTTCAGCCTGATTGGCCAAATTGGTGATGTTGGAGCGCCCACCCGTAATACGTTGAAGCACGTTTGGATAGGAATAAACAACGCCGTCCAGAACGATGGCAACGTTTGAGCCCACATTCGCTCCCGTCAACCGCGCCCATGTCCTAGAACCTTCAGAGTTCATGGTCATCGTGACTTCGGGGGTGTTTGAGAACTGCTCAAAATCGACACGGGCATCTGTAATGACATCCCCAGTCAACTCAATTTCGTTTCGAACGCCTAAAAGATCATACACTTCCCTGCCTTCCGCGGTATTTCCCACGGGCGAAGAGGTGTACATATATTTAACGCCCCTTGGGAATAAAGCGGTCACTCTAGGATCCGACATAAGTTGGTTAACTTTGGCAGTATCCTGTTCAGCAACTCGTCCAAAAGTAACGCCTTGGCCCAATGGCTGCATGACATCAAGAAGGGCGTTGCCTGATTTCTTTTCGGTCGTATTTAACAGATCGTTGATGTCCAACGTGGTATCGGCAGCAGCAACCAAGGTCGAGTCGGAAGCTGAAGCGGTCGAGTCGGAAGCTGAAGCGGTCGAGTCGACACCGGTTTCATAAAATTCGATTACACGCTGCAGAGTCCGAACGTTGTCGGCTGGATCCACCATCAATCTGAACTCCAAACGCGCCGTACCTTTCAATAGGCCACGAATTCGGTCTGGGTCATCGATTCCAGGAAGCTCAACAATAACTCGGCGAGTTCCTTGTTGCTGAATACTTGGCTCGGTTACACCATAACGGTCTACGCGATCACGAATAATCGAAATTGCGCGCGTTACAGCTTCATTGGCCTCTGTTCGAAGGTAGGCGGCTACTTCTTCGTTTGAAGAACTCCGCTTAATGCCCGCGCTCTCGTTTCTGAAATAGCGAGACAAGCGAGCATTTGGATCCCGGCGTTCAAACTCCTGGACGAATAGATCGATGATCGATTCGTCACCGGTTTCGACTTGAGCCGTTGCCGTCCTCAAAATGTCATTAAACACATCGTCTGTGTCGGAGGCGAGTTCTCTTATTAGAGATTCAACTCTTACTTCAAGCGTTACGTGCATACCGCCCAGGAGGTCAAGCCCTAGTTTAAGTGCTTTTTCTTCGACTGAGCGAATTTTGGCAAAGTTTTCCCGTTTGTAGGTAGCTGCTTCTTCGCTGTCGAGACTACTGAGATCTTGCTTGATAAAGTAGTTTTGAGCTGATGGGTACAAATAATACCCTGACAGAACTAAAAAGAAGACAGCCAGGAAAATTTTGAATCCGTTTCCTTGCATGGTTTCTGGAATATATAGATGAGAAAAAAATCGGAGGCACCCGAAGGGCGCCGGAAGATGCCTTTAAGCGAAATAAAATCGCTGGCTTTTGTAGTGAACTAAGTAGGTCGCCTAAGGCCCAAGCGAACAGAAGCCAGAAGTCTGCGCCATCTGTCTAGCAAAAATGGACTCTACCAGGGGCAAACTGTCGATCGAAGACACACCACTGATCAGAACATATGCGTTGTGGCCGATCGTTCCCCTAAGTTCATGCGGGGTCCTACCGTCAGAGAACGTCTCGTTGGGCGACCGTAAGGTGATTTGAGCCACCGCGGCAGACCGGGTCATGGCATCTTCAAGAACGTCGGTAAAGAAATCTTTAACCTTTGAAGACAACCCTGTCGAGTGAGATACGGCCGTAATTTCATCCTGCGACATAGCCACCGCCGCTGGTGCCAAAAGCCCAGTAAGCGTGCTCAACAAAAGCAAAACGGCTATTGCTCGAGCAAAATGTGATGTGGAGGAAATTTTCAAGACTTGAATGGAAGTCGGGACTAATGAGTCGAGACAAGGAGTAAGAATCAAGTTCCAATCCCATGGGGACCTTATCGGTCCGGCTCTGACATAAATCTAGCGCGATAAGTTACGAACAGATTGCACGTTTACCAAAGTGTTTTATCCTCCGAAAAGACGAAAAGGGATTCATTTTCGCGGGTATTTTACATGCCACCTGCCCTTCGAGCAGTTTTGAAGGCTACCTTTGTGCGTCGTTCCAGTGTTTCGGTCAAAACCTGCTGAATTGAGGTAATAAGTGAAAGATTTCCACGCTGCCAGAAATCGATTTACGATTGCGACTTTCGTTGCTGCTATTGGCCTCCTGGCTTGGGGAGCCTTCGTCACTTCTATTAATGCAGGAATGGCTGTGCCCGATTGGCCAACCTCATTCAATTCCTACGACCCGTTCAACCCGTGGCCTAATTGGTGGACTATTACACCCGTACTTGCTGAACACGGTCATCGGTTGCTCGGAGCTTTGATTGGTTTTTTGACCCTCACGCTAAGCATTTGGACATGGTTTGCCGATGCACGAACCTGGATGAAGCGCTTGGGCCTGGGAGCGTTGTTTTTGGTGATCCTTCAAGGAGTTCTGGGCGGACTGCGCGTGCTCTTGGTATCCCTTGATTTGGCCGTGGTTCACGCCATGGTTGCGCAGTTGTTTTTCGCCCTATTGGCTGCCATGATTGTTTTTACTTCAAAATCGTGGTCTTCGGCGCCCACGAGCAGTTCAGACCCTACGTATTTTAAGAGCGTTGCAGGATTAGCCGTGCGAGTGCCTCTCGTAATTTATGTGCAGATCTTTTTGGGGGCGCTGTTACGCCATCCAGGCACCGGTATCGACCCTCTTTTCGTTGGTTTGCACTTAGGATGGGCTTTCTTCGCCACAGGCACAGTAGTGGTACTATGGAGTCGTTTGAGGACAGCACCTGTCGAATTTCGCGTGCTCAAGCGCGTCTCAAATGCCATGCTTACTATTTTATCGGTGCAGGTTTCGCTCGGCTTATTTGCATACCTCGTGCTTCTAGATGAAACTGGGACGGTAAAGGCAAGTAACGTACAGGTATTGGCAAACACGGGTCATATGGTAATTGGCGCGTTGTTGTTTGCCACTACAGTAGCATGCGGGGTCCTGTGCCTGAGATACAAACACACTGAGCGACATGCATCGTAGACTTGAGCCCTTTTTGCCCGCTTGCGTGGTACTTGTTAGCTCTTGCCTGTTTTAAACTATCGGTCTTTTAGACCTTTTCGAAGTCTTTTTTATGTCTGAAAATCAGTCAAAAACGGTCGTACTTGACAATAAAGTCGCAACAGCGACTTGGAGAGATTGGTTTTCGCTCACCAAGCCTGAAATCACCTTTCTTGTGACCATCTCTGCCCTTGCTGGGTTTATTTTGGCTTCAGAAAATGGAGTTGATGGGTGGTTGTTGATCTGGACACTGGTTGGAATTAGCCTCACCTCCGCTGGCGGGTGTGCCTTGAATCATTATTTGGAATGGGAATTGGATGGGTTGATGAAGCGAACCGCCTATCGCCCTATCCCTTCGGGACGAATTTTGCCGGAAACGGCTAAGTGGTTTGGGGTAGCGTTGGTTGTTGTTGGCGTCGGATTGCTATGCCCGCTGACCAACCCACTTACGGGCGTCTTAGCAGCGGCAACGGTGGCGTTGTATGTCTTTGTGTATACTCCGATGAAGCGCAAATCGACCTTGAACACCTTAGTTGGGACGCTTCCTGGAGCCCTACCGGTGCTAGGCGGCTGGACAGCGGCAACTGGTTCCGTAGGGGCAGGCGGTTGGGTTCTTTTTGGCGTCTTGCTGTGCTGGCAAATGCCACATTTTTATGCTTTGGCGTGGATGTACAAAAAAGACTACGAGAAGGGCGGATTTGCCATGCTCACCGTCAGCGACCCTGAAGGCACGGCAACGGCGCAGCAAATGGTCTTTTACACGGTTGGAATGATTGTCTGTTCGATTATACCCACCTTTTTGGGGCTATCTAGCTGGATTTACTTAATTGGAGCCCTGGCCCTTGGCATATGGTTTATGGTACCTGTTTTGAAATTTTATTTCTCTCGGTCCGTGCTCCACGCCAGAGAAGTACTCAAAGCTTCAGTAATGTATATCCCTTTATTGTTGTTGGCGATCATCGTTGATCGACTGTTAGCCTAACTTTTCGGTACCCACCGCACTATCAAAACAGATGATCGATCTTCTATCGCTTTCTAGGGTTGAGTTACAAGAGTGGGTGGAAATCTCTGACAAACGGTTTCGGTCGGATCAGATATTTCGTTGGCTCTGGAAACAGGGAGCCCGGAGCTTTGACGAAATGTCGAACCTTCCGGCGACTTTGCGCGAACGGCTAAAGACTGAAGCCCGAATGCAGACCATTGCGCTCAGTCGCACACAATCCTCGTCCGATGGAACAGCTAAAATGCTCTTTCAATTGGAGTCAGGACGCCACGTGGAAACGGTATTGATTCCGGATTTTGATGATGAAGGCGACCCTTCTAGGCTGACCGTGTGCGTGTCTTCTCAGGTAGGATGCGCCATGGCTTGCTCTTTTTGTGCAACCGGCACGATGGGTTTTCAACAAAATCTGACCTCCGGGGAAATCGTGGATCAAGTGCGCGCAGCGAACGATTTAGCGCTAAAGCTCTACGGCCACCGAATAACTAACATCGTGTATATGGGCATGGGCGAGCCTATGCTCAACTATGACGCCGTACTAGGGTCGGTCGAGAAGTTGGTTTCGGAGGATGGAATGGGTCTAGCAGCGCGACGTTTGACCATTTCGACCGTAGGTTTAGCGGGAAGAATTAGGCAATTGGCTTCCGAAGATTATAAAGTCAATCTAGCCGTTTCCTTGCATTCTCCCTTCGACAAGAAACGATCCTCAATTATGCCGGTCAACCGAAAAGCGAAGACTGATTTGGAAGCCCTCATGGAGTCGATCGAGTTCT
>CALEEY010000206.1 GCA_937877085.1 uncultured Bacteroidota bacterium
CTGTTCGCGGCAGCTGCGTCGTCTAGTGTGGTTTGGATGATTATGTTCGGCATCATCCTTCATGGCATTTGTTACGATTTCTTTTTCGTAACCGGCCAAATCTATATGGACAAGAAATCAACCCCCGAAATTCGTGGGCAAGCACAGGGATTTCTAGTTTTGATTACATTAGGTCTGGGAATGCTTATTGGCGCTCAGGTATCGGGTTGGTTAAACAACTTTTTAAAGGACGGCGGAGACGTTCTTTCGGCTACAGCTTGGCAATCCTTCTGGTGGATTCCAGCCGCATTTGCATTCTTGATTATGGTCTTTTTCATCTTTGCATTTAAAGACCAAGTAGATACTTCAGAGGTTTAAACATGATTGATCGACGAGACTTTATGAAGCGCTCAGCACTCGGAATTGCTGGCGCAAGCCTGTTTCCAATGGCCTGCGCGTCGGGAGAGGAGTCCGCAATGGCGGCAACGGCTCCTCTGTTTCAGATTTCACTGGCGCAGTGGTCATTGCATAAGGCGTTGAACGCCAAAGAATTGACCAATCTCGAATTTCCAATCAGGGCCCGCGACGCCTTCGGCATCCATGCCGTGGAGTACGTCAATTCCTTTATGAAGGAAGAATCGAAAGATCCTCGGTACGTCGTGGAGCTGAAGAACATCTGCGATAACGAAGGAATCACAAGCGTTCTCATTATGTGCGACGGGGAGGGCCGACTCGGCGACCCAGACGATGCCGCCCGCTTAATAGCTGTTGAAAATCATTATCGATGGGTTGATATCGCCAAAGAATTGGGTTGTCATTCCATCCGCGTAAAT
Source organism: uncultured Bacteroidota bacterium (assembly GCA_937877085.1). Lineage (GTDB taxonomy): Bacteria > Bacteroidota > Rhodothermia > Rhodothermales > UBA10348 > UBA10348. Next base: position 813 of record CALEEY010000206.1, read on the forward strand.
GCTTCGAGCGAAGGCGATTGGAACACCCAGCGCGACCTCGCTGCAGATGGTTTGAGCAAGCTAACTGAGTTCGGCGCCCAGGCCGAGATCAATGTCATTGTCGAAAACCATGGCGGTATTTCGTCCAACGGAAAGTGGCTTTCTGAAGTAATGAGGACGGTAAATAATCCTCGATGTGGTACCCTCCCCGATTTTGGAAACTTCAATATGGGGGAAGAGATGGGCGTATACGACATGTATACCGGAGTTGAAGAACTCATGCCTTTCGCTAAGGGTGTTAGCGCCAAGAGCCACAATTTTGACGAAGCTGGAAACGAACGCGACAAAGACTACATGCGCCTCCTGCGGATTGTCCTAAACGCAGGTTATAGAGGGCACATTGGCGTAGAGTTTGAAGGCTCAGAAGTATCCGAAGCGGAAGGTATCATGCTTACCAAAACGCTCCTAGAACGCTGCCGCGAAACGCTGGCCCCCGAATACGTTTAACATCTTACATTAAAACACGAATGAAATACCTCTTTTTTACCCTGATTTTCGCGGTTTTTTCCGGTTGTCAATCGGGAGAAAATGCTGAAATGTCAGAAGCCTCCGAAATGGACCATGATGCTATGGGGCATGAGTGGATCACTCTCTTTGATGGCACGTCCATGGACCAATGGAGAGGATATCAGCAAGAAGTCATGCCCGCAGGCTGGGTAATGACGGATGGCGCCATGTTTGCCTCCACCCCAGGAGCTGGCATGGATATCGTTACCCGCGATACCTTCACGAATTTCGAATTGGAACTCGAATGGAAGGTGGCAGCGGGTGGCAATAGCGGCATTATGTGGCATGTGGACGAATCCGCCGGCGAACACCCATGGGAGACAGGTCCTGAATACCAATTGTTGGATGATGCGGCCTTTAACGATGGCGTTATCGGTAAAAACAGCGCAGCTTCGAACTATGATGTACAGCCTCCTTCCGAGTCCGTCAATAAACCGGCTGGCGAGTGGAATAAAACTCGCATTGTGGTCGATGCCAATTGGGTTGAGCATTGGCTCAACGATGTCAAAGTAGTCGAGTATGAAAAAGGCAGCGAGGCTCACGCCGCCGCCGTGGCTAATTCAAAATGGGTCAACTACCCACTGTATGGCACAACGAGCACCGGCCATATCTCTTTTCAGGGCGATCACGGCGAAGTGTGGTTCAAGAATATCCGCGTACGGCGCATTGACAAGCCAGCGGTCGAATAAAACCTAGACGAGATCGTGATCGATTGGTAGTCGAGCCTTCGCTTAGAAAAAAACAAATCCAACAGGGCGCTCCGCAAGGGGTGCCCTGTTTTGTTTATGAGAAATGGAGCGCGAAAGCTACAGTTTCGTAGTTGAACCGGCGGCTACACTATGGTAGACACTCGTGGCTCCAGTGCCGTCAAATGTCATAACATCGTAAGCATCATAGTTTTCGGGAGAACCCTGTTCCATACCAGGGGAGCCTACCGGCATGCCGGGAACGGCAAGGCCTAAAATGGCTGGGCGCTCGGCTAGCATGCGGGTTACGTCCGCAGCAGGCACATGCCCCTCGACAACATACCCGTCAATTATGGCCGTGTGGCAAGAAGCAAAACTTGCGTTGACGCCTTGTTGTTGCTTCACAGCGTTCATGTCCTCCGTGTCCCGAACCTCCACCGTAAATCCGGCCTCTTCCATGTGGTCAATCCAACTTGCACAGCATCCGCAAGACGGGTTCTTATACACCACTAAGATCGGCGCACCGTCGCTCTGAAAGGCAAAAACGCCCGCTAGAGACAGTAATATGACACTTACAAGAATGATGGCTTTCTTATTCACTTCGGTTCACACTGATTAATTAGGCGAAAAATCAGTATGGCGCGGAATTGCAAAGGTTCCAACTCTGCAGGTGCATTCAAAACATGATTAAGAATTGAGCCTTAATTCGTAAATTGTCGGTCCACAAACCCACATCTGACATGTTACGCTCTTTACTGCTCTTTACTTTTTTGCTTGCCTTCTCAATAGGCTGTACTCCGCCCGAGCCCTCTGGCTTAGCCATCGAAAATCCTAATTGGGTGAGGCAATACGACGATTCTACCTCCATGTTTATCGGCATTCACGCCGTCGATACCAGCACGGTATGGGCTGCCGGAAGCGCCGGAAGGGTGGTTAAGAGCATTGATGGAGGCGCCACGTGGTCAACCATGTTCGTACCCGGCGCCGACTCTCTTGAATTCAGAGATGTGCATGCTTTCAGCGCCGATGAAGCCTTTGTTTTGTCGATCGGAAACGGTCCGTCTTCGAGGATCTACAAAACGGTTGATGGAGGAGCCAATTGGACTCTATCGTTCCAAAATCAAGATCCGAATGCGTTTTTTGATTGTTTCTCTTTTTGGGATAATCAACACGGATTGGCGTTTAGCGATTCCTTTGAAGGCGAGTTTACCTTCATTCAGACGTCGGATGGAGGCAATTCATGGTCCCGAATTGATCCCGCTTTGGTCCCCGACGCACGCGATGGCGAAGGTGCTTTCGCTGCTAGCGGCACCTGCGTGCAAACCGCAGCAGGCGGACACGGTTGGATAGCCACCGGCGCATCGGCTGTGGACACTAGGGTTATTCACACGTCTGATTTCGGAGCTACGTGGTCGGAAGTACTAACACCCATCGAAAGCCTTACGCCTACTCAAGGCATTTCAACGCTGTCCGTTCTGGATATGAATCATTTGGCTGTTTTGGGAGGGGATTTCACCCAAAGGGACTCCGTGTATAACAATGTGGCCATTTCGTCGGACGGGGGCGCCAGTTGGACCTTGGCCGGTCGGGCTCCCATCGGGGGTTCGGTGTTTGGCTCCTCGTACGTTCCCGGTGCTCCCACGCCCACCTTGGTGGGAGTTGCCCCGACAGGTACCGCCTATTCAGCCGATAACGGGTTGACGTGGACCCGCATTAGTGACGACAATTTTTGGACGGTGTCCTTTGTGGACGCTTATCACGGTTGGGCGGCTGGACCTGGTGGGGTGTCTCGGCTCATGAACCGAAAAGATCCGTAACGGGTTATCCCAGATCTATACAGGATCCCGCCAGGTCCGTACAGGATTTCGCCAGATCAGTACAGGATTTCGCCCGATTCGTAACGCGCATTTTAGCTAGCACCAAGTCCGCATGGCTTCCTCCATCGAGCCCATTTTGGCCCAAATTCCGTTTGACGACGTTCTCCGAAAGGTGGGCGAAGTGGCCAGCCGTGAGGGAATATTAGCTTACGCTGTGGGCGGCGTGGTTAGAGATGCCCTGCTGGGCCGAGAAACGACCGACATCGATTTTGTTTGCCTCGGGCCGCGCAGTGGTATTCGACTCGCGGAGGCCGTTAGGCGCAAGTTGGGGGGAGACGAGGTGCACGTCTACGAAAATTTTGGCACGGCCGCCGTTCGTATTCCTCTGGCAGACGCAGGATTTCTTGTTTTAGAGTTTGTAGGAGCACGGAAGGAGAGCTATTCCAAGCACTCGCGTAAACCTGTCATTGAAAGCGGAACGCTTTCCGACGATCAGCACCGGCGTGATTTCACCATCAACTCGATGGCAGTCGATCTTCATCCCGACCGCTATGGATCTCTTTTGGACCCATTTGGAGGCATTATCGACCTGAGTAAAGGCGTTTTGCGCACGCCGCTCGATCCCATCATGACGTTTGAGGACGATCCGCTGCGCATTATTCGGGCCGCACGTTTCGCCTGCCAGCTCGGTTTTTTGATCGATCCCATAACGCTAACTGGGATGAAAGACCGAGCGGAACGCATTTCCATTGTGAGCCCCGAACGGATTACCGTTGAGGTAGAGAAGATCATGCTCTGCCCCCAACCTTCCGTTGGGTTCGCTCTACTTTATGAATGCGGCGTACTCCATCATTTCTTTCCAGATCTCGTTGCGCTGCAAGGAGTTGAAACGCAGGAAGGCGTTCGGCACAAAGACAATTTCTTCCACACCCTAAAAGTGGTGGACAATCTGGTTGAAAGCGTGGCGGACCGTGCGCCCTCCGATACGCTTTGGCTTCGGTGGGCTGCCTTGCTACATGACATAGGTAAGCCCAAATCCAAACGCTTCACCGAAGGGGTTGGTTGGAGTTTTCACGGCCACGAGGACAAAGGGGCTCGTATGATCCCAAATTTGTTCAAATCGCTTCGCCTTCCCGGAGACGAGCGCATGAAAACGGTCCAGGAACTGGTTCGCCTTCATCACCGCCCCGTCTCTTTGGTTGACGATACGGTCACGGACTCCGCCGTTCGACGCCTGTTGTTCGACGCAGGAGATTTGATCGAAGACCTCATGCTATTGGTCCGTGCGGACATTACTTCCAAGAATACCAAGAAGGTGCGCCGATATTTACGCGCATTCGATTCAGTGGAAGCCAAGTTCAAAGAGGTAGAGGGAAAGGACCATCTTCGCAATTTTCAACCGCCGGTCGATGGCGAGGAAATCATGCGCGTGCTCGAACTCCCCCCTTCGCGCGCTGTCGGCGAAATCAAGAACGCCATACGGGAAGCCGTATTGGATGGCCTCATCGAGAACAACCACGAGGCGGCCTTCGCTCATATGATGGAAATCAAGGACTCGATTCTGGCAAGCCTCTCCGAAGATGCCTTTCGATCGACGCCGTAGCGTTGGATTGCTTAGGGTGAAATCCTATACTTCTTGTTCTAAGTCCCCTCCTTATGCAACCCACAATGAACTTCCTTACCAAGCTTAACTTTCTACTTCTGGCAGTCTTAGTCGCCGTTCTGCTACCCCAACTTGCCGAAGCTCAAGTGAACGGAAGCGAAGATAGCGTCCTCAAACAGACCATATCCGGCACGGAAATCACGATTGCGTACTCTCGTCCCTCTGTTCGCGGTCGTGACCCGTTGTTTGGCGGACTCGAAAAATGGGACCATGTATGGACACCTGGCGCCAACGTGGCCACGACTTTCAAATTTTCGAAGGACGTGAAATTGAACGGCACCGATGTCGCTGCCGGCAAATACAGCGTCTGGTTTCTTCTGGTCGAAGCGGGGCCGTGGAAAATGATGCTACACGCCGATACCACGAAGTTTCATTTGCCAGCTCCACCCATGTCTGAAGCTATCTTGACCATTGATATCCAAGCGGAAGAAAAGAATGATTTTACCGAAACCCTTCAATGGAATATGGAAGATATCAGGGCAAACGGAGGCAAATTGGAGTTTCGGTGGGGAAATACGCTCGTTCCTATTGCTTTGGCGGTCGATCCTGGATATAAATTTACCTTCGAAAGCGCAGAGGTAGCACCTTTGGAAGGGATTTGGCTAAAGGATAGGAGCATGTCGCATCCAGCGGACTCTACCGTCGCGAGGTACAAAAAAGAGAGTCCTGAGGATGCTAAGATGATTGACGAATGGGTAGCGAGTTACGACAAGAAAGAAACGCTTCAGTTACTGCATGACGCTCAATCAGGCATGTTTTTGATTGTGAATAAGAGCGCGGATGAAGAGCAGAACTCCGACGGGTTTAACAAGTGGAGTGAGGCTCTTATCCAAAAGGCTTCCGGCATTTTTGCGTCGGGAACCCTCCTCAACGGGGAATTGGCGTTTGCAAGTGACCGCAGTTTTTGGGAATTTGAATTTGACGAGGTTGGAGTGGCACAGGTCATTGTTGAAAGAGATGCCCAGACGGATCAAATCCAGAGCCAATCAACTAGAATTAAAGATTAGGGCCACCGTTATGAGCTTATTCATTCGTCCGTATGTTTTAGTGTGGGTGCTACTGATTCTCACCGCATGCCAAACAGGAACACCTGAACCTGAAGCCGAGGTTATCGGGCCGCCATCAACCGATATTTGGCTATTTTCAATATCTCCTGATGGAATCGAGCTCCAAGTACGCGTCACGGACCTGGAGGGCTATGACAATCAGCCCATGTTCTCCCCCAATGGTGGCAGCCTGCTGTTTTCCTCTGATCGAACAGGAAAAACCCACACGTATAGGTATGACATCGAAAGTAGAGCCCTCACCCAACTCACATTTGGCGATGCAGAGACGTTTTCTCCAACACCCATTCCAGGAACGAACGGTGAGCAATTCTCGGTTGTTTATGCTGATTCGCTAGTCTACCAAGGCCTCTGGCGGTATACCCTCGGTGGATCGTTGGAGCCATCGCCCATAGTGACGGTAGATGCCGTCGCCTATTACACCTGGATCGGTGCGGAAGAGGTCTTATTTTTCCGCTTGGGCACGCCTAACTCCCTTCAGTTGATTAATGTGGCCACTGCAGATACGAGGGTATTGGCAGAGGGGTCTGTCCTTTCGCTACATCCTATCCCCGGAGAAGCCGCATCGGCCTATATTTTTCAAGATAGTCATGATACACCTCAGATTATGCGGTATGATTGGCTGAACCGTGAATCCACCATGCTGGCACCGTCCATTGAGGGCGGTAAATACTTTTGTGTTGCACCTGATGGCCGTTTGTTGATGCTCGACGGTGGAAAATTGATGGCCTTTACGCCTGGCGCAAGTGTGGATTGGATTGAGTTGGCCGACCTTGGCCTTTCCGGCGGCACTCGATTGGCTGTCAGTCCGGATGGAACGCTGTTGGCTGTGGTTGGAGAAAGGATAGCTAACGAATAGTGCATCCTGCGTTCCGATTCCCCGTAGAAGGATTCAAACAACTTGATTCATAGCGGCAAGGTGAACCTGTATAAAGGCCCCCTTTCCACACAACGGAGGAAGCCAAATGGCAGATTTTTTACGCGTCGTTCTTTCCATCATCATCCCTCCCTTGGGCGTGTTTTTCAAGGTCGGATTTGGGATGCAATTTTGGATCAACATTGTGCTGACCCTGCTCGGATATGTCCCCGGCCTCGTGCACGCCATTTGGATATTGGCGACATACGGTAGGGATTAACGGCGCCTGGGAAATAAAAGAGGGGGCGCGGCCTTCGGCCGCGCCCCCTCTCAAAAGCTAATCAGAGCTATATCCTCCGTCGAACTACGCCACTTCTGCCTTTACTGGACGCACGTCCCACATCAACATCTGGTCGATGTCTGCAGAGTCCTCTTCACCTTCGGCGTCTGTAAACGAGTAATCTCCAAGTTTTTCCCTCTGTAAAGGAGACAGCAGCTTCCACGTCTGTCCTTCCTGGTCGATGAATTCCGATGGGTACGGATTCATTATTCGGTACGAAGGATGATATTCTTTATACGTCTGCTCCGCCGCATACAAAGCAGCCCGACGCGCGCCCGCTTTGGTCGAACTTTTACCCGTCACCTTAAAAGGCGTAATCGTAATAGAGGCAACGAAGTATCCGTCTTCTTGCTCGAGGTATTCTGGGCGCATGACCTTAAAGTCTCCCGGATGAGGGTACGCACTACGTTCGTTGATATCCATGATCGTATTTATCGAATGCTAAGGTTGGCGGTTCGCCGCCTTGGAGGCCGAACCAAAAGGGGGCCGAACCAACATAGGGCCGAACCAATTGGGTGTTTCACCCAATCTATCTTGAAGGCGCTTCTACTACACTGGTTTCCGTTGGTTCGATTAGAAGTTTGTGAAGGTTTAAGTTATTGCGCCTCAACAAGTTGACCATTTTCCATACCAATAAAGGAGTAAAAAATGGCCCGGGATTTTGATAGACCGTTATTGCTGACGCGAATAAGCCGTTATTGACTATTCGGTTTCCACCCCTGTGGATAACGTCTTTGCAATCTTTCTCGTGAGCGAATTCACAATCCGCAATAACGGATTAACCTCTTTCCTGGCTACTCTGTGACGTGTTTTTAGTTGGCGCTTTTCCTTATTTTTGATTCTAATACGCAAGGAATTGTTAAGATTGCAATTGTGGAAAATTTCTGCTTGCATAACGGCGATTTGGTGGGTTATTTGGGACCCGCACACACCGCCACTTTGAATGCACGGTTTATCGCTCTCAGGCCATAAACCGTTATTTTTCTCCGGAAGAACCAGTTCAAGAAGAAGGACCTTTGTGCTTGGCTATAGCCCACCGCTGCCCCCGCAGCGACGCACTGTTAGCCAAGCTCCCAGGAGTTGCTATCCTAACAAGACATGCACCCAAGATTTGTAAAGTAATTATGTCAGAAACCGCACGCACCTCGCTGTTTGGTCCAGCTGAAACGACCGAGATGGACCCAACCATCGGTCTAACCATTTCCCGCGTTTTTTCGCAGAAGGGTCAAGACCCTTTCGCTTCCGTCGAATGGGATCGACGCGACGCATGTATTAAGAATCACAAAGGCGATACAATATTCGAACAGACGGATGTAGAGTTTCCCGTCTCTTGGAGTCTATTGGCCACCAATGTGGTTACTAGTAAATATTTCTATGGCGAGCTTTCTAAAAACGGTATCCATCCAAACGATGGCGGCCGCGAAAACAGCTTGCGTCAGCTTATCCACCGCGTCACCAAGACCATTTCTGATTGGGGAATGGCACAAGGATATTTTGCTACAAAAGAAGACGGTGTGGCATTTTATGACGAATTGAGCTGGCTCTGTCTGCACCAGTACGGCGCTTTCAATAGCCCCGTATGGTTCAATGTTGGGCTTAACCATGAGTATGGTGTCACAGATACCGGTAGCAAGACCATTTATGGCTGGGATGAAAAGAAGAAAAAGGCGCTAGCAGTAGATCCCTACGTCCGTCCACAAGCATCCGCTTGCTTCATTATCTCTGTCGAAGACTCGATTGACGATATCTGGAAATTGATGGGCGAAAGCGCTCGTCTTTTCAAATTTGGATCTGGAGTTGGCGCCGATTGGTCCAAACTTCGTTCCAGCCAGGAATTCCTTTCAGGAGGCGGTACGCCTTCAGGTCCTGTATCCTTCATGAAGGTTCAGGATGCAACGGGCGGTACCATTAAGAGTGGTGGAAAAACCAGACGGGCTGCCATTATGCAGACCTTGAAAATCTGGCACCCTGACGTAGCCGAATTTATTGGGTCCAAACAGGAAGAAGAGAAAAAAGCTTGGGCCCTCATTGAACAAGGGTACGACGGCTCCTTCAACGGACCCGCCTACGGCTCAGTGGCTTTCCAGAACGTGAATCAGTCCGTCCGCGTGACTGACGAGTTCATGGCTGCTGCCGATGACAACGCCGTCTTTGGACTCCGCGCCGTAAAAACGGGCGAAGTCATAAAGGAAGTAAACGCCGTTACGTTATTAGATCAGATTGCCGCAGGAACGCACGTTTGCGGGGACCCTGGTGTACAGTACGAAGACACCATTCAGCGCTGGCATACCTGTAAAAATCATGGAGACATCAACTCGAGCAATCCCTGCTCCGAGTACATGTTCTTGGATGATTCTGCGTGTAACCTAGCCTCCCTTAACCTTCGCAAGTTCCAAACGGAAGAAGGCACCTTCGACGTTGAGCGCTACCGTGCAGCTGCTCGGATTTACATCACCGCGATGGAAATCTTGGTGGACAACGCAGGTTATCCATCGGCCACGATAGCTGAAAACTCGCACAAATACCGCCCGCTTGGGCTTGGTTTCGCCAATTTAGGCGCCCTTCTCATGTCTATGGGCTTACCATACGATAGCGACGAAGGTCGTGCAGTCGCCGGCGCTTTGATGGCCATTGAGCACTGCGAAGCGTATGCCCGCTCGGCAGAAATCGCCGCCAATCCAAAAATTGGAACGTTCGATGGATACGCAGACAATCGCGAGCCTATGCTCGAAGTCATGCGTATGCACCGCGACGCCGTGGATACCATTCATTCCACATGTCCTGCCTATTTGGTAGAGGCCGCACGCGTATCTGCAGACCGGATGGTGGCTTTAGGCGAGGTCTACGGATATCGCAACGCCCAGGCCACCGTTCTAGCCCCAACGGGTACCATCGGCTTTATGATGGACTGCGACACGACCGGTGTTGAGCCCGATATCGCCCTAGTTAAGTATAAGTTGTTGGCGGGCAAAGGAGACGGGATGCTGAAAATCATCAACCAAACCGTTCCTGAAGCCCTTCAGAACCTTGGATATACGGAAAAGCAGGGAGCTGCTATCCTGGCCTTCATTGAGAAAAATGACACGATTGAAGGCGCTCCTGAGCTAAAAGACGAACATCTTCCCGTTTTTGATTGCGCATTTAAGCCGTTCAAAGGCACGCGCTCCATACACCATATGGGTCACGTCAAAATGATGGCCGCAGCGCAGCCATTCATTTCAGGTGCGATTTCGAAAACGGTTAATATGCCTGAAGAGACAACGGTAGAAGAAATTGCCGATGCCTACATGCAGGGTTGGAAGCTGGGTCTTAAGGCCGTCGCCATTTATCGCGAAAACTCCAAGAGAAGCCAGCCACTGTCTACTTCTAAGGGAGGAAACACGAAAAACGCTACTGAATCTTCGGGTGATGGGCGCGCAGGCACGGCAGAGCCAGAAATCAGAATCGTAGAGCGCGTGGTTCACACTTCTGTGCGTCATCGTCTGCCCGACGAGCGTCCTTCGGTTACCCATAAGTTTTCTATTGCAGGCCACGAAGGGTACCTGCACATCGGGATGTATCCCGACACGAAAATGCCAGGTGAGATTTTTATCACGATGGCAAAGGAAGGCTCCACGATCTCCGGATTGATGGATGCTTTCGCGACCTCGATTTCAATCGCGTTGCAATACAATGTGCCGTTGGAAGATCTCTGTAACAAGTTTAGCCACATGCGCTTCGAGCCAAACGGCTTTACCAACAACCGTCAGATTCCAATTGCCAAGTCCATCATGGATTACATCTTCCGCTACCTGTCTTTGCGTTTCATCGCACAGCCGGTCGTGAAAGCTGTAAAGCCAGAGTTTGTCGAGCCAGCCGAGGACATCGAACAAATCGATATGTTTGTGGCTGAGCCTACAGATAGCGTTACCGATCCACTCGTTGGAAATACAGTTGAAGACTTCTTGGATCGATCCTCTCGATCGGGTACGTCCGCTGTTGCTGCGGCGCCCCTTAAGGAGGAGTCAACGTTTGCTAATCAGGAAGATGCCCCACCCTGTTCAAACTGTGGAAGTATTACAGTTCGATCAGGAGCATGCTATTCATGTCCAAATTGCGGCAATACGAGCGGCTGTGGTTAAGCCTAGCCGCGGCGCGTAGGCGCCGCACAGAAATCCCGATGAGAGCCGGGGGGCTGTCATCGGGATGATACACCTCAGGGACGGTCATCAGAACCGTGCCCGGTTAACGGGGAGCGTCCGGTGGTTGGTGGGACCGCCGGACGCCATTTTTTTGTGGCAACCGTTTTTGTAGTCGTTGGGCGTGCTTCTTCGGACTGGAAGAAATCAACGGAGACGGATTCAACATCCGCTGACTACTGAATGGTATGTTGATTTCTTCAACGTCCTCACAACCACGCCCTACGACCCCACGGTTGTCCATCCAAAACGGCACCTTGGTTTTAGAGTGCAGCTTTCTCAAAAGGTTGTCTTGCTCGTAGGCCGGTTTTCCAGACAATGACTTCGCGGCGTTAGGTGGTTTTTGATTCAACCAAATCCCTTTCGATCACCTCGGCTAAGTCGAATTACCTTGTGTTCGGGTTCAGATGGGCTTACTGTGTAAGTCCACTCAAGAAGCAGCGCCCCAGATCAACGCGAACAAATAGTGCTAAATGGGTGGGTAAATAGTACAAAAGAACTATGCAACAGAATAATCCTTCTATTAAGCTTCTTTTTATGACTTCAGGCGCGATCGTAAATAAAATCCCCACATTAGCAATTCTGTTGCTAATGGTCCTTTGTTGTCCTGTAAAGGCATTTTCTCAAACCGTGATTTATGTTGATCAACGTGCCACAGGCTCAAAAGACGGGACATCATGGGAAAGTGCTTTCATAAACTTACATGAAGCTCTCGCATTGGCTAAATCTGCAGACGAGATCTGGGTTGCAGCTGGGGTTTATAAACCTGACCAAGGTCCAGGTATGACTCTTGGGGATCGAACGGCCCGTTTCGAATTAGCAGGTGGAGCCAAACTGTATGGGGGCTTTCGCGGAGATGAATCAAATTTGGAGTCAAGACAGCTTGGATTCGATACTGTTTTATCTGGAGACCTGGAAGAGAATGACCCTGAGGGAATGATTCCAAGCCCGTTATCGGACGTCTATTCTGATAACAGCCAGGTGATTCTGCGACTAAATTCAGGAACGCAAATGATGAAGACCATTGCCGATGGGGTTATTGTAAAGGGAGGTGCAGTTTTAGCCTTAAGCGCATCGGGCCCATGTTCTCTTAACAATATTTCAGTTCTTGAAAGTGTGGGACCCAACGCCGCTTCCGTCCTCCATTGTATAGTAGACGGTCTAGTTTTAAGAAACAATAACGTCACGGGTCGCGGCGCGTTGCAAACTAGGTCCACCTCATATGTAAACAGTATTTTTGAAGGAAATGTCGCGAAGCAAGGAGGCGCAATTCAGGCGCTCGGTGAAGACTCGTTGTTTGTTTCAAAATCTGTTTTTAGTTACAACCTATCGAATGACGGAGGCGCAATCATTGGGTCAGGTCCTCCTCTTGTCGTTGTTTCGTCAATCTTCTTAAATAATGTGGCTGAATGTGCAGGTGGTGCTGTCTTTATAGACAGAGGAAGTCTTACGTCAGTGAATAATGTATTTGCGTCAAATCGGAGCAACAACCGATCCTCAGCTTGTGGTCCAATCGCCGAAGGGGGTGCAATAATGATATATAAAGGCCGGTATGAGGATTATAATTCAACCTTCTTGAATAATAATGCAGTTGGAATGGGCGATGTAGTTGCCCTTCTTGACAGTCAAGGGACGATGTCCAATAGTATATGGCACCAAAACACTTCGGGCAATGAAGATATCAATTTAGACCTATCCTCGCTCACAGTGAACCATATTCAAATTGATGAACCTTTAAATTTTTCTGTTCAAATAGAAGGTCCGGTTGTGTATTCGTCTACGATTTTTTCCGATTTGCCAGGCGAAGACGGCATTGAAGGTACAGGGGACGATAACTATCAGCTGTCGCCAGCCTCGAAAGGGATTGATACAGGTAGCAAAGACCTGGTACCAAGAGACTTTGCTGACTTAGATGGAGATAATAATCGTTCAGAACCAACTCCTGTGGATGGACTTGGAGAACCTCGTGTTATTGGCACAGACGTGGACCTAGGTGCCTTTGAATTTCCCATCCCGACGGGAATAGAAGTGCCTGTTAAGCATAATTCTTGTTTCGAAGCGTTTCCAAACCCGTTTGGCGAGTCGCTGAATATTAGTGTCCAGCAAAGTGGAGTGAAATTAATTCAAGTTTTTGATGCAACCGGCCGCAAAGTGACTGACGTTGAGGTGGGACCCAAGTTCAGGGCTAGTCTTGTTTCAAAAGCTTGGCCAGCCGGAGTTTATCTGCTACGCTCTCCTCAATTACCCAAATGCTCTGAAGTATTAATTCATTTCTAATTCGGAACCAAAATATCATGAAAAACAATGAGTCTAGCTCGAACTACGTAACATTTCTATTTTGTATCGGAGTGATGTTTTATGGAGCGTTGCCCTCATATTCTCAGGGACATAAATCCTCCTCGTTTGCTGCAGACAGAGAGATTTATCTGAAAGTTGAACATGCGTCAGCAAAAATAACAATTACCAGCGATCCTTCCATTACCGGACTTCCTTGGCCAGTGACGATTGATTCACTTGACCACCTTGGTGATACAGATTATTCTTGGGGAGGAAGCTTCAGCTGTGAACCCTCTCCAAACTTTAGTTTTTCCTGCAATACGCGGGTTCTACCCTGATTTGGTGGACACTTCTAAAAAGATCGATATTGGTCTTGGAG
>CALEEY010000207.1 GCA_937877085.1 uncultured Bacteroidota bacterium
GGAAAGATTGTAGTCCGCAATCGTAGCATTGTAATCTCTACGAGCGGTGCTAATCCGATTCTCCGTGCCCTCAAGTTGAGCCGACAAATCCCTAAAACTTTCAGTCGCTCGAAGGTCTGGATAGTTTTCTGTAACCATCAACAGTCTTCCTAAGGCGCCAGAAAGGGACTCCTGAGCTTCCAAAAAAGAAGCCATTTTATCAGGATCTCCTAGATCGCCTGCAGAGACGTTCACTGATGTGGCTTTGGCGCGTGCTTCAACGACTGCTTGAAGCGTTTCAGATTCGAAACTGGCAGCACCCTGAACAGTGCTAACTAAATTCGGAATTAAGTCCAGGCGGCGTTGATATTGGGATTCGACATCAGCCCAAGACTGCGTTACCGATTCATCGGCAGCAACCAGGTTATTGTAGGTTCCAAAGCCAGAAGAAAGGGCAATTCCAACGACCAGAACGATTCCGATGACAATAATATAAACAGGTTTCATGTATGCGTTTCAAGATGAAAGAGGTTGATGAGGACCACCGGCTTGATAAAGACCACCGGAACTCATCATGCGCATACGGAGCGACGCTTGTTGAGTTTCTTATTTGAATTCGGGAACGTTGTCAATATTAAATTTTTGCCCTATGCGCCCAATTTGCCCTGGATCGATGTTGCCGACAATATTTAAAAACGTGGTTTCGCGGGCTTCTACGTCTATGGAAAGCACAACCATCCCAATGACCATTTCGCCTTTGTAGCGAGCGAACATTTGAAAGTGTTCTTGATCGTTTCTGACCCGAATAACGCTACTCCAACCTGCGTCAACCAACGCCTCACCTATTTTATTGGCGTGGCTCCGTACGCGTTCGCTTTCGGCTTTAGACATTTCATACCCGCGGACATAAACCCCCTTTAATCTCGTCAACAGATTGGCTAGCTCGGGGTCCTCGGTCCTTGACGCTTCGGCTACAAGCTTCATCAAAGCGCCTTCGACGCTAACATCTATTTTCGGATCACGATTGAAAAAGGTATTCAGACCTCCCACCTTGTCCAAATCAATGTAACCAGGATCGGAGCGTACGCATTGGCGCGCCATGGCCTGATTGGGCAGCAAACAAGCCATGCAGAAGCCCATAATCGTTAAAATAAAAAGCTTTTTAGTCCTATTCATGATTCTACTTTTTCAAGCGTTCGAAATTCAATTTTCCGATTTTGATGGGAAATTCCGGCTCATCGGACCTACGACTTGATCTTCGATCACGTCGGATTTAACAGTGGAGCCTGTGGTCCGCCCTGCTTCAGATAAAAAGGCTAGTGTCCACTTTACGTCGTCCAGGGCTTGTGCAACGGCCATGGGCGATTCCTTTGCTGGTTTCCCAATTTGTGTTGATGTGAACACCATTAAAAACAAAACAACAACGGCAAAGGCGGGCTTTAGATGAGCCGCGTTTAGACGTAGAAAGAAGGACTGGACCTGGGCCCAAGCCGACCGACGTAGATCGCTGCGCACATGGGACATAACACCCGCCAAAACATAGTCAGGGCAAGCCTCATCCCGGACGTTGCGAAGGGTCGCGACAATTTGATTCGCCAGATTCACGTCTTCCCAAATAGTTTTTTCGGCTTCCATCAGCAACTCAAATCGCACCCTATCGGACTCGGATAGATCTCCATCCAGATAAGCTTCAATTCTGCTGTTGAGCCATTCATGATCTTGATTTTCAAGCAAAGTCATGATCGGTAGCCTCCATCAATTCGTTTTTCAATGCTTCTCTCAATGCTTTTCGTGCCCGATGCAGGTACACTTTAACTGTATTTAACGGGAGGTTCAGCACTTCGCTGATTTCCTCGTATTTGTAATCTTGAATTTCACGAAGCACCACAATCGATTTAAAGGGTTCACCGAGCGTATCCAGCGCCCGCTTCAAACGGACACTAAATATTTCATTGCTGGCTAAACGATCCGGCCCAATCTCGTCTGACGAAAGGGAGTCTAGGCTGAAATCGTCCGTCTCTTTAACTGAACGGCGCACTTTTTTCCTTCGCATACTATCAATACAACTGTTTCTAGCGACCGTAAGCAGCCACCCAATAAGCCGGTCGGGGTCCAATCGTATTTTGTGCTCCCAAAGTTTAATGAATACATCCTGAGTGACATCCGCGGCTAGCTCTTTGTCCCCCAACAAGTGAGCACAAAAACTGAACACCCGGTTCTGGTGTTGCTTGACGCAGAGATTGAATTCGACAGGATTCAAAAAATCGGAACGGAATGAAGAGTGAATTCGAATGCCAGACGGCTAGGAAGCAATAAAGGTTACAATCCCGCAAGGTACTTTCACGGAAAGCGTTCATCAGTAGATGTTCGGCTTTGTAGAAAAGCGCGTTTCTCGCCGAAATTGAAAGTCGATTTGCCCTTTACAGGGGAAACAAAAAGCGTGTGTGTCGAATTAAGACCGCCTCCTTTCGACCGCATTTCCAAACTGGTCCCCAATTTCTATGAAGCCGTCAATCAAACGTTTTTTCTTACCAACCTTAATCGTATTCGCCCTAGGTACGCTTCTTGGTTTAACCGTTGATGGCCTTTTTTCTGGTGACGATACGGTAGAACAGCTTCAGAAACTGGAAGATGCCTACATCTTGATTAACCGCCAGTACGTGGAAAACGTAGACCCTGCGACCATGACGGAAGAAGCCATTTTGGCCATGCTTAAAAAGCTTGATCCTCATTCTTCCTATATCGATGCCCAGACCATGAAAAAGGTTGGAGCGGAGTATCAAGGCGTATTTGGCGGGATAGGTATTTGGTTTGAGTCCCCTATTGGCGATACGTCAAAAGTAACATCAACCATTCCTGACGGACCGAGTGAAGCGGCTGGTCTGCTGCCAGGAGACCGCTTGGTGGCTGTGGACGACACCAGTATCGTGGGTTTTGGCTCACTCGACATTCAAGACTTGATCAAGGGGGACATTGGAACCAAGGTAAAGATCACCGTAGTCCGCCCTCGAAGGAAGAATTCGATCGACTTCATGTTGACCCGAGCAAATATTCCGCTCTATTCGATCGATGCAGGATATATGCTCGATGATGTAACTGGCTACATTCGTATTGGGCGGTTTGCCATGACCACCCACCAAGAATTTGTTGAGCACGTCCAGCGGCTCAAGAAGGAAGGGATGAAACAGCTCGTACTCGATCTTCGAGGCAATCCTGGGGGTATAAAACAAACAGCTGTTCAAATCGCGGATGAAATGTTGGACGGAGAAGGCGTCATTGTTTCGACGCAGGGTCGAGTCGCCCGGGAAAATGAAATCGATCAGGTAACGAAAGGGGGCCTTTTGATTGATGAACCAATCATCATCCTGGTAGATGAAAGCACGGCTTCCGGAAGCGAAATTGTAGCCGGTGCTCTTCAAGACCATGATCGGGCGCTAATCGTTGGGCGAAGAACCTTTGGTAAAGGATTGGTTCAACGGCCATTTCAGATGAGAGATGGTTCGGTCATCCAAATGACAGTAGCTCGGTACTACATGCCATCCGGCCGGTTAATACAGACCCCTTACGATATTGGGCACTTCGAAGATTATTACAAAGATAAATTTGCTGACTTTGAAGAGGCTACCTATAACCCTGCGAAATATCTTTCGGAAATCCCTGACTCGTTGCACTACAAGACCTTACACGGACGTGACGTGTTTGGTGGCGGTGGCGTTATGCCCGATGCTGTTATGGCACCAGATTCAACTTCGGCCTTGGTATCGCCATTGGTTCAGTTCTCGCTCGTTCGCGGACTATCCTTTTTGTACGCCAGTCATTTTCTAGATACGGACGGCCTGGATTTTAGGGCCAAATGGGCTTCGAATCGGGAACAGTTTTTTGCGTCTTTTCAGGTTGACGATGCCATGTGGGACCAATTTGTGGCCCATTCGAAGAAAAATGGCCTGGAAATAGGCGGAGAATCGACCGACGATAAACCCACCTTCACCCAAAGTGAACTGGATATGTATCGGGGAACACTCTCCGTGATCATAAAGGCCAGAATAGCTCAGCGGTTGTACCGTAGTGAAGCATGGTATCCGGTTTTCAACAGCATAGATCCGCTGCTCATCTCGGCCCAAACCATGTGGAAAGATGCCGAAAGTCTGGCGAAGTTGGCTAAAACGCCGTCCATCAACTAATCAAAGTTATGTTTCGAGTCCCAACTAGGGTACTGATTGGTCCTGGATGCCGTTTTCAAATTCCTGAAATCCTATCTAGCATGGGAGCCAAGCGTTGCCTGCTCCTAACAGATGGTGGCGTGCGCTCCACCCCTTGGTTTTCGGGCGTTCAAAGCTTGTGTGGTCCCCACGACCTCGACGACTCTATCGCGCAAAATCCAAAACATCGAAATGTGGATAGGCTGGGCGCCCAAGCTCGGACGGGTAGATATGACGCCGTTATTGGTATCGGAGGAGGTAGCGTTCTCGACGCCGCGAAAGCGGTAGCGATGTTGGCAACCAATGAAGGCAGCATCGCTTCATTCGAAGGCAAAAATCAGTTTTCTAACGCGTCTTTACCCTTTTTGGCCATTCCCACGACCTGTGGGACCGGCTCTGAAGTGACGTGGGTATCGGTGATCAGCGTACCTGAACAATCTCGCAAAATCAGTGTCAAGGGCGATGGCATGTTTCCAGCGTTTGCCATCGTAGATGCCGAATTAATCCGTACGCTCCCAAGCTCGCTCATCGCTTCAACCGGGATGGATGCGTTTACCCATGCGATAGAAGCCGTAGTGGGAAAACCGGCAAATCCGGTTTCTGACGCGCTGGCGTTGGAGGCCATGAGCCTGTTATTACACCACCTGGCCTTGGCGTGTGACCCGGAGGGACCAGCGGAATCCAAAGAACAGGTGATGCTGGCTTCAACTATGGCCGGAATGGCTTTCGGAAATGCGGATGTGGGCGCTGTCCACTGCCTTTCAGAGAGTATTGGCGGTCTACTCGATTTGCCGCACGGTTTGCTTAACACCCTTTTGTTGACCCCGGTTCTACGGTACCAACAAAGCCACATAGCGGAGCCATTGCTGCGCATTGCGCAATCTTTGGAGATTCCCTTTGACTCATTTTTCGACCATCTGCAGGCTTTTGTGGAGTCCCTGCCGCTTCCATCTTGGTCTTCTTTGAATGTAAGTCCCTCAAGTTTCGACCTTTTAGCCTCAAATTCGGAGTCGAACGGGTCAAATGCATCCAACAGGATGGACATGCGGGCGGAAGATTATCTGACCATTTTGCGCGGCCTATAAAGCAGTTCGAGCCTCCTCCACGTTCGAGCCTCCTCCCCGTTCAAGCCTTTTCCGCCATTCGAGCTTTTTCCCCGTTCGAACTTTTTCCTTAATTCCAGCCTGCAACTCCGTCCTAGGTTTTCTCGTCAAGACGTCCAACAATTTTAATCTAGGATGTTTATGCGCTTCTTTACCCTTTTGCTCCTGCTTCTGCTAGCTGTTTCGTCGCCGGCGTCAGCCCAAGAAAGCCTTGATCTAACGTTAAACGGCGTTGGCTTATCCATTGGCGATTCCGAACAAGTGATTGGATTGCGCCTGAACTACAGAGACGGCGCGATGCAAAAGGTAACAGGCATCAATGCGACCATTTGGATGCCCTACAAGAATCGGGGCGGCGATGTACATGGACTGGCGTGGGGGCTGGGAGAGATATCAAGGGAATCATGGTTGGGGGTCTGGGCGCAGGTGCCGGACGGGATTTAGTGGGTGTCTCGGTCAGTTCAGTAGGAACGGGTGCGGGGCACAATCTAATTGGTGTTCACGTAGCTGGAATTGCCGTTGGGGCTCCAAATGTTCGGGGAGTCATTATTGCGGGAGTAGCGGCAGGCGGTGTTGATGTACACGCATTCGTGGTAGCCCCGGCCTATTTCAACGTCCGAGACGGCGGCGTCATGCGCGGCCTTTCGATTTCAAGCTTCAACCGAATCCAAGGGGAGCAACAAGGAATCACGATCGGAATTCTGAACTACGCTCGAAAACTGTCTGGATTTCAGTTCGGACTGATCAACATTGCCCAGAATAAATCCCGATTCAAAGTGATGCCCATCATGAATTACGCGAAGTAGGAGATTCGGTCAACAAGCTAAAGACCCTATCCTAACTCCTTATTTCTGTGTCTTAGATGTCTAAAACGTCGTTTTGCGAAGGTATGTGGACCGTGATATCTGGATAAAAGAATTTGATGTTATCGACCATCCATTCTTTTGCGGCCTTTTCTCCATGCACCAAAACGATGGACTGAGGTTGAACCATATCAACCAACACCAACAAATCGCGACGATTACTGTGGCCACTAAATCTAAATCTTGCCACGTCACAATTGGCTGCTTGCGGACCTCTGGATTTAGCAAGTGTAACCATGGTGCCCTTCTGTTTGGCTCTAGCTTCAGCTAAAAGAGCCCCGGGGGAATCCTCTCTGGCATATCCCACCAGAAAAATGCCGTGTTTCTCGTTTTCGACTAACGACTGGGCAATCTTGTTTGAAATGGTTCTTTCAAACATCATTCCGCTACCAACAACCAAAATACAGGGCTTTTTTAGAGCATCGTTCAGTCCACCCTGAGTCCTTGGGAGGCGCCTTTGTTTTACCCCAAACACCTCAAACTCCTCGTTGAGGCGTGGGGTCGTCAATCGTTGTTTGTCGTACGTATCTGAAATGGCCCTCATCATGCCAGCGGTATAGACCGGGATATCTTCATCGATGATGCCCCTGTTTTTAAACCGGTCAATGAGCGCCAACATCTCTTGTGCCCTTCCCAGCGCGAATACGGGCATTAACACCACGCCGCCGCGCTTTAGAACCTTGGCTATAGACTTGCCAAATCGTTTCTGTTCTCCTTTTCGATCGAATAATTCTGACTCGGAATCCGCTCCTAGGGTAGACTCCAGCAAGAGAATATCTACGGGATCGTGGGGATAGGTGGCTCCTGGAATGATGGTTTGATTCCTTAGCCCCGTATCTCCGGTAAAAAAGAGCGTTCGTTCTTTTCCGTTTTCGAACCAGGAAATATGGACTCCCACGGATCCAAGAACGTGTCCGGCGTCGTAAAATTCGCCCGAAATGGAGAAACGTCCTTTGAGCCCAGAAAGGTCAAATTCTGTCTCCAATTCATGGGATTGATAGAGGTAGGAGCATGCTTCAACATCATCCTCAGCAAACAAAGGCGGAACGAGCGTCGATCCTTCCTCTACTTTTCGTCGTTGAAGCCTCGCGGAAGCAGGAAGTAAGATATCTGCTAAGCTTCGGGTAGCGCCGGACATATGCACCCGGGCATGCGGAAACATCTTCACGACTACCGGGAGGGATCCGAGGTGATCGTGGTGGGCATGAGTTACGATCACATGATCTACGGGCCAATCGGGATTCATCTGAATCCGTTGAAGATCCGGAACGCTCTCAGCGCCCTCCTTCTCAGGATCTGCTCCAGCGTCAAGCAATATGCCCGTTCCATCGATTTTGATGTAATGGCAACTAGCTCCTATTTCCTCCGACGCACCAAGGGACGTAAATATCATACTGACGCCTGCCTAGCTTCACCGCGTTTGATCACGCGCTCACTCCATTTGAGCCAGCAGAGGCTTGATAGGCCTTCCAGTCGCTTAGAAATTTTTCCAACCCAATGTCAGTTAGGGGATGTTTGATCAATTGCCCGATCACATTAAACGGGATGGTGCACACATCGGCGCCCATCATTGCAGCCTCGGCAACGTGCATCGGATGCCTTACCGATGCGACCAAGACTTCGGTATCATAACCGTAATTATCGTAAATGGTCACGATTTGCTCAATCAAGTCCATCCCTGAAGTAGCGATGTCGTCGAGTCGACCAACAAATGGACTGATATAGGTCGCTCCCGCTTTTGCGGCCACCAATGCCTGCGTTGGCGAGAAGCAAAGCGTGCAGTTGGTTTTGATTCCTTCCAAAGAAAGCGAACGAATCGCCTTAATACCATCGGCAATCAATGGGATTTTTATGACCACATTTTCGTGAATCTTGGCCAATTCGGCAGCTTCACGCATCATTCCATCATAATCCGTTGAAATTACCTCTGCAGAAACATCGCCATCGACGATGTCACAGATTTTGCGAATATGTTCGTGGAAGTTCGATCCCCCGGCCTTTCTCATGAGTGACGGATTAGTAGTCACACCGTCGAGCACGCCCATTTCATTGGCTTCTCGGATTTCATTGAGGTCTGCTGTGTCAATAAAAAACTTCATCTGGACTGTTTCGGGGAATTAATGGAATACGTACGGATAGAGCGTAGAAATGTACTACCCTGACGGTTAAAGCCCAACCCAAGTACGTGTGAATCCGCTAACCGATTACGTGTGAATCCGCCTCACAATTGTATTCGAACCCAACGCAAGGACGGGCAAAACAACCGCCCAATTAGGCGAATTGGCCAACTATGGCAAACAAGGCGAACAGACCGACCAGTATGAGGACGGCCTGCGTCAGTTGTTTTTTCAGTTTATGGTTCATTTTTAATCCCTCGTTTTCTTTTCTGTCCTTGTTTTCCGTTCTGTATGTTCTGCCCCAAAAACCGTAGATGCAAGGGGCCGGGCCAAAAGAACCGAGTTTTCTTTTCTTTCGGTGGAGTTTAATGAACCAACTGAGTCTCGCTTGGGCAAAAAAAGTGGGGTCCGGCCAAAGGCCGGACCCCACCAAATCATCCCTGAAGAACAGTTCAATGAACGCCTATCGTGTAGGATCTATCAGGACCACCAACTGATCCACCGTTCTGAATAGCACCAAGTAACAGAATGCCTGCTGCATGGGGAGTGGCCATAGAAGTACCACTAATAGTATTGTATCCCGCATCTTTCCATGTCGACAAGATACTGGAGCCAGGTTCGCAGAAATCAACCGGAGGACTGCCGTAATTGGAATAGCTGGCCCATTTGTCTCCTTCTGCTATCGCACAAATCGTATAAATATTGTTACCGTTTGCGCTAGCAGGAGATTTCGTTTCTGCAAGCGTCGATTCGTTTCCCGCGGCAAGTGCGAATTTGACCTGCGCTGAGGCCGCAATAACTGCATCATTAACGGCTTGAGAAAAGCCTCCTCCTAAGCTCATATTGGCAACGTCGCCGGCATCTCCGTTCGCACCGACATATTCTATTCCTGCAATAACGCCGCTATACGAACCGCTTCCACGACGATCCAAAACGCGAACAGAAATGACCGTGGCTCCCGCTGCAACACCAACTACGCCTTCGGTATTGTTAATCCCAGCAATCGTCCCTGAAACATGGGTCCCATGCCCGTTCTCATCGTTCGGATTAGTAGATTGAGCTCCACCTAAAAAGGAAACGCTTCTGGTAACATCCACATTCAAATCGGGATGATCCAAATCGATTCCCGTATCCAAAATCCAAGCTACATTGTTTCCTGTATATGTGGCTCCGCCATTGACTCGTGCTATTCCCCACGGAATGGTTTGAGCACCGGTGCCGCCACCACCACCACCACCACCTGGATTGCCAGGTTTAGGATTGGCAATAATGTCATGGCCGCCTTCCATTTCAAAAGGAGGCAATGAAATGACTCGATCTGGCTCGATATAGGCAACATTTGGATCGCTACGAAGAATCCCAAGCTGTTTGTCTGAAATGGCACCTGCAAACCCAAGTATGCCACCGTAGTAACGCTGCTCAGATACTATGCCTTCCTTGGTTGCATAATCATCTACAAAATCCTGAGCCGTTTTTCCAGCAACCTGATTTTTTTTCAAGACCACGATATACTTGCCCGCAATTACGGATCCGTTCTCAACCGACACATCATTGGCAGATTCGGATGCCGAATTTATTCCCGAACTATCACAAGCGCTTAAAAACAACGCCCCTGCAATAATTCCAGACGTCATTTTCCATGAAAGGTGTTTCATGCTCCTTCTCAATTTTTGGTTAGGGTATCCCGATGAATACTTGTAAAACCTGCAAAATCAACATTGCAGAATCCTATACCGCAACGATAGCCTTTTAATCGCGGGATGCCAAGACGTTCAATTATGACTTCGACAGGGTATTAATTCGTCCCATCCACAAACTTCTCGTTATATACTCCTCTTGGCTGTAACCCGCGCAAGATGGCGACCGTAGGTGGCACGGCACCTAGATGGAGGATCTACACAGCATTTCTTCTTTAAGCTCAGTATCTTTCCCGCGTTTAACCCTTTCGAATTATCCCTATGGCGTATTTCCGTGCTAGATCGACGGCCAACCAGCTGATCGCAATCGGTTTGCTTTTCTTGTCTGGCGCTACCGCAGCTTTCGCCTCCGACGATCCCACCCGCCCGAAGCTGCCGCCGGAAGTTGAAATCCCTCGTATTGAAGGGGTTGAAATCAATGTAGACGGGATCATGGACGAGGCGGTTTGGAGTCAGGCGACACGATTTGCTGGTTTCAGTGATTATTTGCCAGTGGACGGCCGTTTGGCCCAGGATTCAACGGTTGTAATGGTTTGGTACTCGCCAACGGCCATTCATTTCGGTATTCGTGCCTATGAAACGCACGGCGAGGTTCGAGCCACACTGGCGGATCGGGATAAGATTAGCGCCGATGACAACATTCAAATTCTTCTAGACACCTACAATGATCGGCGGCAGGCTTTTATGATCGGGGTCAATCCACTTGGTCAGCAAGCAGATGGAACGCTAAAGGATTCGGATGGAGGGACTCGCGGCGGAAGCGCAAGCACTTCTTATTCGGTCGATTTAAGTCCTGATTTTTTATATCAATCGAAAGGCCGCCTGACTGAATTTGGCTATGAAGTAGAGGTTGTAGTTCCGTTTAAAAGTGTTCGATATCAGAATTCCTTAACCCAAGACTGGGGTTTTAACATTATCCGCCAGGTTCAACATTCTGGCTACACGAGTACGTGGACGTCTACGAGGCAAAACAATGCTTCTTTCATGTCCCAAAATGGGGTGCTTCCCGCGCTAACTGACCTACGAAGGGGGCTGGTGTTAGACCTCAACCCGGAAGTGACAGGGACTATGAATCGCGCCGGAGGAAAAGACGCGTCATTTGATCCAAATGCCCGCGATCCCTTTGGATTAAACGTACGATGGGGTATTTCAAGCAATTTGACGTTGAATGGTACCTTCAATCCCGATTTTTCCCAGGTTGAAGCAGACGTTGCGCAAATTTCGTTCGATCCTAGGCAGGCCGTTTTCGTTCCTGAAAAACGCCCCTTCTTTTTGGATGGAATCGAACTATTTCAGTCCCCCTCCAACTTGATCTATACAAGGCGTGTTTCCAATCCGATGAGCGCACTCAAACTCACGGGTAAAATTGGCAGCACGAACATCGCGGCTCTCTCGGCTGTAGACAATAAAGAGCTTTATTTATCCGATTTTGACCCTGGGTACTTAAATGCCGTTAGACTTAGAAGAGATCTGTCTGGCCAAAACACGGTTGGTCTTGTTTTGACAGATAAATCGAGTGGAGATCACTGGAACAGAGTGGCTGCGGTTGATGGGCGCATGACATTTGCCAAGATTTACTCGATGACCTATCAAGCGGGGATGAGTTTTACTGAAGACTCGGGTTCGTTGCAAAATTCAGGCAACGTAGTGTCTGCTCCCATGTGGAAGCTATCCTCGACGGCTTCGGGACAAAAATACGGTGGGGCATTCTCTGCTTATGGATATCACGGGGATTTTAACGCCGAATCTGGTTTTATAACGCGTACAGGGGTTGCCAATGTTCATTTTCAGCCGTACCAGCGGTGGGTCGGCAATCAGGGTGCTTTCCTCGAGCTACTTCAGTTAGGTTTTTCACTTGATGGAACGTGGGATTACGATCGCTTCACAGCCGGAAAAACACCCAATGACCAGAAATTTCACCTAAACTCCAATTATAGCTTTAAAGGCGGTTGGTCCGGTAACACATCCATTTTTATGGAGTCCTTTAAGTATCCCGAATATCTGTACGAAGATTTCTATGTGGAACGCAAAGTGAACGGCGTGGTGGTGGATACGACAGCCTACGTTGGAACGGACCGTTTAAGTAATTTTGGGTTTTGGTCATTTCTGAACACCCCTCGGCTCAGTAATTTCAGCGCTAACCTACAGCTCGTTGGCGGCCGAGATGACAACTTTTCGGAATGGTCCTCGGCTAACATCTTGTTCATTACGCTGGGTCTCAACTACAATCCGACCGATCAGGTAAGGATTAATTTCACGTACAACCACCAGCAATACGATCGAGCTAGCGACCATTCGACGGTAAGTATTCGTCGTGTCCCCCGATTGAAGGCCGAATATCAAGTGACGTCGTCTTTGTTTATCCGACTTGTAGGCCAATATGATTCCAATTTTGTCGATGCACTGCGAGATGATTCTAGAACGGATGAGCCCATCCTTATTCTTGATAGAAACACCGGGGCATACCACCAGTCGACCAAATTCAGAAGAAACCAGTTTAGAGTAGATTGGCTGGTTTCATTCAGACCAGATCCAGGAACGGTCCTTTTTGTGGGATACGGCAACTCGTCCAGAGAACCAAACACCTATCGATTCCGCGACTTGGAGCGCACGAACGACGGCTTCTTTTTAAAGCTTAGCTACTTGTTTAGGGTATAGTCTCAGGCCGTGATCTATCGGTATTAATCAGGTCGCGATCTGAACCAGAATCCTCAGCTTCAACTGCCAATCGTCTTTTTAAGGCGTTCACGGATGCTTGCTGTGGAAACGTTCCCCGGCGTTCCGACTGTGGAGTACGCTTCAGAAAGCTTCATTTGAGCCTGTTCTGACCATAATGAGGGGGTCTGAGCTGCGTCGCGATACGCTTCTCGAAATGGTTTACCCTTCACAACCTCGGACAAAGCAGCCGCCGTGGCAAAGAGTTCGGGGTCGCGGGCGTTGTCCAATGGTTCTGATCTAAACGTCAGTCCCGCTAGTATCCCTTGTGTGGCCTCCAAAAGGTCTTTGAGGATGATGACCGCCCTCATCACGGAACCCTTCGTGAGCTGTAAATCCCGATGATATCCAGAGGGGAGATTGGCTGGAATCCCCAACAGCACTTGAAATTCGCCCGATAAGCGATGCATGGTGGCCCGTGCCAGTTCAGCTATATCTGGATTTTTTTTCTGGGGCATGATGCTACTCCCTGTGGTCAAGACATCGTTTAACTTGACAAATCCAAACTCTGCCGTCGCGTATAACACCACATCGGAGGCGAGTCGATTGATCGTTGCCGCGCACTGAAGTAAGGCATGAACCACTTCTAGCTCATACTTTCCCCGGCTCAACTGCACGGCTGTGACGTTCTCCTGGACACGCTCAAAACCGAGGCTTTCGGCCACTTCCTGTCGAGGAAGGTTTACGTAGGGAATGCCGTACCCGGCCCCACTTCCCAACGGAGACGCGTTTATGCGTTTTCGAGCCTGAATCACTAAATCTAGGTCTTCCACCAAACTTTCGGCGTACCCAGCAGCCCAAAGCGCCACAGTACTCGGCATGGCCCGCTGCATGTGGGTATAACCCGGTAAAAATTGGTCTTGGTTGGCATCCGCCATGTCCGCCAATTGCAGCACGAGCCGTTCGATTTCAGATGCAGCATCATCCAAATTGAAACGAAGCCATAGGCGAATAGCCGCTAACACTTGATCGTTCCGAGAGCGACCAGTGTGGATTTTTTTGCCTATATCGCCCACTTTTTCGGTTAGAAAACGTTCAATCACCGTGTGGCAGTCTTCGTCTTCAAGCGATATCTGGATATCCCCATTCTCGAATGCGTCGGCTAAATCCGAAAAGGCACCATCCAATGCGGTTAGCTCGTCTTCCGTTAGGATGCCTGCGGTAACCAATCCGGCCGCATGGGCGAGTGAAGCCGCGGCATCGAATGGCAGTAACATCATGTCCCACATGGGGTCATCGCCAACGGTGAATCGTGTTACCCACGAAGCAGTCTCTGTTCCTTTAAACCAAATAGGACGATCAGACATGATGTAGCTCGAAATATGCTTTAATAATACGCTCGTAGGTCGCACAACTTTCAATGAGTTCTTGAATGTCGATGTGCTCGTCGGCCGTATGGGACAACCGACTGTCTCCTGGCCCGATTTTAACGGCAGGGATGTCTTTTACATGGATCCAGTCCGACATGGTCGGCGATCCAAACGTGCTGGACCCGCTTGAACCCAAAAGGCACGCCTCTACAATGGTTTCCGCGGGATCCGTATCAACAGAAATAAATCGCTTAGAATGAATGTGAACCGTCGATTCTATTTCCTGCTGAATCAACGCGGCAATTTCATCGTGGTCGTACAATGGCGTCGTGCGAATGTCTAAGAAAGCGGTACACGAATCGGCGATCATGTTGCGCGCAGAGCCGCCGTTGACCACCGTTACGTTGATAGTGGTTTTGCCGAGGTATGGGTGAACCCGGTCCAACGAAAATTGATCGAGACGGGCCAGATCCCGGACCATCATCGAAATCGCATTCTGCCCCTCCTCCGCCCTTGCGGCATGAGATGATTTGCCGTGCGCTTCCAATCGGAGAATGAGCAGTCCTTTTTGGGCTACACACGGCTGCATGTGCGTCGGCTCGCCAATCAACGCCGCGGCGGGCCGTGGGAGCTGATCAATAATTTGCTCCAGGCCGTTGTTTTCCCCTCCAGTTTCTTCGCAAGCCGTAAACGCAACCACGATTTTCCCCTGCGGCATATATCCTGCGTGCGCTAATCGGCATACCGCGGTAGCCATGCTGGCAACGCTGGCTTTTGCATCGACCGTACCCCGTCCAAATACTTTTCCGTTCGAAATCGTGGGTACAAACGGTGAAAAGGGATGATTGGAGGATGGTGGGACGACGTCAAGGTGGGAATTAAGAAGCAATACCCGATCCCCCTCTCCCCACTCGGCCACCACATTGTCGCCAGCGCGGCTCACGTTCAGGCCAGCCTGGGTGAGATGCGTTTCTAGGAGGGTAGCGGCTTCCGATTCTTGATGGCTTAAAGATGGAATAGCTACCAGCCGACGATGGAGTACGCAGACGTCTTGTTCAAGCATGGCTGACCTCAATAAGTTGTGTTCCGCCTGCTTTCGAGGCCAACGAAGCTGGTCCCGATATCCAAACGGACGAAATACCGCGGCTAAGGGCAGAAAAACCAATATCTGTTTTCACTTTCATGCCTCCGGCGATCCAGCCTTTTGAAACACCCTCGCGCGACTGGGCTAAGGATAATCGTCGTATCGGGGTTTTGTCTTCGTTTAGCACGCCGCCCGATTCGGTGACCAATATCAGTTCATCGGCTTGAATAGCCGTGGCAATTTCGAGGGCTACCGTGTCTGCGTTAATGTTGAATAGCGAACCATTTTGGTCGATTCCTGGTGGACACACGACCGGCATAATACCCGATTGAAGAAGGGCCAATAGCGCCGTTGGATCCGCATGTTTAAAATCCCCCACGTGTCCAAAATCGACCGTTTTTCCGTCTACTGTCCAAAGAGGTCTTTTCGAAACCTGAATCAGTCCCGCGTCTGCGCCGCTCATACCTAACGACCGAATGCCAGCCTGAGAGGCTTTGGCCACCAGCTCAACGTTGAGTTGGCCACGAATTATCCATTTAACGATATCGAGATCTAAATCGGTAGTTACTCGGCGCCCTTCAACTATGGTGGGCGTATGTCCTAGTCGCTCCGCCATGGCCGTGGTCTGTGGACCGCCCCCATGAACCAAAACCACCTCTGACGCCTGCTGAAGGACGGCCAATGCTTCGAAGAAGGCGTCCAACGGCTGCCCTAGCAAGGCGCCACCTATTTTTACGACGGTTCGCTTCATTGGTATTTGTCGGCGGGATGGGAGCCGCCCGCGTTGGAGGAGCCCGGGCTGGCAGAGCTCGCGTTGGAGGCAGCGGGGCCAGGGCTGGAAGCGTTCGCGTTGGCGGGGCCAGGGCTGGTAGGATTGGCATTTCGCTCCCAAAGCCAGTTAAGAATCGCTTTTTGAGCGTGCAGTCGATACTCGGCCTGATCCAAATGGAGTGTATTTGGACCGTCCAGTACCTCATTGTCCACCACCACTCCCCTTCTTACAGGAAGACAATGCATAAACTTGGCTTGGCCTTCGATTGTCCGAGCCATGACCTGTGGCGTGATCCTCCAGTTGGCATGAGCCTGCCGCTCGACTAGTTCGAGCGCTGGGTCGAGGTATCTCGTTTTTCCTCCCCAAGCCTTTGCATAGATGATGTGGGCATCTTTGGCGCTGGATTCAAGATCATTGGACTCTGAAACCGATCCTCCCATGTTGGCGGCCGAACGGCGGGCCAGGTTCATGACCTCCGGATCCAGTTCAAAACCATCGGGACGGGCAACCGTGACGTTCATACCCAAACGGGCTGCCATCAACAAGGCTGAATTTGGTACAGCCATTGGAAGCGCCTTTGGGTGGTATGCCCATGACAAAACAAATTTCTTTCCCTGGGGATTTCCAGCAAAGTGACGGGTCAGAACGGCGGCGTCGGCCAGTGCCTGGCACGGGTGTCGAGCAGCGGACTCCAAATTCAAAACAGGCACGGCCGACGCCGCCGCAAACTGCTTCAACATGTTGTCTTGCATATCGTTATCCCAATTGGTACCCGATGCAAACAATCGTACGCCAAGCAAATCGACATATCTGGACAACACCCCAACGGCTTCTTGAATGTGCTCCGCTTCTGCGCCTAGCATGGGGGCCTTTTTGTCCCAAGCAAAACCCCAGGTTCCGCTGCCAGGCGTAACGGTAATTGGAGTGGCGCCAAGAGATGCAGAGGCCAATTCCATCGATACACGTGTTCGAAGTGAGTCGTTGAAAAAAACCAATCCTACGCTTTTCCCAAGGTGGGTGTGCTCCAAACGTCTACGATCGGCGCCGTTTAGCAGGGCCTGTTCGATACAAGCCTTCCAGTCAGTTTCTGCTACATCAGCCCAATCGAGTAAGTGCATTACGCTACGACCTCCATTTTTGAAGCCAATATTTCATCTAAAGCAGCAAAAAAGGAATCAATTTCAGCATCTGTAACAACCCCTGGAGGCATTAGGCGCATAATATTCGGATCGGTAGAACCTCCAACCAGGATACCTTTTTCCCGTAAATCGGTAGCAAAGGCTCCCATCGGTTGGCCAAAGTCAATACCAATTAAACATCCGGCCCCCTGAATGCGGAGCCCACGCTCGTTGCATCCTTTTTCGAAACGGTCATAAATTTGGACCGAGCGTTCGGTCAGATTTTCATCAATAAGCACTTTAAGTGTCGCTTCTACGGCGGCCATGGCCAGAGGGGCTCCTCCAAAAGTCGTCCCTTGATCGCCATACCCAACGGTGGCCGCTACCTCGTCGCGAATCAGAACAGCTCCAACGGGAACGCCGCCGCCCAAACTTTTGGCAAACGTGATCATGTCCGGTTCAATTCCAAGCACTTGGCTATACGTAAAGGCCCCGGTACGACCAATTCCGGATTGCACTTCGTCCATAATGAGCATCGATCCAGCTTCTTTGCAGGCAGCTGCAACCAACCTGAAAAACGACACGGGAGCTGTTCTCATTCCTGCTGTCGATTGAATGGGTTCTATGATGACTGCGGCCGGCTTGCTTTCACGGATCACGGCACACGTTTTTTCGGCGTCCCCAAACGGCACGAAGGTAACGGGTCCGAAGGACGATTCATGTCCCTTTCGATAGGGGGCTTGCCAGGTAACCGATAGGGCTCCCAACGATCTGCCGTGAAAATCCCCCTCCATGGCCACTATTCCAGAACGGCCCGTAGCTTTGCGGGCAATTTTCATGGCCGTCTCATTAGCCTCGGCTCCTGAATTGATAAAAAAGATGTTTCCCATCCCTTTGGGCGCCAACGCTGCAAGCGCCGCAGAGGCACGGGCGCGTGCTGGGGAATAAACAGCGTTTGAATAAAACAAAAGCTTATCGGCTTGATCTTTCACCGCTTGGACAACAGCCGGATGATTGTGCCCCGTAAACACCACACAATGCCCTCCATAGAGATCCAGATATCTTTTCCCGTCGGTATCTACCACCCACGCGCCACGTCCGGATTCAAGGGAAATGGGCCATTTACGATACGTGTTGAGCTGGGTAGCATCTTCCAGTTCCATCCATTCAGCTGAAGTCATAACAGTTTGAATTTTTTCTATTTAAAGCAATCAAAGGATTCACACCCAAAGTCAAGGAAGTAATCCGGTTGTTTGGTCCATTCCCAGCGCCAAATTAACGTTTTGAATGGCCTGAGTCGCCGCACCTTTTAACAAGTTGTCGATCGCAAATCCAATGGCTACTTGATTTCCCCTCTGAACCCATCCAATGTCGGTAAAAGGTGATCCAACGCTCCAGTGGAGTTCAGGCAATTGATTGGGCCACAGTCGCACGAGGGGACAATCTTGGTAGGCTGCCTGAAAATACGGGCCGAACAGATCTGATGGAGTCTTTTCCCCACCAGAAATTTCCACTTGGGCGACCCCCCAGATTCCATCGGTCCAGGGCCCCGAAATGGGTACGAACGAGTAATGAACATCCGGCGCCATCTGATCGATTTCCGCTTCGTGCTGATGTTCAAATACTTTATACGCTTTCACATTGCCACTTCGGCTCGGAAAATGGGTCGTGTCCTTGGCCACGGCTCCCGATCCACTGGCACCAGTAAGCGCCGCTATGGCAACAGTAGCTGAGATACGGGCTTTGGAGAGCGGAAAAAGCGCCAACGATATCGCGGATGCAAAACACCCCGGATTGGCAATCAACTTAGTACCGGGAGGCGGCGGTCCGGTAATTTCGGGTAATCCGTACCACGCCGATTCGAGCAATTCAGGACGAGGATGCGGCGCGCCATACCGTTTTTGATAGGTAGTCGCGTCTTTCAGGCGAAAATCGGCGCTCATATCAACAATCAGACCGGCAAACCCTTGGTCTAGGAGTTCCCCAACAGCCAGCGCTCCCTGACCGTGCCCAGCCGCGACAAAAATGACATCCACCGGTGTTTCAATACGGGCGGTGAAGTCCAAATCTGAAACGCCGCGCAAATGGGCGTGCGCCTTCCAAATGGGCTGGTTCTCATGGGAACGGCTGGTAACCGCATCGAGCCGCATTTCTGGATGCGCCAATACGTATTCGATCAGCTTTCTACCGACATAACCTGCGCCATGAAGAATTCCCACCCGTATCATTCTGCAACCTCCCGAACAGCCGGCGGCTTTAAATACGTGGCGATAAGATCCCCCATTTCCTGTGGATCCTCTCGGGCATTGATGGCCGGAATCCCCATAACCTGACGAATGTACTGACGACCGACGCCGTTATCCGTGACGGGTCCCGTTACAAGCGCGATACTAGCATGATACCTGTCCTTGAACAAGGTCTGAGCAGCCCAAATGCCAGCAAGGTCCACTCCGGTTACGATGTGAGCTACGCAAAATGACTGCAACTCCTTGTCTTGCAACAGTTCATCGACACCATAGTATCCAATAATTCCGTCTCCCAATTCAATCACGATTACGTCTGGATCGGCGGTAGTGTTCAGGTGATGGATAATTCCCTTCACATTTTTGGCCATCGTTTTGGAGGCCGAACACACGATTCCGGTATCCGTAAATGTGGCAATGGCCACGGCACCGTGGCGTTCGATGAGTCTGACGTCGCGCATGAGGGATGCGCCCGTAGCTTTCGCTGCCGCCACACGATATCCTTTACGGGATAAACGCTGCACTAACTCGCAACAAGCCCACGTCTTTCCGGTGTCCATAGCCGTTCCGCTAACAAAAATTAACGGACACGATTGGGTCAAGTTTTCGACTTCGGGAAGCGCATGGTCTTGTAAACGAGCATGAACCCACATGCCTTCAGACTGAACCATGGCCGCGCCGATCACTTTAACTCGAAGTGCGGGGCCCAGCGAAGGATGGTCCGAAGTACAGTTTCCGATGATTCCACCCAAATTGAGCACGTTTAGCGTATCTCCCGGCAGGGCAATTCTGGGCACCTGTCCACTATATCCTTTCAGCGCTTTCCGTTCGCCCAGCACGCCCACAAAGACGTCTCCTTTGGCGATGGTTCTGAATTCGCCATCGGAGCACTCAATCTGGTTGTAAATCGCTTTGGACTCGAGAGCCTCGACGACAATGCAGTATCCTTCTTGAGCTACCACATAGTCTGATACGGTAACATCCCTGTCCAATCCGGTTTTCGCGGCGGTTGAACAAACATAGGTTACTTGCATGGTATTCATTTTGGTCATGGCTTTGGAGTGGATGCGGAGCGAACTCGATGGGTTAAAAGTGACTGCAGGCCAAGAATGCGCGCAAACCCTCTAGCGTCCCGCCCATCCCACAATTGATTGCTCTCGCCGTACGTGGCGACCCCGGTGTCAAACAAAGAAAACGGGCTCTTTGTGCCTTGAATAGCAACATTTCCCTTGTACAGACTGATAGAAACTGTTCCCGTAACCGTTTCTTGGGATGAATTCATAAACGCCTCAATGTCCCTCAGAGCGGGATCAAAATATTGCGCTTCGTGGAGCATCATACCATAGAAATCGCCTAATTGGGCTTTGTGATACTGTTGCCAGCGTGACAATACCGTCTTTTCCAGTTCCCGGTGAGCCGGAATCAGAATGGCAGCGGCAGCTGCTTGAAAACCCACGCGGCCTTTGATACCCAAAATGGTATCTCCCACGTGAATAGCGCGGCCAATACCGTGCTCTTCTCCGATTCGGTTCAGTGCTTCAATCAATTCAACCGGAGACATGCTTGAACCATCGATGCTGACCGGAGTGCCCTTCTCAAACCCAATCACAACGGAAACGGCCTGATCTGGCGAATCTTTAGGAGAGGGGGTCGGCCATGCACTGTCTGGAAGCGGCTTTTCGGTCGTTAGGGTCTCTTTTCCACCAACCGTCGTTCCCCAAAGCCCGGTATTGATCGAATAGGTGGTCGTGGAAGCAGAAACGGCATACCCCCTTTCCTTCAACCAGTTTGTCGTGTATTCGCGCGTTAGACCTAGGTCCCGAATCGGAGTGAGAATGGTCAAATCATCTCCAAGCACGGATAATGCTACATCAAATCGGATTTGGTCGTTTCCAGCCCCCGTCGAGCCGTGGGCCACTACCGAAGACTTCAGTTTGCGGGCCATATCGACCAAGGCCTTAGCCTGAACCACTCGGTCTGGACCTACACAAAGCGGGTAAACTTCCCCGCGTAGCACGTTGCCCTTGATGAGGTACTGGATGGATCGTTCAAAAAGCTCGTCTCTGGCATCCACCAAGTAATGCCCGGCGGAGCCAAGCTCTTTGGCCCGAAGCTCAATTTGTTGGCATTCCAGTTCGCTGAGCCCCCCTGTGTTAACGGTAACGGTATACACAGGGACGTTGTGTTCTTCCCTCAGGTACGGCACGCAAAACGACGTGTCGAGACCTCCACTAAAAGCAACTACAATTGACATGGCAAAATCGAGTTAAAAGTGCGCTTTAGGTAAATAAAAAAAGCGCCGGTTCCATACGGATCGGCGCTTGAGTCGGTTGACGTAGTCGGGCTACATCAGGCTACCTAACTTGCTACGAATCCGCATACCCCGAAGGATATCTGTCGGATTCGTCGGCGAAGACTGGTAGTAATATGGGTGGTAATGGTCATAGAGTTCAATTATACGGCTAAATATGGAATGCAATCAACCATTTTTCAAACTTCATACGAATCTAAAACAGGGACATCGTTCCAAACCCTAAGGTGGTATTGTTGAAGCTGTTTTAACTGGTCTAGTCCGAGACGCGTCAACCGGTAATAAATGCGAGGCCGGCCACCCTGTTGATCCTCGTTCTTAACCGATCGTTTTTCTATGATTTTCCTCAACGCAAGCTGATCAAGAGAAACCCAGAGGCTACCCACGGTCACTTTCTTTTGTGCTCGGGAAACCATTTCAGCCATAATCGATGTGCTATAGGCGTCATTTCCGAGCACCATAATCGCGATCAATAAGATCTCATCGGCCCGGGAAAGCGGCCTTGAAGATGTCTTTATCGATATTTTTTGGGACGTTTTTGCCACGTGGTTCAGGATTGGGCGCGTCAAATAATGTGGTCGATATAACGACCTGCGAGCTAAAAGCTAACGGCTACCTAGGCACCTAGGCCATAAGACCCGCGCGGCGAGCATATTCAAAAACGTTTCCGCACTTCAATATTTCAGCTACATCTCCCAGCGGGTTCAACAAATATTCGGCGCCTGAAGTCGCATTTGACAAGATTCCGGTTCGGGTGTCGAGTGTGAGTTCATCCCCCGTTTGGATCATGTCAACTAACCGCATGCTGGATTCGAACGGGATTACAAAGCCACCATCTACTGCATTACGATAAAAGATGCGTGCATAGGACTCCGCGATAACCACCTCTGCACCGGCTTCCTGAATGGCAAACGGAGCGTGTTCACGCGAGGATCCGCAGCCAAAATTGGTCCCGGCAATCACGAACGTGAATTCACTTTTAAATTGGTCGGGGGGCGTAAATGGCACATTCCCAACCGGTAGTCCTTGCTCCCCTTCTGGAAGCCCACATAGGGCATATCGTCCGTAAAACTGGCGTTCTTCCGGCAACTTCATGCTGTAAACCAGGTGGATGGCGGGAATTATTTGATCGGTGTCGATCGAGTCCCCTACAACGTAAGCTTTTCCTTTAATGATGTCTTTCATACCAAAACCTCGCGAGGGTCTGTAATGGTCCCATTGAGCGCTGATGCGGCCACTGTTAATGGGGAGGCTAGGTAGACGGCCGCCTGCTTGGAACCCATTCTTCCGGGAAAATTGCGATTGGTTGTAGAAATGACCACCTCCGTACCATGCGTCCTCCCGAAGGTATCGACGGGCCCGCCCAGGCAAGCCCCGCACGATGCATGGCCCATTTTGCAACCTGCATCGAGGAACACCTGCCAAATGGTTTTACCATTCATGGTTCGCTCTCGGAGCTGCCGGGTAACCTCGGAGCTCGCGGGAACCACAAAAGTATCTATGCGAACTTCATTGCCTTCCAGAATGCTCGCGGCTGCCATAAAGTCTTCAATTTTCCCGCCGGTGCAGCTTCCAATGTAGGCTCGATCAAGTTTTGTCCCAGCGACTTCCGAAACGTTGGCTAGATTGTCCGGGCGGTGGGGTTTAGCAACTACAGGCTCCATTTTGGAAACATCGTACACCCGTTCAGAAAAAAACGTGGCACCCGCATCGCCGTAGACCGGCTCGAAACCATGGTCGGTACGCGCGCGCACATATTCGAACGTCTTTTCATCCGGAGCAATAATGCCGTTTTTACCGCCGGCTTCGATGGCCATGTTAGTGAGCGTCATGCGCTCCTCCATGGACAAGTCGAAAACGGCTTTCCCGTCGAATTCTAGTGCCTTATAGGTCCCGCCTTCAAAACCAATATCTCCAATGACGGAGAGGATTAGGTCTTTGGCCATCAAGTACGGGGGGAGATCTCCCTCAAACACAAAACGCATAGTGTCCGGGACTTTCACCCAGATCTTTCCCGTTCCCATAATGAGAGCCGCGTCCGTATTTCCCACGCCCGTAGAAAAGAGCCCGAAAGCTCCCGAGGTGCAGGTATGGCTATCTGTACCAAATAGCACGTTGCCGGGCCGGTTGAATCCTTCCTCAGCTAACGCTATGTGGCACACTCCCTTATACTGACTGGTACCCACATCGTAGTAGTGTGGAAGATCGTGCAGGCTGGCAAAATCCCTCAACAGCTCGATATTTCGCCGAGCATGCGGGTCCTCTGTGAAGATGTAATGGTCTGGCAAGATCACCAATTTGTTCTTGTCCCAGACTTTGGCCGACTCACCGAATTCTCGTTTGAAAATATCGATTGTGGGTGGGCCACACACATCGTGCGTCATCAAAATATCCACGTCAATCCAGATGTTTTCTCCTGGATTAACGCGTGCACGGTTCGCGTGCTGGGCTAAAATCTTCTGGGTTATTGTCTGTGCCATCGATCCTTATTCTGGGGTGCCGCTTCCGAAGGCCTGCATGATTCCTGTTCCTACGAACTGAATGGACTCTTCTTCCGCACGATGGGCCGCCAAAGAATTGAGGGCATTCATATAGGCTTCAGCCGAGGCATGAATGACGTCCGTACTGCTTGCTTTGCCCGCAAACAATGGTCCTCCGAAACTAATAAGGACGGAGACCTCTCCAAACGCATCGGCTCCTTCGGATACCGAGCGGATCGAGTAATTAACCAGATCGTGCCCTTCGTTTACGGCGTGATCGATGGCTCGGTACAAGGCGTCGATGGGGCCATCGCCAGTCGCTGATTTTTCAACGACTTCGTCGCGCTTTAAATCGCGAATCGTGACTTTGGCTTCTGGTTCTTTATCGGTACCAACGGATACCTGAAAGCTTTCTAGTTTATAGTGAGGTTCTGTTTTCACGTTTTTATAATCGTGGACGAGGTTAAATAAATCGGTATCGTTGATCTCTTTCTTGCGATCCGCAAGACGTACGAACTCATCGTAAATAAGATCTTTTTCGCTTGGAGGTATTCGAATGCCCAGTTGATCCATTCGGCTAAATAATCCATGGCGACCGGAGTGCCGACCTAGGCGAATTGCCTGTACATCCTGGCCAACATCCTCAGCCCGCATAATTTCGTATGTTTCGCGCGCTTTTAGAACCCCATCTTGATGAATTCCAGCCTCATGTGTGAAGGCATTTCGTCCGACAATGGCTTTGTTGTACTGCACTTGAAATCCCGAAAAGGTCGAAACTATTTTAGAGATTTGAGTCAATAGGGCCGGATTAATGCCCGTTTTCAGTTCGAAATGAGGCGCTCTAACCAACAAGGCCATCGCGATTTCTTCCAAAGCCGCGTTCCCGGCTCGTTCGCCAATTCCGTTGATGGTGCATTCCACTTGGCGCGCGCCAGCTTGGACTCCACTCAGCGAATTAGCAACCGCTAAGCCGAGATCGTCGTGGCAATGGGTTGAAAAAATGACATGTTGACCAAACGTACACCCATTCATGACGCGGCGAATTAAATCGGCATATTCATCCGATATGCAGTATCCGGTCGTGTCGGGCAAATTGATGGTGGTCGCGCCAGCGTCAATCACGGCTTGAACCACTTCGCACAAATAATCGGTGCCCGTGCGGCCGGCATCCTCCGCGCTAAACTCGATGTCGGACGTGAAGGTTTTTGCTCTTAAAACGGCATCCACAGCCATTTTTTTAATGGTGAGGCGCTTTTCCTCAATGGTTTTTCCATACCGAGCGTCGGCGAATTTGGCGTTCAGGTGAATATCGCTGGTCGCAATGAAGGTGTGAATGCGGGTATTCACTCCTCCTTCTAGGGCCTTACCCGCAGCGTCGATATCCGCACTTTTTGCCCGCGCGAGCGCGCAAATGGTTGGCCCCGATACTTCCTTTACAATGCGCCTGACCGCTTCAAATTGGGCGGGCGATGAGATAGGAAAACCCGCTTCGATGACATCGACCCCCAAACGAGCCAATTGGTGCGCAATTTCAACCTTTTCTGGAATGGTCATGGCAGCTCCTGGAGCTTGCTCCCCGTCCCGCAAGGTGGTGTCAAAAATGATTACTGAATCCCAAGGCATGATACTTTGTCCTTTTTGAGCCTATTGGTTTTGCTACTTGGCGCGGCCAATGTGGAGGATGATTTCTGAAACGAATGTCGATGTCTGAACGGAAGGGCTTCCGTCAACCACGAGATCTGCGGTTCGCCACCCTGCTTTTAAGGTGTCCTCAACCGCCTGACGAATGCATTTCGCGGCTGCGGCCTCTCCCCACTCTTCCAGCATCATGGCTGCGCTCAAGATGGCGGCGACGGGATTCGCTACGTCCTTTCCGGCCAATTCCGGGGCGCTCCCGTGCACGGGTTCAAAAAGAGGGGTCGATCCGCCCAAACAAGCCGAGGGCAGCAGCCCAAGACTCCCAGCCAATGTGGAAGCCAGATCAGAAAGAATGTCCCCAAACAGGTTTCCTGTTAGAATAACATCGAATTGGAGGGGATTTAGGACCAATTGCATGGCCGCGTTATCTACGTACAGATGGTTCATTTGTACGTCCGGAAACTCGTCCCGGGCTATCCGACTGGCGGTTTCTCGCCAAAGGCGAGAAACCGCCAGCACATTAGCTTTATCGACTGAGGTAACTCTTCCGCTTCGACGAAGAGACCAGGCACAGGCCACTCGGGTAATTCGCTCGATTTCTCCAACGGAGTACCGCATGGTATCCAGCGCATATTCCGCTTCCAAAATGCGCGGCTTCCCGAAATAGATGCCCCCAATGAGTTCACGAACCACCAAAATATCGGCTCCAGCCACTTTAGCTGGTGGCAACGCGGATAAATGAGCCAATGAAGCGGGTACGGCTACCGGCCGCAGATTGGCGAACACGCCTAATCCCGAACGAAGCGCCAAAAGACCGCCTTCCGGTCGATCTTCTCCGTTCAAATGGTCCCATTTGGGTCCGCCAATGGCCCCCATTAAAACGCCATCTGCCTTTTCGCAAGCGGACAATGTTTCCGGGGGAAGAGGACGGCCTTCTTTATCGATTGCAGCTCCTCCAAACGGACGTTCTTCAAAGGTCAGGGCAAGATTGAACGTCCCAGCGACCTTTTCCAACACGGATTGAGCAGCCTTCGTTACCTCCGGCCCAATCCCATCTCCAGGAAGCAACACAATATGTTTGGATGATCTCATGCTATCAACGTTAGTTTTTAATCCCGATTAAGCTGAAACGGATACTCCTTTCTCCTTTGGAGTCGGTGGTGCGGCGTCTTTACGGATCCAAGACATCATATTCCTCAGCTTTTTGCCGATGGTTTCCATCGGATGGTTCAGCGAAGCACTGCGTAATTTGGACATATTAGGCCAACCAGCATCGCATTCCGCTATCCATTCCCGTGCAAACTCCCCACTTTGAACTTCGTCCAATATTTTCTTCATTTCCTTTTTGACTTCCGCCGTCACGATGCGGCTTCCGCGAGAATACCCTCCGTATTCAGCGGTATCGCTCACCGACTTGTTCATCATTTCCAAACCCCCCTCGTAATACAAGTCTACAATGAGCTTCATTTCGTGGAGGCATTCAAAATAGGCCAACTCGGGGGCGTACCCGGCTTCAACTAGGGTCTCAAACCCCGCTTTTATGAGAGACTCCGTGCCGCCACACAGGACCGCTTGCTCTCCAAAAAGGTCGGTCTCAGTTTCATCCTTAAAATTCGTTTCGATAACGCCCGCCCGCATCCCGCCAATCCCCTTGGCCCAACTGAGTGCGAGGTCTTTGGCGTTTCCAGTGGCATCTTGAGCAACCGCCACGAGGCAGGGAACGCCTTTTCCTTCTTCAAAGGTACGTCGAACTAAATGCCCCGGCGATTTAGGGGCCACCATAAACACATCTACACCCGGTGGTGGCGCTATCTGTCCATAGTGAACGTTAAATCCATGCCCAAAAGCCAATGCTTTGCCTGGCGTCATGTGCTGGGCAATAGAGGCATTGTAGACGGTTTTTTGGATCTGGTCCGGAATTAAGACCATCACTATGTCGGCCCATTTCGCCGCTTCCGAAACCGTCATCGCCTGAAGTCCTTTGGCCTCAACCTCTGCCGCCGAGGAAGAGCCTTCTTGCAGGCCCACTACTACTTGGACTCCACTTTCATGGAGGTTGAGGGCATGCGCATGTCCCTGACTTCCGTAACCGATAACCGCAACTTTCTTGTTTTGAATGAGGCCGAGATCGGCTTCGTAGTGCATTTTCATAATCGTAATTCTGTAATTGAACGTAAAATTCGGTGAGTGCGCCGTCGTTGGATGTGCGCGAGGCTAGTTTCTGGGACGGGTGGATATTTAGTGTTCAAATGCGAGTTCGCGTCGCATGGCAACCCTTCCGCTTCTCGCGACTTCGAGCACATCATAGCCCCGCATCATCCCGATGAAGGCGTTTATTTTTGCCGGGGGTCCTGTAACTTCAAACGTGAGACTATCGGGCGTGATGTTGACCACGGTGGCTCTGAATATGTCCACAACGCTAATCAAAACTTGCCGCTCGGATGCGGGACATCTCACTTGAACCAAGCACAATTCGCGTTCAATATGGTCAAAATGAGTTACATCTTCGACCTCAATGGTATCTATCAGGCTGTTGAGCTGGCGAAGAACTTGACCAATCATGCGATCATTACCGGTCGTTACGAGGGTCATGCGGCGCAGTGTTTGGTCCTTTGCTTCTCCAACCGAGACACTTTCTAGTTCAAATCCGCGTTGGGAAAACAAATTGGCCACGCGGTTAAGGGCGCCAAGCGTATTCTCGACTAAGACCGTCACGACGTGGCGCTGGAGGGTGTCCGTGCCGTCCGGATGCAAGGATTCGCCAGCCATTTGTTTTCGAAAGATCTGCTGGGAAGTCAGCATAGGTCCGGATGTTTGGGTTTGGGTTTGGGTTTGGGTTTGGGTTTGAGTGTTCATATTAATTGATGTCTTCGGCTGAAGCCGTGATCATGTCGTCTGTTGAGGCACCCGAAGGCACCATCGGAAATACTTTTTCTTCCATGATGACTTTGAATTCCATGACCACAGGTCGGTCGGTGACCTCCCAAGCGGCGTCAATGGTAGATTGAATGTCTTCTGGGCGTTCACAGCGCAGTCCAACGCATCCAAATGCTTCGGCAAGTTGTACGAAATTGGGGTTGGTAGAAGACAGGTCCGTGTGACTGTAGCGCTCTTCGTGAAAAAGTTCTTGCCACTGCCTCACCATCCCGAGATAGGAATTATTTAGAATGACCACCTTCAACGGGAGCTTATGCGCGGCGGCCACACCCAATTCTTGAATGTTCATCAAGACGCCGCCATCCCCGTTGATAGAAATAACGGGCAATCCGCCGCCCTTTTGACCAAATGCCACTCCCATCGCGGCTGGAAGCGAAAACCCCATGGTCCCTAGGCCGCCCGAGGTGATGTGCGTCCGAGGATGGATATAGGTGAAAAACTGGGCTCCCCACATTTGATTTTGACCAACGTCGGTAACAACCGTGGCGTGCCCACCTGTTTTGTCCCGTAAAGCGCGAATAATTTCCTGCGGCCGGAGTTTCCCATCTCGTTTGAAATCCATGGGGCATTCTACTTTCCACACATCAATTTGCGCCAACCAAGCGGTGGTATCTTTGGGTTCGAGTAAAGGCTCTAGTTGCTCAAGGACGAGCTTCACATCACCCAAAATGGGGCAGTTTGCAGGAACGTTTTTGGATATACACGCAGGGTCGATATCCATGTGAATGATCTTGGCGTGAGGCGCCCAGGCCTCAATTTTCCCGGTTACCCGGTCGTCAAAGCGGGCCCCAACCGCTATCAACAAGTCCGTGTTTTGGACCGCTTTGTTCGCAAACCAGGTGCCGTGCATACCCAACATTCCAACCGAAAGGGGATCGTTTTCAGGAAACGAGCCCAGGCCGTGAAGGGTAGTGGTAACGGGAACGTTTATCCGTCGTGCAATGCGCGTCAGAATTTCTGCCGCACCGGAAGTGATGGTCCCCCCACCGACATAAAAAAGCGGCTTTTGGGACTCTTTTATCATTTCCGCCGCTAACCTAATCTGCTGCATGTTGCCTTTTTGAGCAAACGAATATCCCCGAATGGCAACCGAAGTAGGGTAGTGAAACGGGGCTGAAGCCATCAGGACATCTTTAGGAAGGTCGACAACCACGGGTCCGGGTCGGCCTGTACCAGCGATGTAGTACGCTTTTTTAATCGTAGATGCCAATTCCCTAACGTCCCGAACAAGGAAACT
This sequence comes from uncultured Bacteroidota bacterium, assembly GCA_937877085.1. Lineage (GTDB taxonomy): Bacteria > Bacteroidota > Rhodothermia > Rhodothermales > UBA10348 > UBA10348. The sequence continues at coordinate 29,804 of CALEEY010000207.1, forward strand.
GTGTTTCGTAATGCTTCGGGTTACACCGATCGTATCGCATTCTTGGAAGGCATCGTTTCCGATAAGCTTGGTAGGCACTTGTCCAGTAAAAACCACCATGGGAATGGAGTCCATATAGGCATCTGCGATTCCAGTCACGCAGTTGGTAGCACCGGGACCAGAAGTCACCAATACGGTACCCACTTTGCCGGTAGATTTGGCATAACCTTCAGCCGCGTGCGTGCCCCCTTGCTCATGCCTCACTAAAACGTGTTTAAAGGTAGGATTGAGACGGTGCATGGTATCGTAAATACCAATTACGGCGCCCCCTGGATACCCAAAAACGATTTCGACGCCTTCTGCTTCAAGGGATCGAATAAAAATTTCTGCTCCGGTTAAAAGGCCTCCGCCCGTTTCGCGCGCTTCTTTCTGAAGCGCTCCGGAAGTCGGCGTTTTTAGGTGTCTCGAATCAGTCGTTCTCTCGAGGAAAGTTGATTGGGTGTTCATCTCAGTGTGCGGTAAATAAACAATTAGGGGCTAGGTTTAGGCTGTAAAGGGAGCCAAAACAGCGGGTGCAGAAACAGCGGGTGCCAAAACAGCAGTTGCCAAAACAGTGGATGATTGCGAAGTGGGAAGTCTCAAAACGGCTCCTGTTGAAGCGCTTGAAACCATGAAAGCGTAACGTTCGAGGTATCCACCTTTTACTTTGCTCTCAAAAGCGGGTACTCTAGAAAGTCGGAGGGCCAGTTCTTGGTCAGATATTTCTAATTCGATGCTCGAATTGGGGATGTCGATCGTGATGATGTCTCCTGGCTCGACCGCCGCGATAGGGCCTCGAGCGGCGGCTTCGGGCGAACAATGTCCAATGGAGAGCCCTCGGGTGCCGCCAGAAAACCGACCGTCGGTAATCATGGCTACCTTTTTATCGAGCCGCATACCTGCAAGAGCCGACGTAGGTTGGAGCATTTCTGGCATCCCCGGTCCGCCTCTCGGGCCTTCATACCGAATGACCAAAACGTCTCCTTCCTGCACTTTTCCGGACAAAATTCCTTCGGTTGCCTCGTCTTGGTCTTCAAAAATGCGCGCGGGACCCGAAAATGTGAGCATTTCGTCGGAAACGGCCCCTGTTTTAACCACGCACCCATCGGGCGCAAGATTTCCAAATAAAACGGCCAGTCCGCCTGTTTTTTTGAATGGATTGTCCACCGAACGGATAACGTCTGGTCGGGTGATTACGGCCCCTTCCAAACATGCTTTCAAGGATTTGCCAGAAACGGTGGGCCTGTTGGAATTCAAGAGTCCGGCACGATCCAACTCGGCCAAAATGGCATAAATGCCCCCTGCCTGCTCGACATCTTCCATATGGACGTTTGGGGTAGCAGGAGATACTTTGCAGATATAGGGCACTCTGGCTGAGATGGCATTTATGCGATCCAAATCGTAGTCCAGGCCAGCCTCTGAAGCCGCCGCCAGCATGTGGAGCACCGTATTGGTGGAGCCGCCCATGGCCATATCCAGGGCAAAGGCATCGTCAAGCGCCGCGTCGGTGAATATGTCTAGGGGTTTTAGGTCTTCATCGACAAGTTCGACGACTCTCCGAGCGGCTTGTCGTGCCAGGTCCACGCGTCGAGGATCGATCGCCAAAATCGAGCCGTTTCCAGGAAGCGCCAATCCGAGGGCTTCCATTATGCAGTTCATGGAATTCGCGGTAAACATGCCACTGCACGATCCGCAGGTCGGACACGCATGTTGCTCCAGGGCATAGAGCTGTTTTTCATCGATATCGCCCTTTTGAAACTGACCTACACCTTCAAACACGGACACGAGGTCAATTTTCGTCCCATCATCCAGTTGGCCGGCCTTCATGGGCCCACCTGAGATGAAAATAGTCGGGATGTTACACCGAAGCGCTCCCATGAGCATTCCCGGGACGATTTTATCACAATTGGGGATGCATATCAAGGCGTCCAAACAGTGCGCCCTAGCTACCGTTTCTACGCAGTCGGCTATCAGCTCTCGGGATGGCAAAGAAAACCGCATCCCCAAGTGCCCCATGGCAATACCGTCATCTACTCCGATCGTGTTAAATTCAAACGGCACCCCTCCGGCTTCGCGGATGCTGGCCTTGATCTGTTTTCCAAACTCTTGTAAATGCACATGGCCTGGAACGAGATCAATGAACGAATTGCAGACGCCGATGAATGGCTTATCAAAATCAGAATCGTCCTGGATAGCACCGGTAGCACGTAGCAAACTCCTGTGCGGAGCACGGGTGTACCCTTTCTTTATGGTATCGCTGAGCCTTTTTGCCATGAAGCGTATCTTTTTGGGGTGGTGTCAACCCCATTTTAGATATGCTCTTCAGCGAATAGGATTGACGTTAGTTCAGCTCGTTAGAATGCTGAGAATAATGGAAATAATCACGAGGACAGCCAGAAGGACTGCTGCCAATGATTCCACTAGAAGCACTGCGAGAACGTCAATCAAATGGGAAGGAGTAGACATCGAAACAGCCTGAACTGCAGCGGCCTTAGGCACCGGAAGAATCCCGTGTCTGCGAGCGGCAAGTGGCGTTGTAAAATTCGATGACAAAAACATGAAGTCCCGCATGGGCGGGTAATTGATTATAGACGCAATTGTACGGCCGTTTGAGAGCATAAGTCAACGATTTTGGCGTGTGAAGAATCCGGAAGCGCTACCAATTTGCATCTGTTATATATATGGTATCGATCCAACCCAACTATTTTTGAGACAAACGCCAAATCTGCTCTTTTCAGGCCTATTTTGTAGCTCACCTTTTGACTATCCCGACTACATGTGCTCCATTCTTGCCATCTTAGGACCTATTGGTCCCGACAATACTTTGCGTGAAAGGGCTCTAGAATTGAGCAAAAAGCAAAGGCATCGCGGCCCCGATTGGTCCGGAATCTTTAGTGATGAAGCCGCCATTTTGGCCCACGAAAGGCTCTCCATTGTGGACCTAACGCACGGTTCTCAACCATTGGTTAGCCCCGATGGTCGATACATTTTGGCTGTTAATGGCGAAATCTACAATCATAGAAAACTTCGTTCGGAGCTAACGGACTATGCGTTCCAAACAGAATCTGACTGTGAAGTCATTATTCCCTTGTTCATCAAGTATGGTACCGACTGCGTTCGCCATCTCAACGGCATTTTCGCCTTTGTCCTATGGGACACCGTTAAACAAGAGTATTTGGTAGCACGCGATCCCATTGGAGTTATTCCGTTGTATTCGGGTTATGACTCCAAAGGGCACGCCTACTTCGCGTCTGAACTCAAAGCGTTGGAATCCGACTGCCCACAGGTCTTTCCTTTCCCACCCGGACATTTGTTATACAGCGCGGAGGGTTCCGAATCGAGATCCTATTTTGACCGGAGCTGGGAAACATTCGAGGCGGTCGAGCACGGTTCCGAGGACCCCCTTGTTGTTCGGAAGGCGCTCTCTGACGCTGTCCATCGCCAGTTGATGAGCGACGTTCCATATGGTGTCCTGCTTTCTGGGGGACTCGACTCATCCATTATTGCGGCCTTGGCATGTACGTATGCTGCCAATCGGATCGAAGACGACGATTCTTCGCCAGCCTGGTGGCCCAGGATTCACTCGTTCGCAATTGGACTGGAAGGCAGTCCCGATCTGGCCGCAGCCAAAACGGTAGCCGACCACATTGGAAGCGTCCACCACGGGTTGACTTTTACGGTGCAGGAAGGCTTGGATGCCCTTCGAGACGTGATTTACCACATCGAAACGTATGACGTGACCACCATTCGGGCATCCACCCCGATGTACTTAATGGCGCGCAAAATTAAAGCCATGGGCATCAAGATGGTGCTCTCTGGCGAGGGCGCTGACGAAATTTTCGGCGGCTATTTGTACTTCCACAAAGCTCCGAACGCCCGCGAGTTTCACGAGGAAACGGTCCGGAAAATTGAGCGTCTTCACCTTTTTGACTGTGCACGCGCCAATAAAAGCATGGCCGCATGGGGAATCGAGGCTCGCGTGCCATTTTTGGACTTGGAATTCTTGCAAATTGCCATGTCGCTCAGCCCATCGGCCAAACTCATTACCCCAGGGAAACTTGAAAAACAGATTTTAAGGGATGCTTTTGCCGACATGCTCCCGAGCGCCATTGTGAATCGTCAAAAAGAGCAGTTCTCGGATGGGGTAGGCTATGGCTGGATCGATCAGTTACGAGTACACGCCGCCGAGCGTGTCTCCGATACCGAAATGAGTCGAGCCCAATTTCGCTTTCCGGTCAACCCTCCAGACACGAAGGAGGGGTATTTCTACCGATCCATTTTTGAAGACCACTTCCCTTCTGAGTCGGCCGCCCGGTGCGTTCCCAGTGGAAAATCCGTGGCCTGTAGTACGCCGGAAGCCCTGGCATGGGATGCCTCTTTTGCTGGAAGTGCCGATCCTTCAGGAAGGGCGGTCAAGGGAGTCCACACGAAGGCCTACTAAAAGGGGTCGATGGTTTTCGCCCTATTATTGGGACCTGAACGGCCTGATACGAGCGTCAGACCCCGATTTGAGGGCAAATAGGGACGAGCGCACACTCTTGGCAATTCGGTCGTTTGGCGTCACAAACCGCTCGCCCGTGAAGGACGATGGCATGAGCTGCAAAAATCCATTCAGCCTGCGGAATAAGCTGCATCAGGTCTTCTTCGACCTTTACGGGATCGGTTTGCTCGGTTAATCCTAGTCGAAAGGCGATGCGTTTCACATGGGTGTCGACCACAAATCCCGCAGGAATTCCAAAGTGGGTTCCCAGAACTACGTTTGCCGTCTTCCGCGCAACGCCGGGCATTTTGGTCAATTCCTCGATAGACTGCGGTACGACGCCATCGTGCACATCCATGATCATTTGGGCAGAATTGATCACGTTTTTTGCTTTATTTCGGAAAAATCCGGTGGACCTGATTTCATCTTGCAACGTCTCCAAATCGGCTTCGGCAAACTCTTTCACTGTTGTATATTTTTTAAACAGCGAGGATGTCACCTTGTTGACGTTTACGTCGGTGGTCTGGGCGGACATGATGGTGGCGAACAACAGTTCGTGCGCCGTCGAATATTCCAAAGCACAATCGGCGTCGGGATAGGCCTCATGCAATAGGTCTAAAATCGTTTCGACGGGAAGCTGCATATGCTTATTTCACTAAAATAATCAATTTGGATTGCCAGATCGGTAGGACCTAGACCCGTAATATCCGCTCCTAAACCTTGACGGCCAGATTGGAATCGAGGTTGACGATCGGGCGGTGGGACCTTTGATAATACCTTCGAACCTTCACCCTACCCGAGGGTTAATCGACCTCTAGTCTACACCTTTAGCCGCACACATGCATCCAGATTTAGCTGAAAAATTGGCTCGTTTGACCACTCGACCTGGGGTGTATCAACACAAGGATGAAGATGGCAAGGTTTTATACGTTGGGAAAGCCAAAAACCTCAAAGCCCGCGTCAATTCGTATTTCCACGACAGTAGAAATCGCGAGGGCCGTCTAAAGATTCTGGTTTCCAAAATATGGGATGTAGAAGTCATTGTAACGGATACGGAGGCCGAAGCGCTGCTCCTTGAAAACAACCTGATCAAGAGCCTTCGCCCCCGATACAATATTAACCTTCGAGACGATAAGACCTATCCTTACATCTGCGTCAAGAACGAACCGTTTCCTCGGGTTTTCCCGACGCGGCAACCTCGAAAGGATGGTTCAAAATATTTCGGGCCGTATACCGAAGTTCGTAGCATGCGCATCATGCTCGAAACCATCCGATCCATTTTTCGTCTTCGGACGTGCTCGCTCAATCTGGCTCCAGAGCCCATTCGCGCCAGGAAATACGAAGTCTGCCTTCAATTTCACATCAAAAAGTGCGATGCACCCTGTGTAGGTCTGCAATCAACTGAAAGTTATGCATCGACCATAAAACAGGTTGAACAGCTACTAAACGGCAAAACGAGCACACTCGTGGCCCTTTTTAAGGATGAAATGAAACGCATGTCCCAAAACATGCAGTTCGAGGAGGCGGCCAAGCTTCGCGACCAAGTGAACGCGTTGGAAAAATATTCGGAGCGTCAAAAAGTAGTGGCCGGGGATTTGGCAGATCGAGACCTGTTTGCGATTTACACCGACCGAGAAGAAAATGCGGCCTGTGGTATCACGTTTCAGATGCGCGACGGTAAGATCGTAGGGCGCAGAACGCAGTATTTGACGCGCATCGACGAATCCCCTGAGGAGGAGCTGATGCAAATGGTCGTGGAGCGGTATTACGCAGAGTCTTCGTTTTTCCCCGATGAAGTGGTGCTCTCCATTGCGTGTGCCGATCTAGGGCCCGTCGAAGAGCTATTGAGGGAAAAAAGGGGTAAAAAAGTAACTTTTATTATCCCACAGCGCGGAGACAAAGCGGGTCTTATTGGCATCGTCGAGAAGAATGCCCAATTGATGCTAGAAGAATACAAGATGGCCCGTCAGAAGAAAAACGAAGGGAAAGTGCCGCATGCCGTCACCAAACTAAAGGCCGACCTTTCGCTACCACGACTTCCTCGTCGCATTGAATGCTTCGACATTTCCCACCTCGGAGGCACCGACGTTGTGGCCTCTTGTGTGGTATTTGTAGACGGGATACCCAAAAAATCAGAATATCGCACATTCAAAGTTCGAACCGTGGGTGGTGGGGTTTCGGATGACTTTCAATCCATGCGGGAGGTGGTCGGCAGGCGATACGCGAAAATAGCCCAAGAAAACGGCCCCTGGCCGGATTTTGTGGTCATCGACGGTGGGAAAGGTCAATTGTCCAGCGCCGTGTTAGCCCTGGACGAAGTGGATGCGTATGGAAAATTCCCCATTGTAGGATTAGCCAAACGGCTCGAAGAGGTATTCTTTCCGGGCGATACCGACTCCGTTTTTATCCCTAAAGACAGTGCATCCCTCCAACTTCTGCAACGGATTAGAAACGAAGCCCATCGGTTTGCCGTCACGTTTCAGCGAAAACAACGAACGAAAAGCACCCTCCAGAACGAATTGGAGGAGATCGAAGGCATTGGCCCTAAAACAGCTAAAAAATTGATCCGCGTGTTTGGATCGGTTAAAAGAGTTCGGGAAGCGCCCATGGAGGATCTGTCCAAAGAAGTTGGAACGCATCTCGCACGATTAATCTTGAAGCATTTTGGGGTACTCCCGGCCGCTGAATCGGAATAGCGGTCGGTTGCGTTGGGCGTGCTACAACGGCGCTTCGGTTCCCTCTGGGGGCGTGAAATCGGACGCCTCCGAATATCGGCGCAGCTATTGCATTTCCTGTTCCATTTGTGGAAGTTTGGCGGCACCACCCACCCTCTTTGGATGTGGGTATTTGGCATTTTAACTCCTATTCCCGCAGCCTTTCTTGGCGCAAAACTGGCTGGATCTACCTCGTCTGACTAAGTCAGCCGCTGCGTCCTTCGAGGCTCTATCCTGACCGGTTTCGATTTTTAAAAACAATTACCCTTTTAGCATGTCGAATCCATATGTCACGCCAGAGCTTTTTGCGTTCCTTCGAGAATTGAAGTTAAATAACGATAGGGACTGGTTTGCGCTCAACAAAAAGCGGTATGAAAAACACATAAAAGAGCCCCTCCTTGACCTAATAGCCGATTTTAGCCCCCTATTAGCAGACATCAGCCCTCACTTTCGAGCCATCCCCAAAGCTTCGGGCGGATCTCTTTTTAGGATCTACCGGGATGTTCGTTTTTCAACCAACAAGGACCCGTATAAAACGCACGCGGCCATTCAATTTCGACATGCTTCCGCTAAAGATGTCCATGCCCCCGGCTATTACTTGCACCTTGAGCCGGGCAACGTGTTTGTTGGTTTGGGTATTTGGCATCCAGAAAATCCAGTATTGAATCAGATTCGATCCGCCATTCTAAGTGACGAATCTCATTGGCAAGAAGTGCGAGATGCTGCCGCTGAGGCAGGACTAGAACTACAAGGGGATTCGTTAAAGCGGCCTCCAGCGGGTATCGAGGCCGATCATGACTTTATTGAGGACTTAAAGCGGAAAGATTTTATAGCTATTGCCCAGTTTGAGCAAGATGCTGCGCTGCGTCCTGACCTTCTGCCTCTGCTTGCGTCTACCTGGAAGGCAGGATCCCCCTTGATGCAGTTCGTTTCAAAGGCGATGAACGTCCCGTTCTAATTTAATGTTAATCAGGTCGCTTGCGGTGACCCGGCAGAAACTGTCCATAAACCATCCCGTTGGCTTAGACCATGTATTCATTTCTCAGCCGAATTTTTATGTCGTTTCCAGACTCTCCCCAAGTAGGTGACCGCGCCCCCTTATTTTCAGGAACTACTCAGGACAACGTGGTGATTTCGTCTGTCGATTTCGCAGGAAAGAAATTCGCCATTTACTTCTATCCAAGGGATAATACGCCGGTTTGCACTGTCCAAGCATGCAATCTGAGAGACCACTTCCAAGGCCTAAAGGCAGCTGGTATAACCATCATTGGAGTATCGGACGATCCTGTGGACAAACATGTGAAGTTTGCAGGTAAACATAGCCTTCCTTTCCCCTTAATAGCCGATACGGCCCATACCATGATGCAGGCTTTTGGAGCGCATGGAGATAAGCTTCTCTTTGGCCATAAGTACATGGGCACCAAGCGCGTGACCTATTTGATAGATGAACAAGGAATGATCATAAAGGTCATAAATAAGCCTAAATCGAGCAATCACGCGGCCGAAATTCTTTCCGGGTTTGGTCTATAGCTTTGGCGTGTCGTTGTAATCCGTTCGTTTTTCCGAGCCATTCCGTTATCAAAAAACGGTCGGAAAAACACGTGTTCGGAAAAAATAAACTCATCTTTTTTTCCACATTCGCTCTGTTGATAAGTAGTGTTCGGAGTGGATAAATACCCCCTTATTCGGGTTGCCTAACCACATAAATCAGCCTAACATAGTGACACCCAATTCTCGTCCCACCCGTTTTTTTGACTCACAGTTTCTTCATGGAAAGACCACTCGAAAGGTCATGGCTTCAGCAAAAAACTGAACTGGCATCAAAGATTCCAGCTCAGCAGTTCCAAACCTGGTTGCAGCCTGTACAGTTTGTTTCGTGCACCGATGCCGGTAATGCCGTTCACGTTACGCTGAGCGTCCCCTCAGAATTTCATCGCGATTGGGTGGACCGTGAATACGGTTCATTCATTCAATCTTCTGTCGAAAAAAGCGCCGGAGTGGGTGCTTCCTACAGTTTTATAATCGCAAACGATCAAGTAGTTGAAGCCGTTCACGAAAATGCGGCTCGTCTGTATGGTTCAAACGCGGTAGAACAATCGTACAGCGGTTCTAACTCGTTCACAGGATCGGGCGTGGCAGAATCCATGCGAAACAAAACCGCTTCGAACTACCCGAGCAATTCGAGGTCCGTTGAGCCAAAAAACCAGGGCCCCGCGCAAACGCCCCTCTTCTCTATTCGGCCCGAAACGCTACCTGGGGCACTCCCACGTACGCTAAATCCGAAATACACGTTTGATTCCTTTATTGAAGCGGATTGTAATCGGTTGGCTCGCAGTGCAGGGGTGGCGGTCTCGAATCGTCCAGGAGAAACCAGTTTTAATCCTTTTTTGATTTACGGCAAGGTTGGACTTGGCAAAACCCATTTGGCGCATGCCATTGGCAATCACATTGTGGGTCAACATCCGCGGGCTCAAGTATTGTATTTGACCAGTGAGGCGTTCACGAACTGTTTCGTTCATGCCATCCAGAATAATACATTAGCTGAATTCACCCATTCATTTCGCCAGATAGATGTACTCATTGTAGACGACATCCAGTTTTTTGGTGGGAAGGAGAAAACGCAAGAACAGTTTTTTCATCTGTTCAATGACCTTCATCAACGGGGCAAACAAATCATTTTGTGCGCCGACCGAAGCCCCGCTGAAATTGCTGGGATTGAAGAACGATTGTTGTCTCGATTCCGTTGGGGCCTCTCAGCGGATGTGCAGCCACCCGATCTAGAGACCCGTACCGCCATCTTGCGCAAACACGCATTGGACAACGGCTTGGATCTATCGGGCGAAGTCATCGATTACATTGCATACAATGTAAAAGATAATATCAGACTGCTTGAAGGGGCGTTTAACCGCCTGTTGGCCACCCAGCAAATTACCAAACGCCCCATTGATCTTGCGTTTGTCCAAGAGGCTCTTCAGGATCTAATTGACAATCGGACGAGAAAAAGCATTTCTGCTTCTCAGATTCGAGACATTGTGGCTGAATATTACACCATGAGTCCTGATCTGCTGATTGGCAAAAGCCGGAAAAGGCCCATCGTGGATGCTCGACAAGTAGCCATGCATTTTTGCAAGTTGATGACGCAGCATTCCTTGGAAGCCATTGGTCGACGCTTTGGTGGTAGGGATCATTCGACGGTTATCCACGCGTGCAAGGCCATTCAAGCTCGTATTGATACAGATCCTCGATTTGTAGAAGATCTTGGCCGCATCGATCAGATTTTGAAAAATCGAGTGCTACACAACTGAGTGCCCTGCACAACTGAGTGCCCTGCACAATTGAAGGCCTTGCACCTGTGAGTGCCCTGCACAATTGAAGGCTTTGCACCTGTGAAGGCCCTGCACCTGTGAATGCCCTACACCGTTTGACCACTAGCTAGACTCATTTCAAATGCCCAACGAAAAAGCACCCATTGGCAGCTTTGGCTGGTTTGACTTAACAACCAACCAAGCGGTCGAACTCAAATCGTTTTATGAAGCCGTCGTAGGCTGGGAATCATCCGATTTAAGTATGGGCAGCTATAGTGACTACGTGATGTCCAGCCCGGAGACTAAGGCGCCTGTTGCCGGGGTCTGCCATGCACGGGGAGCAAACGCAGAACTCCCTCCGCAGTGGCTATTGTATGTCTATGTAAAAAGTGTCGAAGCCTCTATCAAACAATGCGTTGCCTTGGGTGGGACAGTTATCGCCCCCATCAGGGTTATGGAGGGCCAAGGCAGATACTGCGTCATTCAAGATCCGGCAGGAGCCGTTTTAGCTATTTTTGAGCAAGAATAGCCCTGTTTGAGCCAGAATAAACGTGCTTGAGCTAGAATGTCCCTATTTGAGCAAGAATAGCCCTTTTTGAGCCAGAATAACCCTGCCTGGGGCGTTTTGAACGCTATCGAATGCGTACGTAGGTGACGGTGGAAGACGAAAATTCTAGCGGTCGCACCCGATCATCGTCGGGAAGGCCCGCTTCTGCGTCAAACAGGAGGGTGTCTAAGCGGGACATATCAATAATCCCAAAAAGCGTAAGCCCGCGAAGAGGGCCTGACGTAAAACCACTCAAATCCAACAACTCCGGGTTAACGGAGGATTCTCGCTTCCAACGAAGATCCGTGATTGGATAGACGTTCGCTCCCAAGGCAACTCTCCAGTCCGCTTTTTCATCGCTTCTGAACGAGAACATCTGTTCTTGGCCATCAGAGTCGGTAGAAACCCAATCTCCAATGAGCGACTCTGGACTGGTTTCGATTAATCGTTTCAAGTCATCGTTAATCCGAATCTGCTCTCTCGCTTCGCTATCAGTGATGATCGGTAAGAGAGAACGCCGCCACCAACTCAACGGGATAATTTGCCGGGACACTTGAACCGTCGTGCCGGCTGACTCCCGAACCAAAACGTAGTCGACCACAATGCGAGCGTGTGGTTTTGAAAATGTATACTGAAACTGTTCTAGTTCCACGAACCCGGTCAATTCACATTCATATTCAGCACTCGGGCTGAGGTCTCCCGATGTGAGGCGGTATCGATTCCCGATCTTATTGTCATGCTCCACGAGGGCCTCGACGTTGGAAGCATCTTCCACTAGAAATGGAATGGTTGCCGCTTTGGTCAAAACCCTAAACGATGTCGCCACGCTCCTATGCACAGTAAATGTCGAACGAATGACAGCCGTTGGCTTAAAAATGCCGACACTTATAAACGCAAGGATCAAGAGCAATGCACCAACCAACCAAACCTTGTATTTGCCCATAGAATTGAACTTTCGAAAGCCCGTCAACTTCTTCGAATAGATGTCCCACTTAAAGGTGCAATCTTCACTCAATAATACCACATTCTATCTATAAGATCTCTCATCCTGACGTTGGAATCAACGGGATTGGTGCGTATTATCAAAGTGCTCTAATTCCCGGGTTAGCGGATTAATTCCTGACTGATTCCAGGTTGCAGCATCTCGACTTTTTCCTGCTCGCATTTTGCACTTCATCCCTCATGGGTCTGTTTAATTTTTCCACCGATGTTGCCATCGACTTAGGCACTGCTAACACTTTGATCTATATCAAAGGTCGCGGAATTGTGCTTAACGAACCTTCTATTGTTGCCTTAAATAGATCGACCAGAAAAGTGATCGCGGTTGGTCATGAGGCCCAGCAGATGCACGAGCGAACGCATCGCGAAATCGAAACCATTCGCCCATTAAAAGATGGTGTGATTGCTGATTTTGAGGTGGCCGAACAACTCATTCGGCAGTTGATCCGAAAAGTCCAGACGAATTGGCTCTCAGCCATTCGACGCATGGTTGTTTGCGTACCGAGTGGAATCACGGAAGTAGAAAAGAGAGCGGTGCGCGACTCGGCGGAGCACGCTGGAGCAAGACAAGTTTACTTGATCGATGAGCCCATGGCAGCGGCCATTGGTATCGGCTTAAACGTGGCAGAACCGGTTGGCAACATGATTGTCGATATCGGAGGGGGTACAACTGAAATAGCTGTGATCGCCCTTTCTGGAATTGTGATCGATGAATCGATCCGGGTTGGTGGCGATGAGTTGGATAACGCGATTGTGCAATATTTCAAACGCAACCATAACCTGCTCATTGGACACCGGACAGCCGAGCGCATCAAAAAAGAAGTCGGAAGTGCGATTGAATTAGACCCCGAATTAGAGCTTTCGGTCAAAGGCCGTGACCTTGTGAGTGGAATCCCTAAAATCAGGACGATTTCCTCGGAAGACGTGCGTGAAGCTTTACGAGAGCCCGTTGGTCAGATTGCAGCAGCCGTGATTAGATGCTTGGAGCGCACCCCTCCCGAACTAGGCGCAGATATCCTTGAACGTGGTATTATGCTAACCGGAGGCGGCGCCATGCTCAAAGGCCTAGACTCTATGATTAGGGGCCGTGTGGACTTGCCTGTATACGTTGCCGAAGACCCGCTTACGGCGGTGGTTCGCGGAACGGGATCGGTTTTGGAAGACATTGATGGGTACGAAAAGGTACTCAGCTAAACCGCTTGCGTTGGGCGGTCCAGAATTTTTTCCACAGTTTATCCACTTCCCCGCTTTTTCACTGTTTGGGCTAATTTTTGCCCATCCCCTAGTGCTGACACCATGTGACCGGTCGTAAGTATCTGTTTTTACTGCGTTTACGCATTATCTACAAATCGCCAAACAGCCCTCCTGATTATTTCAAAGCTGTTTTCAATCTTGTCCACTTACTATTAACAACTCGGACCTTCCAATTCAGCCTTCTTTTGGGCTAAGAAAGCAACTGTCTATGTGATCGTTGACGAGCCCAACCGCCTGCATGTAGGCGTATATAATGGTTGGCCCCACGAACTTGAATCCTCGGCGCTTTAGGTCCCGACTAATTTGGATAGAAAGCGGTGTTTCTGCCGGAAGTTCTGAATGTTTTTTGGGTAGGTTTACCAAAGGACGGCCATCGACGTATGCCCACAAATAGGTAGAAAATGACCCGAATTCCTTCTGCACCTTTAGGAATTCCACCGCATTGGTAACAGCCGAAGCTATTTTCAATCGATTGCGAACAATTCCGGGGTCCTGACGGAGGGCTTCGCAGTCTTCAGCCGTCATCCGCGCCACTTTGGAGGGATCGAAGTTGTGAAATGCCCTTCGATAGCCTTCCCTCTTTTGAAGTATGGTGATCCAACTGAGTCCGGCCTGCGCGCCTTCCAAAATCAACATCTCAAATAGCTTTTGATCGTCGTGTTGAGGGTTACCCCACTCGTTGTCGTGATAGGCTACGTACAGCGGATCGCTACCACACCACGGGCAACGAGGAATATCAGTGGTCATTGGGATTAGGTGGATTTAGTTGGATGCGCGATTGTGGTAGTGAGTGGGGGATGAACAAACTCAACCAACCAGCCATAGGATGGACAAAATCAACACTTGAATTACCATGGTCGAAACAATGGTGATCCACAATTTCCGATCGACTACAAGGCCAATGGAGGATCCCAAAAGCGCCGCGACTGTGGTCCAAAGTAAGAAGCCAAAAAGGTCTATTACGCCAAATATCACCCAAAACAAGAGCGATAGCGCGAGTGAAACGATGACCGCGACAAAATAATGCCGTTTTGCGGTCGAGGATGCCTTGTTACTTGCTGATTCCATGTAAGAATGATACTGCTTAGAACCCCTTCGTTCAAACCTGACATTGGTTCCTTTCCCTTCTTGTAACCCGATGAGTCATCGATTAGTTTTCTGTTTCGCTCACCAAATCTGTATCTATTGTGAACCGCACTGTTATCGCTATCGTCTTCGTGACACTCGTTGTCGCGGCTATTGTATATAATGCCACCTCGAAAGAGCAACGTGTCCTCGTTTTTTCAATGACGGCAGGCTTCAGGCACGCCTCCATTGCCGATGGTAAGGCGGCGTTAATGACCCTCGGGATGGAAAATGGGTTTGCTGTCGATTCTACTGAAAATCCAGCCATTTTTACGGATGAAGGGTTGGCTCCCTACGACGCCGTGATATTTTTGAGCACGACTCAAAACGTACTGGATGAGTCCCAACAGATAGCCTTTCAACGCTTTATCCAGGGCGGCGGTGGCTATGTAGGAATTCACGCTGCTTCGGACACAGAATATGATTGGCCTTGGTATGGCCAACTGGTTGGAGGGTATTTTGTTAATCACCCGGCCATCCAAGAAGCGAAATTGATTGTTGAAGACCCGTCCGATAGTTCTACGCGACATCTTCCTGCCACTTGGACACATACGGACGAGTGGTATAATCATCGCATGGTAAGAACGGACCTCACAGTCCTGATTTCCATCGACGAGACTTCCTACGATGTCGGAGAAGATACCTCCGAAGGCACGACGCATCCGGTTTCCTGGAAACATGCGTTCGATGGTGGGCGGTCCTTTTATACAAATTTGGGCCATCAATCGGAAACGTGGGTTGACCCTGCATTTCTAACGCATGTTCTCGAAGGGGTCAAATGGGCCATGGATGGGGACCAAACGTCAGCTCAAACACCCAATGAGTCTCAATTTTCGCAGCAGGTGTTAATTGAAAACGTGCGCGAACCGATGGAAATAGCGCCTTTACCTGATGGTAGAGTTCTGATGATAGAACGCCACGGAAGTATTCAATTACTCGATCCCGCAACGGGAATAAATGAGATTGTAGGCGAACTCCCCGTCTATTCGGAAATGGAGGATGGGCTTTTAGGCGTCGCGCTAGACCCTGGTTTTTCCGAAAACGGTTGGATCTATCTGTATTATTCGGCCCCTGGAGATACCACTGAACAACATCTTTCTCGGTTTCACTTTGACGGCAAATTGGTTGACCTCGCTTCGGAAACGATCTTGCTACGTGTGCCTACCCAACGCGTTGAATGTTGCCATGCCGGTGGCTCTTTGGCCTTTGATTCCAAAGGTAACCTGTTCGTTTCAACCGGCGACAATACAAATCCGTTCGCGTCTGATGGATACAGTCCATCGGATGAAACCCCGGGTCGGTCTCCGTGGGATGCCCAGCGAACGAGTGCAAATTCAAGGGATTACCGTGGGAAAATCTTGCGCGTCCATCCGGAGGAGGATGGCACGTATTCCATCCCAGATGGCAACCTCTTCGCCGATGGAGTGGATGGACACCCGGAAATCTATATCATGGGAGACCGTAACCCCTTCCGAATTTCTATTGATTCGGCAAACGATTGGCTTTATTGGGGCGAAGTTGGACCCGATGCGACCGATCCACGAGAGGGTCGCGGACCAGCCGGGCACGACGAAATTAATCAAGCCAGAGCAGCCGGCTTCTTTGGGTGGCCCTATTTTGTTGGAAATAACAAGGCCTACACCAACTACGACTTTGTAAAAAAACAGTCCGGTGAGGCATATGACGCGGCAGCGCCCATAAATGACTCGCCCAACAACACGGGTACACAAACGCTTCCGCCAGCTCAACCGGCCTGGATTTGGTATCCGTATGGCGAGTCTCCCGAGTTTCCGCTGTATAAAACAGGCGGCCGAACCGCCATGGCCGGACCCGTTTATCATAAAGGCGCGCTAGAGGGAGGCTTCCCCGCGTATTACGAGGGAAAACTATTCATCTACGAATGGATGCGGCATAAAATATTCGTAGTGACTATGGATAAAGATGGAAATTACGATTATATGGAAACGTTTTTACCATCGACCACGCTTAGCCGTCCCATGGATCTGGCGTTCGGTCCAGACGGTTCGCTATTTGTTTTGGAGTACGGTGAAACGTGGAATGCGCGAAATAAAGAAGCTCGGCTTTCCAAGTTTACGTACACCCCTTAGAAGTGATCTTTTCCATGGGAAGTCGACAAATGGCCCCACCGAATAGAGCCATCAATACTCTTTTGCACTAAGCTTAAACCCTACACGGATAGTCCGATGAATCGAATCCTTTTGGCTGGTGCCCTCCTTTTTGCCGTGGGCTGTTCCAGTCCAGCCGTTCAGGAGAAAACCGAAGGCATGATCGACGTTCCCGGAGGTCGGATTTATTACGAAATGTCGAATCCGAACGCTACTGGCACGCCCCTTCTCCTCATCCATGGGGGCCCGGGCTCAACCAGTTGCTATTTCGGGCTTCTCGATGACCTGATTACCGACCGACCCGTCATTCGATATGACCAACTGGACACGGGCAAATCCGATAGGCCTGGGGATCGTTCGCGTTGGGTCCTCCCTCATTTTGTAGAGGAAATAGAAGCTATTCGCGCCGCATTGGATCTAAAAGAACTCCACATCTTGGGGTCAAGTTGGGGCGGCACCGTGGCTGCAGAATATGGCCTAGAAGGCAACACGCAAGGCTTAAAGTCGATCATCTTTGCGGGCCCCTTACTTTCCACACCAAAATGGATGGAAGATGCTCAAATTCTGATCTCACAGATGCCAGAAGATCTTCAAAACGTGATCCGGACCAACGAAGAGGCCGGTACGTATTCGGATCCAGCCTACATTGCCGCAACCGATTCGTTTTATGCCCGCTTTCTATATCATCAACCGAAAAAAGATGTCCCAGAGTGTGAAGGCGTAAACGGCAACAATGACATGTATAATTACATGTGGGGCCCGACCGAATTCACCGCCACAGGCACTTTGTTGGATTATGATCGCACCGACCGGCTACACGAGCTTACCATGCCTGTTCTCTTGATCGCGGGAGAGTTTGACGAGGCCAGACCATCGACCCTTGAAGAATTCGCGCTCCTCATGCCTAATGCCCAGGTCGAGGTTCTTTTAGATGCGGGCCACGTGGGGATGGTCGATAGGCCGGAAGAATATGCCCAGCTCGTAAACACGTACTTGGCCACAGTAGAGTCTAAGAAGTAGGTGTTTTTTTGATTTCGAGGTAAACGAAAATGGTTTCGGGAAACAACACGGGAACGCACAAGACGGGTTTATGCAAAAAGTAAACCTGGCTCGCAAATTGGAGCTAATTGACGAATATTGGTCTCCGGCCATTGTGGGGGAATTAAACGGCCAACACGTAAAACAGGAAAAACCAAAACCCACCTGAAACGAATCTAGCGCCACCTACATGAACCGCCCTACATCACCTGTTTTATTACTATTGGCCTTCGCTTGTATTTTGGTGGCCTTCCGCCCTATTCCGGTTATGGACCCCCCATTTAGTGGTACCATTTTCATTGATCCAGATATTATTACTTCTGCAGACCCTTCCACTTTTCAAAATGTGACCTATGCAGGTAGGGGCATGCGCCAAATGTATGATCGGCGAGTGAATAACTGGATTCAGAACAACGCTATTTTGTTTATGGCGAAATTTGACGACGGGCTAGAAATAGAAGTACAGGTAAATTCTGAGTTTGGAAATGAAAATGCGGCATCCGTTGAAGCGACAACTTACGCTTTGGAAGTAGGCCGCCTTCCAAACGCACTTCGAAAGGACGTTCAGACCATGTGGATACACAAAGGTGTCCAGCCTTTTGGAGGCGGAAATCACAACATTCTTATTCATACCGGACAAGCAGCCAACTACATTGCCGATGGAATTCTAGAAGAAACGCTCGTTCATGAAGCATCCCATACATCACTGGATGCTGGCCATGCTTCGGCTGCCGGTTGGTTAGCGGCCCAAACTGCAGATCCTGAATTTATATCAACCTATGCCAGGGACAATCCGACCAGAGAAGATGTGGCTGAGAGCTTTTTAACCTATTTGGCCGTTCGTCACCGGGCAGATCGAATTAGCCCCACCCTTAAAAACACGATAGAACAGGCCATTCCAAACCGAATAGCCTATTTCGATTCAATACATTTGAATTTATATCCGATTACTACGGCTACTAATTTGGAGAAGATTAATGAAGTGCCAAGTGGGATCATTTTGTATCAAAACTACCCCAATCCCCTTCAGAATGGCACCACCATTTCTTTTGATCTCGAAAAACCTTCTGCCGTATCGCTACGCATTACCAACCTCTTGGGACAAGAGATAACCACGCTTTCCAAACCGTTTGTGGAAGCCGGTAATCATCAGTTTGAATGGGATGGGCGAGGCCGAGATGGAAGCCCCGTAAGCAACGGCACATACATATATCAGATCGAAATACCCGTTTCAAGGATCACAAAATCGCTGACGGTAGTACACTAGATTCTGAACTACTAACGCTAACCCGAGAGCCCATGATCAAGCGTGTGACCTTTTTTTGCATTTTTAGCCTTTGTGCCGTCTTAACCCAGTCGTTGATGGCCCAAACTTCTGCCCAAAAGTCTACTCTGTACGACTACCATGCTGTGACCTATGCCACGGGTCTAGAAAATGTATGGGGAATGACTTTTTTACCCAATGGAGACCTGCTAGTAACCGAACGCCCAGGTCGCCTTCGGATTATTCGAAAGGGGATTTTGCTCAAAGATGCCGTTAAAGGTACTCCCGATGTGTTCTCTCGCGGACAGGGTGGCCTGTTAGATGTTACGCTCCATCCAAATTTTGCCTCGAATCACTTCATTTATTTCTCCTATTCCAAACCACTGGAAGAAGGGTCAACGACGGCCGTAGCCCGCGGCAAGTTTGAAAATGACACGATTACTGGGCTACAGGATATTTTTGTGGCCGACACCAAAGGTGGAGGCCACTATGGCTCTCGACTGGTGTTCGACAACGACGGATACTTATTTGTAACTGTTGGGGATCGTCAAGCACCACCGAAAGGAGACCTTGCCTCCCACCCCGCCCAAGATATTTCTAATCATCACGGCACGGTCAATCGTTTGTTTGATGATGGCAGAATTCCTCCGGACAATCCTTTTGTAGGACGATCAGGCGCTAAACCTTCGATTTGGTCTTATGGACACAGAAATCCTCAAGGTTTGACCATTAACCGCGCAACGGGTGAAATCTGGGAAACGGAACATGGTCCTCAAGGAGGAGACGAACTGAATCTGATCAGAAAGGGCGTCAATTACGGCTGGCCTGTTATTGGTCAAGGCGTTAATTATGGTGGAGCGGTCCTTCATGCTTCAACCCGAAAAGCGGGTATGGAGCCGCCCGTTCATTTTTGGGTCCCCTCCATTGCCACGGCCGGCGCTCTTTTTTATACCGGCGATAAATTCCCCAAATGGAAGGGAAATATCTTTGTCGGAGGGATGGTCGGGCAACAAGTAGCCAGAGTAACAATGGACGGAAATAAGTCCGTATCTGAAGAGACTCTTTTTTCTGGTGAAGGTCGGATTCGAGCCATTAGTCAAGGCCCTGATGGATATATCTATCTAGGAATTGACGGCGCTGCCGACAAGCCGGGGATTATCCGACTAGAGCCTACGAAGGCCCATTAAACCAGATTTCCCAGAAGCCAGATAGACGTTGAGGCACGGACCAGCCACGCCTGGGTTCGGCCGCGTCTATTCGTTTAAAAACGCCGTCATCGCGTCGACACCCTGATACCCCACCAATCGGCCCGTTATTTCGCCCGATGGTGTCATTTTTATCATGGTCGGGTATCCTTTTACCTCAAACCGCTTGACGATTTCTGGGAAATCGTCGCCATCGACTTTGACTGAAATCAGAGCGGCGGATGCTTCTACCACCGTATCGGCCGTGTAAACCCATTCTTCCATCGTTGCGCAAGGTCCGCACCATACCGTTTCAAAATCGATAAATAGTGCCTTTCCAGCAGATTTAGCCTCCTTTTCAGCTGCTTCGAAGTTCTCTCGAAAGACAACCGAATTCCCAGAATGCGGGGCTTGCCTGTCGACTGCCAACTGATCGTCATCCAATAATTCCTGAGCACGGGTAACACCCGGATCCACTGGTTCCAAATAAACCGTACGGCCATTGGGATGCACTTCGGCCAACCGATAGGCTTTGTCTCCCAGCCAGGCATGCCTTCTCCCCGGACGATCCTCCTGATACTTGAAGATGCTTTCAAAGGAATCGGGAAGCGCCAGCGTCCAAGAGTCCTCGAGGGTGTAGAGGCCGTCCACTGCACTCTCGGAAAGGCGAATGTGCGCTTCTATCCCATCCACGTTTACCCGTCCCTGCATCCAGCCCCTACGCGAAAACCGTAAAATGGGCTCCGTTATCTCTCCTTCTCGCATGTGTTCAACATACCAGAGGGCCATGGGATAGGGGTTGATGGTCTCTTCTTGTGTCAACGTATCCGTAACCGCTACAAAGACAGTGGTACTAAAGCTAGACCACATACTATACCGAGTCTCCGAAGGAGTCGTCGTCAGGTTTTCGAGTGAATCCTGTACGCCGTCCCGGTTAGCATCTACCCAAAGTCTGTCGTAATACGTGGCCCCTTCACTTTTTTCAAGCCGGACGGTGAACGGCGAGGTGCCCGGGCTCCCCAGCAAATAGGACCCTTCGAGCGCATTCCCAACCATCTCCAACGGGATTTGCTCTCCTTTGGGGCTCCATTTGAGGTTGTAGCCTCCATTCAAATCCCCTGGTTCAAGGATAGCTTTGATCCTCGAATCGGAGGGGGCCGAACAGCCAGCGATGGAGACGATGAGAACAAAAACTAGATGGCGAAAAGACATAAGCGGTTCGAGAGTCAAAATACCTTGGTGTAAGGGCAACATACTAGGCCAAATGCGCATTGAACGGTTGCTATTCGTTCATCAATTTGTGCAGGCTTCAGATGTTATCTTTTTCAAATCAGGGCAAGATAGCCACATTTATTTTAACGGGCTTACTGGGCGCTGCCCTTGGCGCCTGCTCCGGATTTGGAGTGGGATCTTCACCCACCGCGGGAATCGCGTCCAACGTAAGAAACGCCTATTCCGGAGAGCGGGCGCTCGAAACGGTCGCCTTTCTCGATCAACACGTTCGGTGGCCTGGAAACGAGGGTTTCGATGCATCTATTGAACACGTTGCCTCAGAATTGGCCAACGCTGGTTTCGTACCCGAGGAAAGCGCTTCTGCGTCCGATAGAATGACCTTTCGTATTGAAAAATACCCAATGAATCGGTCGGCTTGGCAACCTGTCCAGGCAACGGTGCAAATTTTGGGTGATTCTGAGGCCCTTTTGGACCTGACTTCCAACCGAAACATGTTGGCTACCAACTCCTTTTCGACCGTCGGTGGCGCAGTAACAGGTATCGTAGTTGACGCAGGTGACGGTTCCGAGCAAGCCGTTCAGGGCCTCGACCTAAAAGGAAAAATCGTGCTTGTAGAAGGACCAATCTCGCGCACCTTTCAATGGGCCGTAGTGGAGCAAGGGGCCCTCG
The DNA here is from genome assembly GCA_937877085.1 of uncultured Bacteroidota bacterium. Classification (GTDB taxonomy): domain Bacteria; phylum Bacteroidota; class Rhodothermia; order Rhodothermales; family UBA10348; genus UBA10348. The sequence goes on from CALEEY010000207.1 coordinate 51,760, forward strand.
GTATGCTGGCCTATGCTCTCCCCGACTACCTTCAACCCGACAAAAATAAACATTCTATTCAGTTCAAAAATATTCCATTGGACGAAAAAGCGGCTTCTTGGGGCATAAATTTGTCCAAAAGTGCTTTAGATCGCTTGCGGGATGCAATGACGCATGGCGAAGTCCAGTTGAGCGTCCAAACGCAGGTCAAATGGACACCGGAGGCCATTGAACAAACGGTCGTAGCCGATATCAAGGGTAGTCAGGTTCCGGATGAGCGTTTTGTATTCAGCGCCCACGTCCAAGAGCCCGGGGCAAATGACAACGCTTCGGGAGTCGGAGCGCAGGTTGAAATGGCCCGCGTCGCTGCCGAAATGGTCCGAAACGGCCAAGTAGATCCCAAGCGAACCATATCCTTTATTTGGGGAGACGAAATTCGGTCGACCAATCGGTATGTGACGGGGGACTCTGTGCGGGCGGAAGGCATTTTATGGGGTATGTCGCTAGATATGGTTGGCGAGGATACCGAAAAAACGGGTGGCACCTTTTTGATTGAAAAAATGCCCGACCCTTCCGCCATTTGGACGCGCGGGGAAGAAAAGCATACGGAATGGGGCGGTCGGCCACTGTCAAAAGAAGATATGACCCCCCATTACTTCAATGATCTTGTCTTAAACCGGGCCCTAGAACAGGCAGCCACCAATGGATGGGTTGTAAAAACCAATCCTTTTGAAGGCGGAAGCGATCACGTGCCCTTTTTGAGAGCCGATATTCCCGGACTGTTGCTTTGGCACTTTACCGACCAATTTTATCATACCGATCGGGACCGATTGGAGATGGTTTCGGCAGCCGAATTGAAGAATGTCGGAGTTATGGCGTTGGTAACAGCCCTCGGATTGACTACGGCCGACGAAGCTATGGCCGTATCGTTCGTTGAGGAAGTCCAACATGCGGCCATTGCACGACTTCAAACCGAGTTTGCATTGGGCAAAATTGCCCTCGATTCCGGCGGCGATGTGGTCATGGAAGAGGATATTTTGGCGACATGGAAAGGCTGGTATGAAGCGGCTTTGACTTCCATGGTCGATATTCAGGTTGGAGGAGCTTCGGAACCGACCCTTGAGGCCATTGAAAATGCTAAAACCAGGTTAAATGAAGCGTTTTTGGATCTAAGTTTCTCAAAGAACTAGTAACCGTTTAGTTGAAAATATGACAAGTAAATTAAGTTTGATTTTTGTCGCGCTGCTTTTTGGAGTGCTAATGGTCGTTCAAAAAGACGCCTGCGCGCAGACCAAGCCTGCCCAAACCAAGCCTGTTTTTGAGGATGGCCAGGCCCAAATAGTCGATGGGTTTAGTGACAGCTCGAAATGGGTACGTGAGGAATTGTGGGTCGAAACTGAATTTGATTCAGATGGCGATGGCAAACTAGACCGCGTCCACGTGGCGGTGGTTCGCCAATCGCAAACCGATTCGGAGGGTTTAAAGGTACCGGTCGTGTACGGTTCTAGCCCCTATTTCGCGGGCACTTCGGGATCTCCCGATTACTTGTGGAACGTGAAGCAGGAAGTGGGAGCGGACTCTCCTCCGCGCACCAATCAGCCACATCCTCCGTTTGGCAAGACTCCGCCGGGTATTTCGAACGGATTGGTTGATACGTGGGTACCCCGCGGATTCGCCGTCGTGCATTCGGAGTCGCCAGGTACGGGATTGTCGGAAGGCTGTCCCACGGTGGGCGCTATGAACGAATCTCTCGCGCCAAAGGCCGTTATAGACTGGCTGAACGGGCGAGCAAAGGGATATCGGACGGTCGATGGCCAAGAGGCCGTGACCGCACCTTGGTCCACTGGAAAAGTTGGAATGACAGGCACCTCGTACGAGGGCACGCTTCCTCTAGCTGCGGCTACTACCGGGGTTGAAGGGTTGGAGGCCATTATCCCTATCGCACCCAACACCTCTTATTGGCATTATTACCGCTCGAATGGATTGGTTCGGCACCCCGGTGGCTGGCTAGGTGAAGACATCGATTTCCTTTATGATTTTATCCATAGTCGGGATTCGGACCGTCGGGAATACTGCAATTCGACGGTGCGGGATGGCGAAATGGCGGCCGGACGGGACCGTAAAACAGGAGACTACAACGATTTTTGGGCCGGACGGGACTACATAAACGTCGTAAAAAACGTTAAAGCAGCTGTTTTGATGGCACACGCATTTAACGATTGGAACGTGGTTCCAGAGCATAGCACCCGCATTGTAGAAGCGCTCAAAGGCAGGGTCCCCGTCCAGCAATACTACCATCAAGGGGGACACGGCGGCGATCCACCAATGATTATGATGAACCGTTGGTTCACCCGGTATCTATATGGAATCGAGAATGGCGTTGAAAACGATCCAAAAGCGTGGATTGTTAGAGAAGGAGCCGATCGGCAAGAGCCCACTCCGTATGCCGATTACCCCAATCCTGACGCTCAAAAGGTGACGTTGTATCCCACAGCTGGCGGTCTGCAATCGGGGATGCTATCCGCCGAAAAGTCCGGCGGCCAGGGCAAAGAAACACTAGTGGACAATGTGTCTTTTTCGGGTCAGGTATTAGCCAGCGCTGAAAACACGGACCATCGACTGCTGTATACAACGACGGCGCTAACATCCGATGTTCACCTTTCGGGTACTGCTAGGGTAAATATTCGACTGGCTTCGAGCAAGCCGGCGGCCAATCTATCCGTGTGGTTAGTGTCCTTGCCGTGGGTTGAAGGGCGCCGACCGCAGGGAGGCGTCATTACACGCGGTTGGGCAGACCCTCAGAACTATAAATCGTTAACGGAAAGCGAGCCGCTAAACCCTGGACAGTTTTACTTGATGTCCTTTAATCTCCAACCGGATGATCAAGTCATTGCCGCGGGACAGAAAATCGGATTGATGATCATGTCTAGCGATCGCGACTTTACGCTCTGGCCGACTCCAGGTACGGAATTGACCATCGATTTGGATGCCACATCCATTGAACTCCCGATTGTGGGGGGCAAAGCGGCCCTCAAATAAGCCCGGTTTGGGGTCTCATAAGGTACTTTTAAGACGCGGGGCGCCAGCATATATGCTGGCGCCCCGCTTGCTTTTGTTACCAACGGCCGCAAACCCATTCGGCGTCTAGTCCCCGCGCAATCAGCGTGACGTGAGCGGCTTTATCGGCGTATTATTTCTTTTCAAAGCTGACCTTTCCGCTCAGCACATCTTCCCACCTGAGCGGGTCTGTTTTCACGAAAGGCTTTCTTTCAGTGGGAATGAAACCGGCCATTTCTGCTTTCCATGATGCCTGATCGGCGTTTCCAGCGAGGTTGGTCCATTCATTAGGGTCCGATTTCAGGTCGTACAGTTCCTCTTCGACACCGTTGTACTGGATGTAATGCCATCCGTTATACATCACCGAATATTTGTCATCATCCAAGGAGGAAACCACGGGGTAATTCCACTCGGCGTCCGGATTCGTCAAAAGAGGGATCAAACTCCTTCCCGAAACGCCGTCTTTGGGTGGCAGACCAACCAATTCGGTCAACGTGGGGAAAACATCCACCAGAGACACGTTTCCATCGCTCACTCCCCCCACATAGCTACCAGAGGGTAAACCAGGAATGCCCGGTGGGACTTTCACCATCAAAACGGTATTTAAAACGTCTTCCCACAACGAAAACTTGCGCCAGTGCTCCTTTTCGCCCAGTTGCCATCCATGGTCGGAAAAAATGACAACGATGGTGTTGTCTGCATATTCGCTAGCAGCCAGATCTTGCAGCAGCTTCCCAACGAGTTCATCTGCGTAATTGATGGAAGCGAGGTACCCTTGGACGGCCTGTTTCCACAATCCGGCTTCCAAAACTTTCTCATGGTACATATTCCGTGCGACGCGCTGACCTAATGGTGGAACGTCGTCCAAATCGTTTTCCATTACTAAGGGTAGCTGAATGGACTCCAAAGGAAACTTGTCAAAGTATTTCTGTGGGACATACCAGGGTAGGTGCGGCCGATAGATGCCGGCTGCCAAGAAGAAAGGTTTGTCGTGCTTCTTTTTTAGCTGTTCAGAAATCCATTGCACGGAGGAATAGTCTCCCGTCTCCTCTGTTTCTACCGGAAGTGGGGCAAAGTCAAAGGCAATATAGCTACCTTTAAAGGGCGGCATAACCATGGTCACGCCATCAGGATCGTCTTCACGAATTTCGTTATCGGTGAGCGCAAATCGCTTGACCCCCGTTGCGGGATCTTGTACCGGGAGGTAGTAATCAGGCAGTTGCTTAATGCGATCTGGAAAATTATCGTCCCAAGAACGGGGATCGGGCATGTTGGCGTGAAATATTTTCCCCGCACTGACCGAATAGTACCCAGATTCTCTAAAATATTCCGGCAGCACGACCTCATCGCCCACAACGTGACGCCAGATTTGAGGATTGGTATACAGCCCTGTCTCCCACGGCATGCGGCCCGTCATCATAGCCGTTCTGGATGGATTACACGAAGGCGAAACCGTATAGGAATGGCGAAATGTAACGGCTTCTTTAGCAAAGGACGCCAAATTCGGTGTTTGAGCCTGTGGATGTCCGCCCAGCGGCTCAATCCAATTGTTCATATCATCGATTGAAATCAGGAGCACGTTGGGCCGGTCAAGCGCCTGTGGCTGTGGGTCGCCACAAGAGGCCAACCACACCATGCACATTAACGGGGTCAGATAATGGCAGAATTTCGATCTCATAAGGATGGGAAATTGGTAAGCGAATCAGATATCTTACGATACGAAGCTGGCAGGGTAACTAAAACTACAAATACCTGTCGGCAACCGAAATATCCCGTCGCCACACGGCGCCCGACTCCCTAACACCCACCGACATGCGAAGTAGCAAGGTAATTCATGTGGTCAGTTGTCATGCCGAAGGAGAAGTCGGAGATGTCATTGTTGGAGGTGTGCCCCCGCCGCCCGGAAACTCCATTTGGGATCAGCGGACATTTATTGCAGAAGATAAAACGCTGCGCAATTTTGTTCTAAATGAACCACGAGGTGGTGTTTTTAGGCATGTCAACCTGTTGGTCCCTCCTATCGATCCACGCGCTGGGATGGGCTGGATTATTATGGAACCCGAGGACACCCCGCCCATGTCAGGCTCGAATTCCATCTGTGTGGCGACCGTTCTTTTGGAAACGGGCATTCTACCGATGACTGAACCAGAAACTCATCTCGTGCTGGAAGCTCCGGGTGGTTTAGTTAAGGTCCACGCCTTTTGTAGGGACGGCAAGGCCGAAAGGATTAGAATAACCAATGTGCCGTCCTTTGTCGATAAACGGGACGCTTTTGTTGAGGTTGAAGGCCTGGGAACGCTTCGAGTAGACACCGCTTATGGTGGAGATAGCTTTGTTATTGTTGATGCAAAGGCTCTGGGATTTGATATTTCGCCAGACGAGGCCGTTGACCTAGCACAATTGGGCATGCGCATCGTGGCAGCCACCAATGCGCAGCTCGGTTTTCATCACCCAGAAAATCCGTCGTGGAATCACGTATCGTTTTGCCAGTTTGCTGGGCCGCTGCTGCGTAAGGGTAGCGTTTTGACGGGTTCCAATGCGGTCGCTATTCGGCCCGGAAAAATAGATCGTTCACCCACCGGAACAGGATGCTCCGCGCGCATGGCTCTCCTACACGCGAAAGGCCTTATGTCTTTGGGAGACAAATACATAGCGCGATCGATTATTGGATCTGAGTTTGAATGCACCATCGAAGCCCTTACCAGCGTGGGGACCTATCCAGCTATTTTTCCTACTATTATGGGACGCGCTTGGATAACTGGAACCCACCAGCATATGTTGGATCCGTCCGATCCGTGGCCCGAAGGCTACCGACTTTCCGATACCTGGCCGAATATGACCAACCCCAAATGAGCAAAACCGTTATGAAATCCCGCTATTTCCTTTTCTTGATCGTCTTCGGATGGGTTGGTTGCCAGCCCGAACCAAAGACGTTGTCCCTATTTAACGGTACCGATCTAACTGGATGGCATGTGGATGTGCCTGAAATGGACTCCGTTTCCACGGCCATCAACCCGTTTATTGTTCGAGATGGACATTTGGTAAGCTTAGGCACGCCGGAAGGGCACTTAATTACAGATGCCCTTTATTCAAATTATCGACTGGAAGTAACGTATCGTTTTACGGGGACCCCCGGCAATTGTGGAATTTTAGTACACGCTTCCACTCCACGGGCATTGTATGCCATGTTTCCAAAGTCGATTGAGGTTCAAATGATGACGGAAAACGCCGGCGACTTTTGGGTCATAGTCGAAGATATTTCGGTACCTGACATGATTGAGCGCCGCGGTCCCGAAGAAGAATGGGGCATTACCGAAGGCAAAAAACGGCGCATATTGAATCTGACTGATGGCTCAGAAAGCCCAGTCGGTGAATGGAACACCATGATTATTGAAGCGCTAGGCGGCCAAATCAAAGTGTGGGTTAACGGAGACCTCGTCAATCATGGCACGGGAGCAACTGCCCAATCTGGTCAAATTGCTGTTCAAGCGGAAGGATCTGAAGTTGAATTCTCCAATCTACTGATAACCCCAATTACGGCTCTTTCAGAGTAGTGGGATCCGTTGGTAACTCGGTTTCTGAGACCTGTTTAATTCCAAGCAACGCGGTAGCCCAATAATCTGAAAAAGGATGAAGCCATCGCTCATAAATGAGTCTTATCGGGACTGCGTTCAGCGAGTTAATTCGTTCGCGTCCGTTAGTGCGGGTTACAACTAGTCCAACCTCTCTAAGCACATCGACGTGTTTCATGACTGCGAACCTCGACATCTCAGGAAACTGATTGACAATTTCTCCCGTCAGTCGAGGATGTCCTTTCAGGTAGTCAAGAATTTGACGTCTGGTCGAATCGGAAAGTGCTTTGAAAATCGGATCAAGATCGTCTGCCACATTATTCAGCGTCTTCTTTGATCCATTGAAGGTACTCAATCCAACCTTCTTTCAGTCCATCTACATAATTCGGATCGATTAGCCCAAAGCAACGATGGCGAAAATCTAGCTTGGTGCCACCTTCATGCGCTGAAATGCGCACAATTATGTGGTTTGTTGCCGGAAAGGACATAAATAACTGGCCGTAGAACTCAATCAAGTTCGGTTTCTTAATGCTTTGGACGTGTCCCCATAGATGGCCGTTATTACTTCCAAGATCTCTGTACCATCGACCACCGGGCCATAGCTCTAATTTCATGGGCATTGGTTGGTTCTCTGCGCCCGTATTGCCTTCGCCAAATCGATGCACTAAAGCATCAAACACTTTTTCCCGTGTGGCATTGATTTCTAGTACTTCATGTATGTCGAGCTGGGTAGGATTGGCTTCCATTTTTAGACTTATCTAAGGTTACTGTTCAGTATTGATTTTTATGTTACCTTTTAGTTACATAATAATCAAGTCTGCTCAAATTTATTCCAAATATCAGCTCCTTTGGACATCGATTCGAAATCTAACCTGTTCACAGGGTTGGGCTCAGGAACGGTCTCATGGAAATCTTAGAACCGCTTAAACTTGAACCAACCAACGAGATTTTATTGAAAGGTCTCCCTAAATATCCACTTCCTTGCGTCGGATCAAGAACAAGCCTTCGCCGCGGCTGCTTACGGCAATGATTCCACTTTTAAAGTAGGGATAGTTACTCCAAGAGCCGCCAAACCCAGCCTCATCCTCGCCGAACGGAACCGTGTCAAAATTTCCGACGGCTACCGGATTTAGGGGATCAGAAATGTCCAAAATGCGAACGCCGGCTTGGTAATTTGATTGATACATATAGTTGCCGCGCACATACAGGTTGTGGTCGCTCGCCGCATTCTCGTGAAAGAACTCTTTCATCAATACTGGATCTTCAAGATCTCTAGTATCCCAAATAAGCGTCCGCGTGTGGTCCACAAGTCCGTTCATTTCGTCCAGTTCATCGTTCATAAAGAAGTGGTTGTGATCTTCGGTTAGCCAACCCTGATGGGTGTAGGCTTGATTTGGATATGAAGTAGCAGCCAACGTGATCGTATTATTTTTATCCGTAACGTCAGCAATTACAAACATATTGCCGCTGGAGTTTAGGCAGATTTCGTGGCCTTTGTAGTCCAGATCATCCCCGTGATAGATCACGCATTGGGAATCGTGCGTTCCCCCCGCCTTTTCGTTAGAAAAACAGCCAGCAAACGTTGGGTGGACCGGATCTTGGATATTGATGATGTGAAGCTGTCCCCCACACGTTTCGCCACCCGATCGATTTCCAACGGCATACGCAAAACCTGTTTCTTCGTTAATCACGATGTTGTGGGTGCTATTTGTACCCGAGTAGTGCGCCGTTTCTGGATATGTTATGGGCATATCGGCAGGGTTCGCGGTACGTAGCTGGGTTAGATCAAAGATTTGTAGCCCGTGAGCTTCCGCTCCGTCCGCGACCACGAATGCGTGGTTTTTGTACACTTTTATGTCGCGCCAGCCACTACCAGGCGAGCTGGCTGTTTTTAACATCTCTCCTACCCAAACAGGGTGGCCTGGGTCGCTGATATCTACAAAAGAAACCCCTTCCGTACGCCCAATAATAACCCATTCTTTTCCTGTTTCAGGGTCTTCCCATCCCCAAATGTCCGTCATACCCACCCCTCGATCCTTGGACAAATCGCCCACATTCATGAAGGACACTAAATCCACGTTATCGCACGAAAACTCGCGTGACTTCCCGTCTTTACATTCGATTTTTTCTCCCGAATGGGACTCCAACTTGTCGAGTTCGCTCGCAAGCGTCCCGGTCATTTCCCAGTTTCCAATCGTCGATCTTTCAAATACGGTCGCGATACCTGCCTCATAATCTGCACCGGGAGATCCGATGACCGCAATTTCCCCGCTTGCGGATAGTCCGGTCCCAAATCCCGGATTGGCCCGCTGGTTTGGGGATACAATTTTGGTAAATCCCTCTGTTCCAATGCGATAGGCAAAAGCCGCACCGCGGGCAGAAACAATAATGTTTTTTCCAGACGCAGCTACGCCCAATCCAAATCCTAAAATTGGAGACTCCCCTTCTGCTGGAGTGGGGGGTTCAATAATCCCTACTCTCCCGTACAGGCCCGATGGCTGCATTTCGTAGATAATGACGGCGCCTGTATTTTTGAAGTTAGGTGCCCCCACATAAACCTTTTCCTCGGAAACGGCCATCGAAGCGCCCAGGGAAGCACTTCCTTCCTCGCTCACGTTTAGGGACCCCATCTGCATCCATTGACCGTGATCCATGAACACGTAGACCTGGCCTTTTCCGTCGTTGGATCCAGGAGCTGCCACAAAAATGTTTGCGTCATTGGCTGCTATGGTCACTGCAAAGCCATCGCCTTCTTGGGCTGTGAAAGCCGAAAAAACGTCCGTTTCAACCCATTGACCGTCACGACGTCCAAAAACATGCGCCAATCCCATTTTTGAAGTCGAATTATAGGAGGTAATCGCCACTTGCTCTCTAGCCATTGCAATATTGCCTGAACGATTTCCTGCTCTGGCGTAGGCTCCCCCGAACTCATAGCCCGGTTTGAGCTCTTTAGGTTCTATTTTGCCCGCATCTTTCCAATTTCCATTTCCGTCTTTTTCAAAAACGTAGGCCGCATTCATGCCCGGAGCTCCGACGACAATCGTGTTTCCTTTTATAAATACCGTTCGCCCGAAATCGTCTCCAACTTTGCCATCAGGTGCGTGCAGGGTGGAGACCCCACTCCAGGACCCATCTGTGTTTTTTCGATACACAAACGCGGCGCCAGCTGGTTCATCTCCTCGTGGCCAAGCAACGGAAGCCGTGCCTACAACGATTTCATCGCCGGAAGCAGACACCGTACCGCCAAAGCCTAGTCCAGACATATTGGGGTTAAATGTCGTTTGGGACTGAGCCGAAACGGCCAAAAAGGATAAGAGACCAATGAATGAAAAAAAGCGAGACATAGTATTTTTAGATTTTAGACTGGCTAACAGATGGCGTACTAAGCAAATGATAAACGGGAGGTATGGTTTTAATTGGTACGTACACCCCCCATCATCAGTTCGTCTTCAGGGGACCTCCATTCAAACGATTCGGCCATACCGTCTTTATCGAGCATAAACTCAAAAAGAGCGTCGTCGGTGTTTAAAAGCTCATCACCTTTGAAAAAGGCCATATAAAAGACTTGGTCTGTTTTCTGTAGAAAACGAACCGGCGATGCATCGGCCCCTTTACTCCAAACTATGCCAGCGGACAATTCACCGTTGTCATATGTAAAGTTCAAGTCATAATCATAAGGCTCTTTATTCCATTCCGTTTCCAGCAACGTAGCTTTAAACGTATGCAAATAGGGTTTGGCCTGCTCTTTGGTCACTACTAAATCGATGCTTGGCGGCACTTTAATGTTCATGGTGACGAGCCGTGTATCAAAATGCATTTGCAAATCGGCACCAAAATTTTCTAGGCGGGGAAATTCAAACGTAAGCGTTTCTTTTGGAGTCGCCATGGTGTCTGGTGTAACCCAAAAAAAGTAACCGTCCTCTGGACGCTTGGGCTCTGGCCAATGGAATTGATCCCATTTGGGGTCCAAAATGACTTCCCAATCCCCTTTTTTATGAACCATCCACATAGAATACTTTCCAGCAGGAACGGGGACATCTTGAATTTTGATGTCTTTATCAAATTCAATGGTTGTTGCATCGTTAGCCCCTGGCGTCCAAATGTGACCCCAAAATATTTGGCCCCCAAAAAGCTTTTCTCTGTCCCGCAGGCGAGGACGAGCATAGTCGACCGTGATAGTCGTGCCATCAATAATTTGCGAAACAGTGCCGCGCGGGCTCATACTAACCTGAGCCGTACTCTCATTAAAGCAAAAGAGGCCTAAAAAGGCCATAAAGAACGCTAAACGCATACTTTCAATTCTCATTTGTTAAATGCTATCACCCAAAACGGGCGTCGATAGCGCGACGAATTTGATCAAGCGATTGCCCTTCTTTGTGCCTTCTGTAGGCCAATTTGGCCTCTCCTTGACAGATTGGGCACCCAATGCCGCGCCCACCTTCGTAATAGCAGGTTAGCAGAGACCGATACCCTTCTCTTGTATGACATCCACAGTAACATCCTATTCCATCGGCTATGTGAGGAATTTCGCGGACCATATGGAATATTTCCTGGACGGGTTTACCATACTTGGCCACTTTTTCGTCGGACAGGACGAGTGCAGCAT
>CALEEY010000208.1 GCA_937877085.1 uncultured Bacteroidota bacterium
GACATGACCACCTTGTAAAAAGTCGTTGAAGACTTTATTAAGAGAGATTTCCTTCATGCGAATCTAGTAGACCTCTGGCTCGTTTAGGAGCTCATAACTGATATTGAACAAGTTTTATTATGAAACGACTATTCCCGCTGATTTTTCTAGTCACTGTTTTTGTTTGGTCTGGATGCGAGTTGTCTTCGGATTTGGGTGAGAGCGAAACGGTAGGCGGGGTCAATTTCGATGCCCTATTTGCCACCCCAACGGCCGCTGAGATCAATGCAGTCAAAGCAGATTGGGCAAGTCGAGTGTATCCAGCAGAAAACGTACAGGTCGAGTTTTCTGAGGCGATTACCCTCGGGAGTTCGCCTGGAATTATTCGGATCGTGTCCCACGTAGTCGGGGGCGTGAAACACTATGGCGCCGTTATATCGGCCGATGGTCTGGCCTCAAGACAGGCGCCCATTCTCGTTTATTCCCACGGAGGCGACTCCGGCGTGAGTATCGATCAGGAAGTGCAGCTTGTTTTGTCTTTTTTTCCAGATATTGCCGATCAGTTCGTGTATGTCATTCCATCATTTCGAAACGAAACCATTTCTTACAAAAACACCAATTGGCGTTCTGATGGACCACCGAGTCCGTGGGATCGAGACGTGGACGATGCCTTTTCTTTAATCACGGTAGCCCAGCAGTTGGAACGCGGCGCCGACCCATCGCGCATAGGGGTCTTGGGATTTAGCCGAGGTGCCGGCGTTGGAATGTTAATGGCCGCGCGATCGGATGAAGTCGATGCCGTCCTAGACTTTTTTGGACCAACCGATTTTTTTGGCCCCTTTGTGCAAGATGTTACGCGCCAAATATTGAACGGAAGCCCGCCGAATCTACCTGGATTGGATTATTTGGCCGATGAATTCTTGCTTCCGCTTCAAGCCGATCAGATTTCACTCGAGGAAGTCCGTGACGCCATGGTGCGACGCTCCGCCGTCTTGTTCGCAGATCGAATAGACCGTCTTCAAATACACCATGGGACCGCAGATACGGTGGTACCGGTGTCCCAAGCGCACAGTATGATCGCGGCTATGCAGGACGCAGGAAAAACGCCGCAGCAGTTTCAAGCGTATTTATACGAAGGTGGGGCTCACAATCCGCTCACGCTGGAAGGCAGTTTAGAGCGTGCTAAAGCTTTTTTAATTGAACTTAAGTCCGCCAATTAGCGAACCTAAAGGTCAATTAGTAAACCCTGCGGTTTCCGTTCTAAAACATCAACCACGTCGGCCTTGAAGCCCGCGCATCTCTAAAGCTTACTGCCTGGTCAAGTGGCGGTATTTGATACGGTGTGGCTGGTCGGCCTCGAGCCCTAGTCTTTCTTTTCGATTGGCTTCATAGTCACTGTAGTTTCCATCGAACCAGATGACTTCGCTATTGCCTTCAAATGCCAAAATATGGGTGGCAATACGGTCTAAAAACCATCTATCATGCGATATTACGACCGCACAGCCCACGAAATTCAATATGGCCTCTTCCAGAGCTCGGAGGGTATTTACATCCAAGTCGTTGGTAGGCTCATCGAGTAGGAGGACGTTAGCGCCTTCCTTCAACATTTTAGCTAGGTGAACGCGGTTGCGTTCTCCACCCGAAAGTTCAGTGACCAGTTTTTGTTGATCGCTTCCCGAGAAGTTGAACTGCCCGACATAGGCGCGAGAATTCACTTCGCGGTTTCCTAGGGTGATGAAGTCCAAGCCGTCGGAGATTTCCTGCCAAACCGTCTTCGTGGCGTCCAATGGGCGATCTTGGTCGATATAGCCCAATTTCACTGTTTCGCCGACAGAAAACGTGCCCGAATCTGGTTTATCCCGACCCGTTATCATCCGAAACAACGTCGTTTTACCCGTTCCGTTGGCGCCCACAATGCCAATAATCCCTCCTGGAGGGAGGTTGAAGGTTAGGTTGTCATAGAGCAACTTATCGTCGAACGCTTTGGCAATATTATTGGCTACAATGACCTGCTGACCGAGACGAGGTCCAGGCTGAATAGGAATCTGAACGTCTTCTTGACGCTTTTCACCCTGATCCTGCACCATCTTCTCGTACGCTGAGATACGGGCCTTGCTCTTAGCGTGACGCCCTTTGGGTGACATGCGAACCCACTCGAGTTCTTGTTGGAGAGCCCGCTGTTTTTTCGACTCTTGCTTTTCTTCCGTGGCTAGGCGTTTCTGTTTCTGCTCCAACCAAGAGGAGTAGTTGCCTTCAAACGGAATGCCTTGTCCACGATCCAATTCAAGGATCCATCCCGCCACGTTGTCCAAAAAGTATCTATCATGGGTCACGGCGATAACCGTTCCTTCGTACCGGGCCAAATGTTGCTCCAGCCAAGCCACGCTTTCGGCATCCAAATGGTTGGTAGGCTCATCGAGTAGGAGGACGTCTGGTTTCTGGAGCAGTAGGCGCACCATGGCTACCCGGCGTTTTTCACCCCCAGATAAGATGCCGACTACCGAATCCGCGGGCGGACATCTGAGGGCGTCCATCGCCATATCTAATCGGCTTTCCAGATCCCACGCGTCCAGCGCTTCAATGCGGTCTTGAAGCTTGGCTTGTTCGACCATAAGGGCATCAAAATCGGCGTCTGGTTCTGCAAATTTGTCGTTTACCGCGTTGTATGCCTTCAACACGCGTGCAGCTTCACCGGCACCCTCTTCTACAATATCTCGAACTGTTGCATTGGGATCCATTTCTGGTTCCTGAGACAAATAGCCAAATGTGATTCCTTTTTGACTCTCGATGGTACCGAGATAGTCCTTGTCCAGGCCGGCAATAATGCGTAGGAGCGTACTCTTTCCGGAACCGTTAAGTCCCAAAACGCCAATCTTGGCGCCGTAGAAAAACGATAGGTAAATGTCCTTCAGGACCTGTTTTTTGGTGGTTTTGTAGATTTTACCTACGCCAACCATCGAGAAAATAATTTTTTGATCGCTCATCGGGGCGGAAACGGGAAAGAGTCAGAAAGAAAATCGGGTGGGTGGCTGGCCGATTCAGGACCAGTAAGCCCGAATGTAGTCGAAATCGAGCGTTTTGTTCTGTGATAATATAGAAGTCACAGAAAATGCAGAATTGGACGGAGCAGCCGATTCCCTTATTTCGACTCAAATGCACCGCAAAGATAATTCCGGAGCATAAACGGCGTGTTCTGCGTGGGAAGACGGCGCGACACGTTCTAAGGTATCGTATTGCGCCATTTCAGGCCATAATTGAGTGCCCGATGGACCGGCCTTAGCACGCCACCGGCATCTCGAATCCATTCACCTACACCAATTTGTCGAGCCTAACGAGCGCAGAAGATCCATCTACAAGGGCCAAAAGAGCAAAATCAGCGCCGTTTTTGGCAAATACATCGTCGATTCGAGCTTCGGCTGTAATGAGCACGTCGTCTTTAAAATACGTGATCGGTAAAATGGCGCCGCGCACGGAATAGTCCTCTAGGCGGTCGTGAAACGTGCAGTTTACAGGCTGGTAATCGGCGTTTGGCATGGTCTGACTCGTTCTGGTGATGGGAATTAGATACGCAGCGGACACAAACGTTACCAAAACGTCCTTAATCACCTCAGCTGGCGTTCAATGGGCGATCGCACGCAGGGCCCCTTTACCACGCCAGCTCTACAAAAATCGGCTTGTGATCTGAGGCTACTGGTTCATCGACCGTAAATTGATTCAGGACTTTAAATGCTTCAAACGGGCGCAGTGCGAAGTAGTCAATCTCCTTCACCGGCTCGAAGGACGAAAAGGTAAAATGATCTTCCCCTTTGTCTACAAAGCCCCATTGTTCTTTCAAGAAGGCAATGACGGGTGAATCGGGCTCCGAGTTGTAATCGCCAGCCAAAATGACGGGAGAATCGACAGCTTCGTATGCCACGGCAAGCGCCTGAGCCTGGGCCAGCCGTTCGGTTTCCGTTTCGTAGAAGTGGATGCTTACAAAATGAAGTTCGCGTCCCGTTTTGGGCGACGTAACTCGTATTCCAAGCGCGGATCTGGGTTCAGAACCATCGGGAAGCCGGTTATTGGTGCTTTCAAGGATGGGCCACTTGGACATGACGGCCATTCCATATTTACCGCCCTGGTACGGCATGAACTCTCCAAAAACCGAATGCATTTCGGTGAGATGACCGAGAACTTCGGCTTGATTTACTCCTTCCGTGCGCGTCACGACCGAGTCAATTTCTTGCAGGGCAACGAGATCTGGGTTTAAATCTTTGATCAGTTTGGCGATCCGCTCAAGATCGAGCTTCAAATCCATGCCCGCCCCGTGGTGAATGTTGTAGGACAGGATGCGCAAGGTGTCTTGACCTACCGACTCCGCAGCTATTTCAGTCGCCGTTTTTTCCTTGCAGCCTGTACTTACGAGTACCAACAAGAAGGCCAAAAAGGGAGCGCGAAAAATGGAATATGACATGGAATTACAATAGTTGGTGGCCAAAGAGATGCTAACATATTCGATTCTTACAGCTTTTGCTAAAATCTTTTTTGATTACCTATAACTTTTATGTATCCCATTCCGTAGTGCCTAGAAGTTTTAGGGTTAATGCTCATCTGATCTTAGTTCTCTTATGACTCACTCCATTTCAAAAGAACTTGCCGGCGCCTCAACCCGGCCTATTCTACTCTCCATTTTGTCTCGGTCCGACTCCTACGGATACGCAATTATTCAGAGCGTACGTGAGCTTTCGGATGGTGTCATGGACTGGAAAGAGGGGATGCTCTATCCCGTTTTGCATCGATTGGAGGACGAAAAACTGATCGAATCCTTTTGGAAAACACCTGAATCGGGCCGAAAGCGCAAATATTATCGCCTTTTACCTGCCGGTTTACAGGCCCTTGAAGCCGAAAAGCTAAGCTGGTTCAGCGTGAACGCCATGTTTATCCGCCTTTGGGGCCCCGAAGCCCAACTCACCCTTGCCGTTTGAGGTCATTATGTCTTACACATTCAATCTAGACGTAGCCATTGCGTCCTGGCGCCAAAGTTTAAAGTTAAATCGTTCTTTTTCGGGTGATGACCTGGATGAACTTGAAAACCACCTGCGAGACGCTGTGGAATCGAGCATTCAAGAGGGCATGGCAGAAGAAGATGCCTACCGAGACGCGATGTCTAGGTTGGGTAATTTCACTGATCTCGAGCCAGAGTTCAATAAGGTTCGCCTAGGTTCGGGCCGTATCAAGACCTCTATGAAAACCGATTTGAAATGGTTTTGGGCGATGGCCAGAAACTACACCCTGACTTCGTTTCGGTATATGCGCAAGCATCCTGTTTTTTCGTCGATAAACGTGGGCGGCCTGGCAGTTGGCCTAGCTGGCTGTCTTTTGATGGTGCTTTTCGTTCGCCAAGAACTGAGCTTTGACAAGGGAATCCACTCCAAGGAAGATCGGATCTACCGCTTGGGCTCCTCAACAGTCGGATGGCCGTACGGGAAAATTCTGGAAGCAGAATATCCAGAAGTTGAGCGCGTTACCTACATGAGGTCCTACCCAACGTTTCCGATCAAGCACCAGGACCAAACGCTCTACGAAACACTTTTCTACGCGGATAATGCCTTTTTTGATGTGTTCGACTACGATTTTGTGTCGGGGAGCCCTCAAGGCGCCCTTGAAACAGCGTACTCCATTGTGTTGAGTTCAGAATTGTCGGAGCGCTTGTTTGGAACGCAAGATGCGGCAGGGCGGCAACTCGTGCTTAGGGACTCGTTGCAGTTTTCGGTCACAGGCGTGGTCAATGTGCCAAAGAACTCCCATATCCAGTTTAGCGGCCTGATGTCCCTTGAGACGTTTAGAGCCTTTGATCCTGAGCGGTTCGATGATGGGATGACGACACAAGGGTGGCTCGATGTCAATATGATTAACTACCTCGTTTTGAATGAAGGGGTCGACGTAGCAGCCTTCAAAGAAAAGGTCCGCACACTGCCCATGGATCGCGTTGGAGAGCTCATGAAGCAGTGGGGTATTGAGTACGAGTTAGGATTGGAAAAATATGGAGACATCTACCTTAAATCCGATCAGGGAAACCTACTGGGCCCCAGTGGCAGCCTCGGAAACGTCTATTTGCTGGGCGCAGTTGGTCTCTTTCTGCTACTCATTGCGTGTGTCAACTTCATCAATTTAACGACGGCCCGTGCGTCGACCAGGGCCCGCGAAATCGGGCTCAGAAAAGCCATTGGAGCAGACCGAACAACCCTCGCCGTTCAGTTCTTATTTGATTCTGCATTGGCGGCTTTCGGCGCAACCCTTCTCTCAATGGGAATTGCGCGATTGGCTCTACCCTTATTCAATTCACTCGTTCAGCGTTCTTACACCGCCCAAGATCTCGTGTCGTTGGAAATGTTCGGGATGCTGATGGCCATTTTCGCCTGCGTCACCTTGGTATCTGGTGCCTATCCAGCATTACTCTTGAGTGGGTATCATCCGGTTGAAGCCATGAAAGGACCTTCAACAACTAAAAGCGGCGGTGGATGGCTCCGCAAAGGACTTGTGGGCTTTCAATTCACTACGTCTGGGGTTCTCATTGTGGTAACGCTCGTGGCATATACCCAAATCCGGTACATGCAGTCAAGACCGCTTGGTTTCGACGCCGAACAGGTCGTGGTTGTGGATGCCCGCAAAGTGCCAGGTGCGGAGCGGAATGCCAGATATGAAGCATTTGAGCAAAGCATCAAAGAAAATGCTTCCGTTTCAAATGTGAGCTCCATGTGGACCGTGCCCGGCAGGTCGGGATGGAGAGGGCAGCTATCATTCCCTGAAGGATATCCCAACGATGGGTCTTATGGACTGGAATACCTGGCCGTAGGCTGGGATGTGGTGCCAACGTTGGGAATTAACGTGATCGCGGGCCGGGCTTTCGACAGGCAAATTGGACAAGACGCAAGCACTGCCGTTTTGATCAACGAGGAGGCGGTGAAAGCAGCTGGCTGGGCCTCTTCGGAAGAGGCCGTTGGCAAACGATTCACTTCTCCTGGTTCAGGAAAACCTGAAGGTGTGGTCATTGGGGTATTTGAAAACTACCACCACCACGGGCTCCAAGAATCAATAGAGCCAATGATGATGGGGATTTCTCCTTCAAACGGATTGTTCGCGATTCGGGTGGAGTCCGCCCAAATGGCCGGTGTCGTGAGTCACATTGCCGGAGTTTGGGATCAGTTTTTCCCTGGATACACCTATGAAACCTTCTTTATGGATGATGATTTTGCGCTGCAATACCAAGAGGAACAACGACTTACGCGTGTTCTGAGCATTTTTGCCATCCTAACCATATTGATTGCGTGTCTTGGTCTTTCTGGACTAACAGCGTTTGCCACGGCTCAACGAACCAAAGAAATCGGGATTCGAAAAACGATGGGCGCTTCGTCACGTCAAGTGGTCATGCTCCTGTCGGGGGATTCCATGCGGCCCATATTCGTGTCGTTCATAATCGCATCGGCCATCAGCTACTTCATATCGTACAAGTGGGTCGAACGATTTGCTTATCGGACAGATA
>CALEEY010000209.1 GCA_937877085.1 uncultured Bacteroidota bacterium
GGAAAAACGCATCAGCAACATAGAATCTCGCCAAATTTCCAGAGGCAGAGTTGCCGTATTCGTCTGCAATGTTAATCATGCCGCTAAACGATGTATCCCCGTCCAAAGAAGCTTGATAATCACCTGCTTCGTACTTCTGAACGGCTACAGCCATCTCAGCCAATGCCTTGGTGTTGTTATTGGACTTCATCCAGGAATAACCCATGATGCTGGCCACAACCAAAAGAATGCCACCTAGAATAGCGAAAACGGTGTTTCTGTTGTTTTCAAAATACCCGAGTGCGCGAGCATAGAACGTGACGACGGTATCTTCACGAAGTTCGTGTCGGCGTGAAACTTTACGAGTCGTATTAAGCGTTGACATAAGGTTTGGTCAGAAATTTGGGTCGATTCTTAGGGTTCCGAACATCTGTCCGGCAAGATTCTACCTATAGATGGATCGATCTTTGGCAAAGGATTACAAAATAGCCTTTTTTCGGCGCTAGGGCAATGTGAACACCCGAGTCATTGAGAGGTTTTCAGATAATTCGAAATCAATCATGAACATTTGCTCGAAAATCGGGTGATCCCAACGTAGGAATAGATTTTAACAAAGACTTATTGGGAAATTTAAGCATTGAATGCGTCTGATTCCGACCTTATCAGTTCGAAGGTTATTGCCACCTATTACCGCAGAGAAACATCATGGCTATCAAGCTTGGGATTAATGGATTCGGACGCATCGGAAGGCTCGTTTTTCGTTCCATTATTGAACGCAATTCAAAAGAATTCGAAATCGTAGGCATCAACGATTTGACTAGTGCTCATACACTAGCCCACCTCCTTAAATATGATTCCGTTCACCTCAAATTTCCGGGTACGATCGCGGCTGACGATACATCGATCACGGTGAACGGCGTCAGAATACCCGTTTTTTCAGAGCGCAACCCTGAAAATCTGCCCTGGGGCAAGCTGCATACGGACGTAGTCGTAGAATCCACAGGCATTTTCCGGAGTCGTGAAAAAGCGGCCATGCACCTTACGGCTGGCGCCAAAAAAGTGGTCATTTCAGCCCCCGCCAGTGGCACCGTAGACGCAACCGTCGTCCTTGGAGTAAATGATTCTATTCTGACTGGAAAGGAAGAGGTTATTTCTAATGCGAGCTGCACAACCAATTGTTTAGCTCCTATGGTCCACATATTGGATCAGGAATTTGGCCTCGTGAAGGGCATGATGACCACCGTGCACTCCTATACTTCCGACCAAAACTTGCAAGATTCGCCGCACAGCGATCTTCGACGCGCTCGTGCAGCTGCCATATCCATCATCCCAACATCCACAGGCGCGGCCACGGCGGTTGGCTTAGTTCTCCCCCATTTGGAGGGGAAACTGGATGGTTTTTCTCTTCGCGTCCCCACTCCGGATGGTTCTATAACCGATTTAACGGCAATTCTAGGGAGAGATACCACTATTGAAGAAGTGAACGCTTTGTTCAAGAAAGCTTCCGAGGGGTCTATGAAGGGCATTGTAGAGTATTCGGATGAACCTTTGGTTTCGATCGACATCATCCACAACCCACATTCGTGCGTCTTCGATTCCGATTCCACGATGGTGATGGGAAACTTGGTTAAAGTGGTTGGCTGGTACGATAACGAATGGGGCTATTCCAATCGAACAGTGGATATGGTAAAACGGTTGATGAGAGCCTAATTCCTCGCCAATTCTATCCTGCCGCTGCCCTATCAAACCGTGCCCGTTCATAATGTGTGGGCACTTTGGATCAACTTTAATGCGATGCATCGATGAACTATAAATCCGTGACTGATCTCAAGTTGGCAGGAAAACGGGTGTTGATTAGAGTGGATTTCAACGTTCCGCTGAAAACGGCCGCGGACGGAACGATTACGGTGGCAGACGACACCCGCATTAGGGCATCGCTTCCGACCATTAAATATGTGCTGGAAGCAGGTGGATCCGTCATTTTAGTCAGCCATTTGGGTCGGCCGGATGGCGAAGTCGATCCCAAATACAGCATGGCGCCGGTCGGACGGCATTTGGCTGGAATAACGGGTCTTCCCGTAATCATCTCTCCCGAAGTAATTGGGGAGCAAGTCGAAGCTATTTCAAGGTCGCTCGGGCCGGGAGAAATACTGCTGCTGGAAAACGTTCGCTTTGAAGCGGGAGAAACAAAAAATTCTGCCGACGTTTCCGAGGGTTTGGCCCGGCTGGCCGATGTGTATATAAACGACGCATTTGGGACTGCTCATCGGGCGCACGCGTCCACCACCGGCGCGGCTCTTTTAATTCCTGAAAAAGCAGCTGGGTTTCTGATGCAAAAGGAATTGGACACGCTTAAGAAAGTGACCCAATCCCCAGATCATCCGTTTGTGGCCATCGTGGGCGGCGCCAAAGTGTCAGATAAAATTGGCATGATCGAGAGCCTCCTCGGGCATGTCGACGAGTTGTTGATTGGTGGCGCGATGGCCTATACGTTTTTGAAGGCAAAAGGAATTGAAACGGGAAATTCCCTGACCGAAGACGATAAACTAGATTTGGCCCGCGACCTGATGGCCCGAGGTGGATCCCGTATTAAGCTCCCGGTAGACCACATTTGTGCCGACGCTTTTAGTGAAACTGCCACTGCCCACAATTCTAGTATTGAAATTCCTAAAGGCATGATGGGATTGGATATCGGTCCAAAAACAATTTTAGCCTATACCGCTTCCATTCGTAAAGCGAAAACCGTGATATGGAATGGCCCTATGGGCGTTTTTGAGATGAAGCCGTTCTCCAAGGGTACGTTTGCCGTGGCCGAGGCTTTAGCCGAGGCCACTGTCGAAGGCGCTTTTACCGTGGTAGGCGGTGGCGACTCGGTTGCGGCCATTGTTTCTGCTGGGTTATCGGATAAAGTAAGCCATGTAAGCACCGGTGGCGGGGCCATGCTTGAACTGTTGGAAGGGAAAGTGCTGCCAGGAGTGAAGGCGCTGGAGAGTTAGCTGCAGCACGTGTTAGGGCTTGCGCCCAGCGCGCGTTTAGTCCGGGTTATCCATGGTTCGTCAAAATTGTTATTCATTCGAATATCTACGTATGAAAGCGCCTATGAGCATTTCTGCCATCACAACCGAGGGCCTGGCCAAAACGTATACATCAGCGTTTGGTCGCAAACAAATACATGCGCTCAAGGGCATCGACCTGAACGTGGCTCCGGGTGAAATTGTGGGTATTCTAGGACCCAACGGCGCTGGTAAAACTACCCTCTTAAAAATTTTGCTGGGAATTGTGTCCCCAACGGCGGGATCTGCCACCTTAATGGGAAGGCCCATTGGAGAGGTAGCCGCACGAAGAAAACTAGGTTATTTACCGGAAAACCATCGGTTTCCGCCGTATTTGACGGCGCGTCAAACCCTCGACGTGTATGGTCGACTGAGTCATCTAGATTCTGATTATAGAAAGCTGCACATTCCGCGATTGGTTGAAGAGGCCGGCCTGGCTTCGTGGATCGATACGCGTGTCGGTAAATTTTCCAAAGGGATGATGCAGCGTTTGGGGCTTGCTCAGGCGCTTCTAAACGATCCTGACATCCTAGTTTTGGACGAACCAACAGACGGCGTCGACCCCGTAGGACGCAGAGAAATCCGCGATCGACTGCGGGATTTGAGGGCCAAGGGAAAAACGATCCTGATCAACTCGCACCTGCTGACGGAAATTGAGTTGATTTGTGATCGGGTGGCCATCATGAATTTCGGAGAGATCGTTCGGACGGGTTCGGTACTGGAAATCTCTTCAGAGGGCACCGGTTGGCGCATTCAGTGCCGAAATGTACCAGTGAATTTAGATCTTGAGGCGTTTCACACGCACCGAGAAGGCTCGGCTCTCTCAGTGGACGCTGACGCCGAACACACTCTCCTGTTAGATGTGGGTGTAGCGGAAGCTCTAAATGCATTAATTGACCATCTGCGAGCACACCAGGTCCAAATTTTAAGTGTCGAGCGGCATCGAAGGTCGTTAGAAGCCGGATTTTTGGACATCATCGATCAACAGACTGCGAAATCATGAAGGCGTCCGAACAACCTTTGCGGCTCTCCTCAGCAGAAAGTAGAACGGCCCTTTCGGGGTCCTTGCTACTCACTTTTCGCGAATTGTGGGCCATGCGACTTACCCAAGGCATTGTTCTGGTGTCGACGTTGGCGTGGATCATGCTTTCGTTTGCATTGAATCTGGATGTGGTGGAGGGTTCAATTTCTGCGCTTCGCATATTTGGAGGGTTCGCTCCCGCAGGAGAGCCTGCCCCTACGCTGCCTTCTCCCCACCCCCG
>CALEEY010000210.1 GCA_937877085.1 uncultured Bacteroidota bacterium
TGCTCATGGGAAGTCACTTATTAATTTAGTAAATAGGTATGGCAGAGTATTTGAGGGAAAGAGAAGTGTGAATGAGAGATGGCAACGTGTCCTGACCCCCTGAAATAGGCGCACCTCCTATGAGATGGGCAATCCTGCTCTCAAGCTAGCGTTTACGGTTCTCCTGCTTTTCCAATGTGTAGACACGTGGAACAAATATGTGTAACAATGGGAGCATGAGCGAAGAAGCAATTTGGGAAGGCGAGAGAACTACTCTGACCAGCATGGCCTCTAAAGGGAAGTTGATTCGCGAACGATACCGTTTAACCTCTGAATATTTATATTTTGATGCTGGGATTTTGTCGACAAAGGCAGAACAGATTCCAACTTGGGCTTTCAGAGATGTTGATGTGCGGCAAAGTATTAAGCAGAGAGCGATGGGCGTAGGCGACGTAATTGTTAAGTGCCAACATGACGACTACACCGGTAGGAAGGTAGTCGAGGTTGAAGGTGTAAAAGATCCCAAGACAGTCCGAGACATCATGCTGCAGATCGGCCAAAAAGCTCGTTTAACATATCAACAGCGTTCACAGACGTCCTATATGAACGTGTCCGGTGGTTCAGTACCATTGACGAATGTTCCGCAAGCGAACGTCGTTGATAAAGCTGAAGATCCATATGAACGAATCGCCAAATTGAAACAATTACTCGATGGTGGGGCAATAACTCAAGACGAGTTTGAAGCTCAAAAAGCTCGGCTTCTGGGCTCGGACTAACTCGTTCTCGGCGAGCCCTATTTGGACGGACCTATCCTCCTTTAGGATGTAGATAAAACCCTTACTCGAAAGATACGTCCACACGTGGAAATTGACATATGTGGAACTTCGTCGAGACGAAGCTGACTTCAGGGACGACGTCGGTAGTCCGTCAAGTACTCGACAAGATATTCAGAAAGTGTGATGACTGTGCCGGTGGTGACCGCAAGCTCTAATCAGAACCCAACAGCTCCCACGCCATACTCCGCTTCGGCTTGGCTAAAACCTTCATACAACAGTTGGTCAATGAGACCGCTTCTTGAGAATGAGGACGAGTTCAAATAGCTCTCCGCCTTCTCCCGGGCATTCTGCTGACCGATTGTCTCGCTTGGGACTGGTGCCTTAGTTGTTGGTGCTTTAGTGACGGTTGGTGCCTCAGTGACGGTTGGTGCCTCAGTGACGGTTAGTGCTTCAGTTGTTGCCACGTACACCGTCTTTGTACAACCGGTTACCAACATCAAGATCACACCGACAACGAAACCCACTCTTGATCGCATAATCGAACCATACACGCCCCAGTGATCGCGTTACGACGCTGATCAAATTTCGTCCGCCCACGGTAGGAAACGGAACAGATGCTTCGCCCTGAATTGCTTGTCGGGCCTTACTTATTCGTCTGGATTTTGCGGCGAAGGCTAACAATCGCCAATACAACAGCCGCGCCAGAAGCAAACAGACACAACCAAAGTCCAAAACCGATACTGACGTACGGTCGGAACTCGGAATTAGAGGACTCAGACAAAAGGTCTGAAATATTACTACTGGTGTTAAGAGCCACCAGAAAGGAAAAGGCGTTGAGTATTGTCGGGAGCCATAATTGCTTTCGTCGCAAGGAAACACCTGGACCTTCTGCCTTCCTGAGGAAAAGCAAGAGAGTTGCGATACCACTGAGAACAAGTATTAATTGTCCATCCCCGTCGATTCCTTTAATGGACACATCTCCCAATAAAGGAAGAGTGGCGGTTACCCATGGGAGAAAACAGCCGACCACTGTTAAAAGCGAAGCGACGATTAAACCCGTCACTTTCAGCAAAGGCGCAGACTGTGGTGGAGCAGGAATATCGTCGATCGACATCTCCTTGGTTTGCCACATGTAATCAGTCGGCGATTACACGACTGCCCCAACCGTCGCAGGCCTAGTGGGAAGTTCCCATGACCAACACGACGCGGAGATCAGAACCCAACAGCATCAATTCAAGCTAGTGGGCAGACGGCACATGGGTGGGAAAAGATTCAGTAAGGTCAGGTCTGGTCAAGAAAGCTGATCAAGATAACAAGTTGCGCAGTGGCTCAGAACTCACTGTCACAGAGAAAGAACGCAGATAATCATGAGGAAAACGCAACCATTCTCCAGTTTTTCACCCATTGTCCGACCTGCTCTGCTTGGCATGCTGATCTCACTGACAGTTATTTCTGCATGCGGTAATGGAGGATCGTCGGTTGACCTATTCACAGGTCAGGGGAAGAAAGAAGATTCTACAAAGTGTGCAAATCGTGGAGAAGCCGTAACAAGTATTTCTGCTGAGAATATGCAACAGATGATGGGAGACCCAGAATACACGGGCGAGCTGGTCTTGGAAATTCTCTCGGTAGAAGAACTACCAAGTATTCTCACTGACCCCTACATTGATCAGACATTTGAGGCCAAAGGCCAATTTGTAGGTGTTCGATACCGCCTTACCAACAATGCAAATGTTGAAGTACAACCCGTCACACAAATCGGTAACCACCTGGAAATTACTGATGGTAATCAAATCTGGGCCGATAGCGACAGACTTAGATTCGGCTCAGTAGCAGACGCATGGGCAGACGAAAAAGGAGATAGTCAAGGAGCTGAAATGGTAGGCCCAGGTTTTTCAATAGTGACGTGGACTGTTTTTGATACGCCGCTACAAGCTGAGCTTTCGGGTCTATCGGTACAGTCGGAAACGGGCAAAATGCTGTGTTTGGGCTTGCCTAAGTGAATTTCAGTCATCCGCAAAGTCAGTGTTTTCCCAGACCCATTTTTGAATTCGAGGTCCAACCCAGAACGAATAAATACCCAAAGTGATAATGATCAACAGGAGCCACTTAATCCAATTACCAAAAAGACCCCATGCAGAACCAGTAAAGATCAATTGTTTGCCATCAATGAACGAATGCTTTGCACGCCATCTCTGTCGAAGAACCAAGGCAAATGGGTAGCAAATCCCTAAAGTGAAGAATGTTATTAATAGTCCGAGAATTGCTGTACCGAGGTAGGTGCCGGCACCCCCATCAAATGTATAGCGTTTTGAATTTGATTGCATCCTGATCCCCTCATCACGAAAGCGAACTTGCTTTTGAGCCTAACACATGAGTGTGATGACTATTTACGGCAAGTCACCCTGGGTCTCTCTAGAAGACGAAAGATTTCTATTAACCGAAAGTTGTCTCCTTGAATAGGAGGCGGTCACGAAAAGCTAGGCCGCTAAGAAGGAGGCGGTCGTAAGAAAGCCAGGCCCCCAAAAAGGGGGCGTATCAACTCCTTGCACCATTTCACTTTTTTATGAGGCTTGGCGGAAATTTTCAAATCGTTCGGCGAGAAGTTCTCGGTCTGGTTTACTTGATTTCTCTGTCGGTATTTGGCGTAATCCTTCGCCGTCCATTGCCTTGATCGAGTGTTGCAACGTGGGGCCGTCAAATGTGTTGAGTACTGAATCGCGAACATGAACTTTGTAGTCCGGCGAAATACCAATAATATTTGCGTCGTATGCGCCATGATGAATTTTGCACAATGACATTCCGTTACTAATTTTTGCTGACCCACCTTGTGAGTCAGGTCTTATATGTGCCGCTTCCAAAAGCTCGGTGAAAGGTAGTCGGCAGATTGCGCAGCGTTCTTGATAGGCGTGAATGACGCGTGCCCGAAATAGAGGTTGGTGATATCGGGTTTTCACTATTCGTTCGTTGTAACGCTTCACGATTTCTTGAACGGCGACAGGTTCCCCGTTCGGCAGAACCTCTTGGCCTTCTTCGAGAGCTACAACAAATTGATGTGCTGAATGTTCTTCCCCGATGAGATACACGGGAAATCGTGCGTCAAACAGTTGCTGTGTCGTTCCCGGAACATGACCGATACCGACAAGCCACAACATTGGGAGATGCCGTCGCATCGTCTGTCGAAGCGCACGGTTGTCGCTTTGGTTCGGGTCAGTTCCGCGCCATTTATAACGTTGGAGACCATCGATACCTTCGCCGTCTTCATACGGACGCTTTCGACCATCTGGCACATACGCCGTTGAAATCGCGATTGCAGAATCACTGAGGGCTTTCACTTTCCAGATCCCCGTATAGGGACCTATTAAGCGATGGTTTTTCCCCTCAAATTCGAATCGACTCAGATCGTCACGTGTGAAGAAAGGTGTTTGGAGTTGTCGAGCGCGAATCCATGCGAATGCTGATTCGCGAAATCGAAGCTCTTCCTCGTCGTTCAACACATCGGCAGCTTAGAGCATTTGAGTTGATGCTTAATCCCACAGTCTCATCAACCGTACTTTCTGGGGTCTTTTGATGTTCAGAAATTGAGCAAATGTGGCTACTTTAGACAAGGTAATTCAGATCAATTCCCTTGTCTAAAAAACCAACACGTCTCACACCGTCTGTCTACCGTTCTGAAACTCCGCGTATTAAGAGAGAGGTCACCGTGAGAAATTGTTCTTTCCAACAGCCCTACTTAATCCCGGCGCCACACAATCGGGCAGTCGTCGTTGTGTAACTCGGCGCCCTCAACAACATTGAGATGATGCGCCTTGGCCGGTGAACCTGGTC
>CALEEY010000211.1 GCA_937877085.1 uncultured Bacteroidota bacterium
TAGCGGCTTCGAAGTGGATCGGTCTAAATCCAGGAGGCGTCGCAATGAGCACCACGTCGACCAACGGAATGAGTTGCTTATAGGCATCCCAACCCACGAAGCGACGTTCGGCAGGAACGTCGACTCGACCAGCCACATCCCCTGCATGGTCTGCTTTTGGATTTACAATTTCCGTATAACTTTCTTCGAGCCGATCGCTGAAGACATCGGCCATGGCCACTAATTTAATATTCTGCTTGGTGCTCAGAGCCTGCACAGTTGCGCCGGTCCCCCTTCCACCGCATCCAATGATGCCAATCTTGATGACGTCATCCGATGAGTAGAAAGCGTTCGCTGACAGCGGAAACGACGATGCGACGACCGAACCAACAACCGCGGCTGAACCGGTTTTCATGAAATCGCGACGGGTTTGGGATAGTTTGGCAGATAGTTCTTTCATGTGCAGAGCTTATATGAGTCCATTGAAATCTAAATGAAGTAGCGAGCGGAAATGTAATGGAACGAAATCTGTTGTGCCAACAATTGATACCAGATTTCCTGTTGGCAGACCTGACTATTCTCCAAGCACGAGAATCCAAAACTCGATCTGTTCTTCTGCCGACATCCCCATTTCAGGTGCTACCAATCGAAATCCCAAGAAAGGGGCATCGGTATTCCACCAAAAACTTTTCGGAATCTGAGGGTCTCTCCGTTTCCAATTTAACGTCGATTCGAGTCTTGAAGCACACCTCATATCGGCCGGCACATCGTAAAAGGATCCACCACGAACCGTTCTTGGGTGTAGTCTGGTAGGCAAGCTCCAGGGATCCACGGGGACCTCCCCATCGAAAGAACCATAAAAATCAGCCTGGTATTCGTCCATGGTCCATTCAGCCGCATTACCGTGCATATCGAACAGCCCCCAATCGTTGGGTTTTTTCGTTCCTACAGGTTGCAGTTTCTGGGAGCCATTTTCATCATACCAAGCGAATGGATCGATTTTGGAACCATCATTGCCGAATCCATACATACTGTCTGATCCCGCCCGACATGCCGTCTCCCATTCCGCCTCGGTGGGAAGCCTAAAAAAGACCCCCGTCTTCTCTGTGAGCCAGTGCGCGTAATGCAATGCGCCCCATTGAGTCATCCCAACGGCGGGCTTTCCGGATCCGCCTAGGCCAAAAGCTGGATCTTCATACGGAGGGCTCGGTCTCGATACTCCGTCCACGCTGTACGTAGCCCCCACGACCGCTGTAGTATCGGCATCCCGATCTGGATATCTAAAAACGGCATATTCGTCATCCGTCAACTCAAATTGGCCAATCCAGTACCCGGATAAGGCAACCTGGTGCCTTGGTCCTTCATGGACCAGCCGCCCTTCTTCGGTTTCAGGGCTTCCAATGGTATACTCTCCGCCCGGGACATAAACCAGATTAAACTGAACGTTGGTACCGGGAATGTTGATTGTGCGGATGTCGCCGGCCGAGAATGCGCCCACAACTTGAGCGTTTCCCCCTGTTTCCGCGCTCACGACGTTTTGAGACTGAAAGGTCTTGGCATTAGCTACACAACCAGAGGTTACCCAACAGACCAACACCATGATCCAAAGACCTAAAACTCGAAATGGGTACTGCTTCATAGCTACTCGGAGAATGCTGCCATTGGGGGAAGGGGAATGGGTGTTGCAGACATAATGTAAGACTCTAAAACAAAATCATTAGGCCGTTAAATAGACAACCTTACGCCTTTCCTTTAAGGACGGCCAACGTAATCCTACCGGTCGAGACCAATTTCCCGTCTTCCGTGCGAATTTCAACCTGCCATACGTGGATTTTTGATCCGCGATGAATGGATGTAGCCGTGCCCGTGACGGTGCCAGACCGTACCGATCGAACGTGATTTGCATTTATTTCCAATCCTACGCAATATTCCTCCGGGCTAACAGTCCAAGTAGCTCCCACACTACCGAGCGTCTCAATTAAGGCCGCCGATGCCCCTCCGTGTAAGAGTCCCAAAGGTTGGTGGGTCCTTGCATCAACTGGCATACTGGCTCGAAGAAAGTCGGGGCCAATCTCAGTGAATTGGATGCCAATGCGTTCGACCATTGTTTCGTCACTAAACGAGTTGAGTATGTCCAGGCTTATTTCTTTCTTCCAGATGGATTCGGACATCGTTTCAAAGGGTTTTTCGTAAAGGGATCGATTGGCGCCAACATACGTGCGACGCACTTTTAGGTTTGGATAACACCCGGATTAAAGGGTTCGATGGTTGGATTGTGCGAAGCAATTTCCATCCCCCTTGAAATCCAATCACGCGTCTGAGTGGGCTCGATTATTTCATCCACCCACATTCTTGCAGCTGCATAATAGGGTGATGTTTGACTGTCGTAGCGCTCGGTAATTTCAGCCAACAACTCATCCTCGGCGGCCTGAGACAACAATTGACCCGCTCGAACTCGTTTGGCTTTTTGAATCTGAAGCAGCGTTTTTGCGGCTTGGGCTCCTCCCATTACGGCTATTCTAGCCGTTGGCCAAGCACAAATCATGCGCGGATCAAACGCTTTACCACACATGGCATAGTTTCCTGCACCATAGGAGTTGCCCACAATAATGGTAAACTTCGGTACGACGGAGTTTGAAACGGCGCTCACCATTTTTGCTCCGTCCTTAATAATCCCACCCTGTTCTGCCCTAGAGCCGACCATGAATCCGGAGACATCCTGAATGAATACCAGCGGGATTTGTTTTTGATTGCAGTTCATAATAAATCGGGCGGCTTTGTCTGCCGAATCGGAGTAAATCACACCGCCCGCCTGCAATTCGTCCGTTCCAGCTTTAACTCCGGCACGGGCTTTCACTAATTCCCTTTGATTTGCTACAATTCCGACACTCCAACCGTCGATTCGGGCATACCCGGTCAACAACGTTTTCCCATATCCAGCCTTGTATTCCGTCCACGACGAGGCGTCAATGATTCGCCCTAAAACGTCGTACATATTATATGGCTCTGATCCGGAGACCGGCATAATGCCCAACAGCTCATTGGCATCGAACGCTGGCGCTTTAGCCTGTATTCGGTCGAACTTCGCCTTGGGCCGTTCGGACATGCGCGAGATGAGATCTCGAATAGTCGCAAGGCAGGTGGCGTCGTCGGGAAGCTTATAGTCGGTAACGCCACTTATTTCTGAATGGGTAGAAGCACCCCCGAGCGTTTCCGAATCCACCGTTTCGCCAATGGCCGCTTTAACCAGAAAAGGACCTGCTAAAAATATAGAGCCCGTACCATCGACAATAAGAGCTTCATCGCTCATAATGGGAAGGTAGGCTCCTCCGGCGACGCAACTACCCATGACGGCAGCTATCTGCGGAATTCCGCGACTGGACAGGAGCGCATTGTTTCTAAATATCCTTCCGAAATGTTCGCGATCAGGAAATATTTCATCCTGCATCGGTAAATAAACGCCAGCAGAATCGACTAAATAAATGATTGGAAGGCA
This sequence comes from uncultured Bacteroidota bacterium, assembly GCA_937877085.1. Classification (GTDB taxonomy): domain Bacteria; phylum Bacteroidota; class Rhodothermia; order Rhodothermales; family UBA10348; genus UBA10348. Next base: position 3,476 of record CALEEY010000211.1, read on the forward strand.
GTTTTCTAGCGCAATCTCTTGAGCTCTCAGGTTTTTCTTGGCCGTAATTGGAAACCAAGCTCCCGCCTTCACCGTGGCGTCGTTGGCCACAATCATACACAATCTGCCGCTTACGTGGCCCGTACCCATAACCGTCCCGCCACAGGGGCAGCCACCCTCTTCCTCGTACATACCCTCGGCAACAAACGTCCCAATCTCCTGAAATGTGGAGTCCGCATCGACCAAGGCCGCAATTCGCTCTCGGGGCAGCATTTTGCCTCTTTCATGCTCTCTTTCTTGCCGCTTTTTGCCGCCCCCCTCCTTTATCCGAGCTACTCGTTTTGCATACTCGTCCAACAAGACGCCGTATCCTGCGATTCTGGATGTGTACTTGGATTTGCTAGGATCGACGACCGTTCCAACGATCCTGTTGGGTTCATACTCGCTCATACAGTTTCTGTAAATGACTCTATACCACGAGTCGTATGTTCAACATTAAGGCCTAAATAACACGGAAAAAAGTTTATACAAAAGAAAAGAGCCCGGTCTAAAAGACCGAGCTCTAAAAATCGTTCGAAGCGTGATCCTTTACAAGAACGCTGCGATTTTCATCGTGATATCCGGTTTCGGCTCACCGGTTTTCTCATGGATTAAAACTACCATTTTAGGTAGGCTCCCACGAGCTTTTTTAATTTCTTCTTCGCCAAACTCTTGTTCACCCCAGATCGATTTAATCTGGTTAACGACACGAGACCAGCTGTCATTCATTGCTTGAGTAGCCATTTGAAACCGGGGATAAGTCTAATTCATCACTTTACTGGCTACCAATATAGCAATTTTTCCTCCTCTATCCCAATGAAGAGCAAACTAAACCCTAAAACCTTTCCACAAGCATCCTGAACAAAGGGGGCTTTGCGGTTAATGGACCGCTGTCTTTAGGTATTCCTCCAGTGTAAATGAATCTACTTGAACGGC
>CALEEY010000212.1 GCA_937877085.1 uncultured Bacteroidota bacterium
TGTCAAGAACCTTATCGGCGCTGAACCACCGAAAGAGTATACATTTGGCCAACGACCACCCCGAGAGGCTCTTTAAGATCGGTTCACTTTGGGACCCCGAAATTCCACGTTCTGCATATTGGATGAGCCAGAATTTGGGCTCATCCGAAAGCTATAAGAATCCGAGCTCTAGCTTGGCTTCGTCAGACATCATATCGGGCGAATACGGCGGGTCAAATGTGATATCGACTAGGGCATCTTCAACGCCCGGGACGTGGCGAACGCGCATTTCAACCTGTCCTGGAAGGAATCCAGCGGCAGGGCAGTTGGGCGTGGTCAGTGTCATCGAGATGTTGACTGTGCGGTCAGGATTTATGGTAACCCCGTAAATCAACCCCAAATCGTAGACGTTAACAGGTATTTCCGGGTCATAAACGGACTTTATGGCCTCGACAATTTTGTCTTCCAGTTCTTGATCGGAAATAAAGGACTGCAAGCTGGGTGTTGCTTCCTCGTTTTCCGATTGGCTCGTGGATGCCAAGGCTGAGGTGGCTTCCACGCGATGTCCCGCCGGAGTAACTCCTGCGCCCTTGTCCATGGATGGATCTTCTAATGGTAAAGGTACGTGCGACATAAGTTTAATCTGGAAATGGGCTTTATTTAAGTCGAAATCGCTTTTGCCTCAATGGCTGCAGCATAGAGTCGAATCTGTCGGATCATCGCATCCAGGCCGTTTTTACGCGTAGGGGAGAGATGCTCCTTTAATTCTAGTGAATCCAAGAAAGAAAGATCGGACTGCGCCACTTCACGCGCCGGTGTGTGATTCAGAATCCGAAGCAAGATGGCTATCAGTCCTTTGGTGATCTGGGCATCTGAGTCAGCTTTAAAGTATACCAAGCCGTCCTCTTCACAGGGTTGTAGCCACACTTGCGACTGGCAACCTTGAATCTTGAAAGCGTCTGTCCGGTATGCGTCGTCCATTGCTGTCAGTTCTTTTCCCAGATCTATCACGTATTGATACCTGTCGACCCAGTCATCGAACATCGCAAATTCGTCTAGAAGGACGGCGGCTCGTTGGTCTATGCGGTCGGATTGGCTCATTGTAACATCGAGGCCGCTTGGCGAACAGCTGTCTCCAACTGATCGATTTCGGATCTCGTATTGTAGAAGGAAAAAGAAGCGCGAACCGTCCCTGGAATTCCAAGACGTTTCATCAGTGGCTGTGTACAGTGATGTCCAGTCCTTACGGCAATCCCGAATTTGTCTAAAATGGTCCCAACATCGTATGGGTGGGACGACCCAATCAAAAAGGAAACTACTGCAGCCTTTTGTTTTGCTTCGCCTACAATCCGAACCCCGTCGATCGACATAAGTCGTTGAGTAGCATACAACAAGAGGTCTTTTTCTTGATTCTCAATGAACTCAAAACCGACGTAATTAACATAATCTAGAGCGGCAGCCAGTCCGATAGCGCCAGCAATGTGCGGCGTTCCCGCCTCAAATTTATGTGGGAGACTGTTGTACGTCGTGCCGCTAAAATCGACGATCTCAATCATATCCCCGCCACCTTGATAGGGGGGCATGGCGTCTAGTAATCGTTCCCTTCCAAACAAAACGCCGAAACCTGTAGGGCCGAACATTTTATGACTTGAAAAGCAGTAGAAGTCGACGTCCAGTTCGGAGACGTTCACCGTACTGTGGGGGAGCGCTTGGGCCCCGTCTAGCAGCACAGGGATACCCCGTTGGTGGGCCTCAGAAATAATCTCCCGAACAGGATTTATGGTCCCCAGAGAGTTCGATACATGGGTTACGGCAACGAGCCGAGTCTTTTTGGAAAGAAGGGCTAGAAACGCCTCCCAGTCGAGTTCGCCTTCATTCAAAACTGGTATCACACGTAATACCGCTCCCGTGCGTTCACAAGCCAGTTGCCACGGTACAATGTTCGAATGGTGCTCCATTTCGGATACCAGAATTTCATCCCCGGCACTAAGACTTCCGCCGAAGCTGTAGGCGACCAGATTGATGGACTCCGTGGTTCCTTTGGTAAAAATGACTTCCCTTGGGGAGTTTGCTCCGATAAACCCCGCTATTTTAACCCGGGCGGCTTCGAAGGCATCGGTAGCTCGCTGACTCAGGGTATGCACTCCTCTATGGACATTGGAGTTGTCGTTAAGGTAGTAGGAACGTATCGCCTCAATTACGGCCTCAGGCTTCTGCGCCGTAGCCGCATTGTCAAGGTAAACGAGCGGCCGGCCATTTACGGTTTGGTGGAGCGCCGGAAAGTCCTTTCGGACCTGCTCCAATGTCAAATGCGGACTATGTGGGCGTGTTGACACAGCTTTAATTAAGGACCGTCAATAGTCTGTTCAGTCGAGTATAGAGGTAGTTACGAACGTCTTCGACCGCAATCAGATCGACTACATCTCTAGCAAAAGCTTCGAGAAGCAACATTTTCGCGGCGTCTCTTGAAATACCTCGTGCCCGAAGGTAGAAAATGGCGTCTTCGTCTAATTCTCCTGTCGTTGCACCATGGCTACATTTGACGTCGTCGGCGTAGATTTCCAGCTCGGGCTTGGCATAGGTTCGCGCGCCCCGATCCAGCACGATGCATTTTGATGATTGATAGGCATTTGTCTTCTGCGCGTCCTGCCGAACCAAAACCTTTCCGTTAAACACACCCGTGGCTTGGTCCGTGACGATGCCTTTAAACATTTCATTCGAAAAACAATTGGGCTTGGCATGATCGACCAACGTGTGATTATCCACGTGCGCTTTGCCTTTTGCCACATAGAGACCATGGAGATGCGTCTCGCACTCCTCAGCATTAGGCAAAAAATTCAAATTGTGCCTTACAAGTCCGCCGCCCAAAGTAACGGTATTCGTCCTGAAATAACTTTTCTCACTTTGATGCACAAATAACGAGTTGACGAATAGGGCTTCCTCTGAGCGCTCCATTACCAGTACATGATCGACCCGAGCTTTTTCCGCTACGAAAATCTCTGCAATCCGATTTTCGAATGTTCTACCGGAATCAAGGAATGGGAAATGTTCAACTACTTGAATGGAGGCTCCTTTTTCAGCGACGATCAACACACGAGGCTGTACAAAGCCATTGGTGTCTAGCGCATCGTGGTGAATCGCGATCACCTCTCCACCGGTCAATTCGGCTCGGGCATGTATAAAAATGCCATCTTCTGCAAATGCAGAAGCGAGGGCCGCAAAAGGATCTCTATCTAGGACAACCGCTTTCGTTAGATAGGTATTCAGAAGAGCTGGATGCTGAACCATTGCATCCTGTAAAGAGCAGATGGTAAGTCCTTCTGGCACAACACCTTTGATCGTTCCGGAAAGCCGGCCATTGCTGGTTTGAACCTGAATTCCTGATTCACCATTCCAAGACGCCGACAATCTACCCACTCCTTGTCCAGCCGAATGCTTGAGCTCTAGATTTGCAGCAGAAGGAGGGGCCTCCGCGCCAACAGCAGCGCCATTGTGAATGGACTTGATGGAAGGCCCGTTGGTCTCAAAACGCAAACGGCTTTCAATCCATTTGGAAATGGGGGTGTACTTGTATGATTCCGATCGTTTTTTTGGAAAGCCAAGTTGTGCAAACGCCTGCATGGCCTGCCGACGATTTTGCATCCAACTAGATTCTTGTCCGATGGGTTGTACGCCAACAAGCTGTTCGAATTGCTCGGCAAGCACGAATTCTTCGCTGTTGTTCTGATGTGTCAATTCTGGGGACATTTAGATTCCAAATAAACGGGTAGATTCCAAATAAACGGGTAGATTCCCAATAAACGAGTCTGTTAAAAAGAACGATTCGATCAAAAAGGATTTGGACGCAGCGATTAAAAGAGGAGCCGTACGCTCATGTTATCCTCAGCGTCAGAGTGAACTAGCAATTAAGCAAGCTGCACCGATTCATCTTTAATCCAATCATAGCCTTTTTCCTCAAGTTCTAAGGCCAATTCTTTTCCACCGGTCATCACGATGCGACCGTTCATTAAAACATGTACAAAATCAGGAACGATGTAGTCCAAAAGTCTCTGATAGTGCGTAATAACTAAGAAAGAACGGTCTGACGAGCGAAGGGAGTTAACCCCATCCGCAACAATACGGAGCGCATCAATGTCCAAGCCCGAATCCGTTTCATCTAAAATGGCAAACTTCGGGTCTAGCATGGCCAGTTGAAAAATTTCATTCCTCTTTTTTTCCCCGCCAGAAAATCCTTCGTTGACCGAACGACTCTTTAACGAAGGATCGAGGTGAACTAACGCGGCCTTTTCCTTCATGAGCTGAAGCAGAGCACCTGACGATAGAGCTTCCTTTCCTTGATGTTCGCGAACAGACATGACCGCCTGTTTAAGGAAATTGGACATGGAAACACCCGGTAATTCCACAGGGTATTGAAAAGCCAAGAACAGGCCTTCGCGAGCCCGTTGGTCGGCTTCGAGCTCGAGGAGGTCGATGCCATCGAATGCTACGCTGCCAGCCGTGACTTCGTACCCATCCTTTCCTGCGAGAACGGATGCAAGCGTGCTTTTCCCAGAGCCGTTGGGCCCCATGATGGCATGTACTTCGCCTTTTCCCACTTTCAGGCTAAGGCCCTTTAAGATTTCCGTACCGTCTTCTTCAATGGATACGTGTAAATTCTGAATGTCTAACATAGTTTTCTAGTTACTTAATCCGTCAAAGCATAAGTGCTTTAACCGACGCTTCCTTCTAATTCAATGGCTAATAAGTTTCTGGCCTCAACGGCAAATTCCATCGGTAGTTGAGCCAGGATTTCCTTGCAGAAACCGTTCACGATAAGTTTGATGGCATCGATCTCACTGATTCCCCTCTGTTTGCAG
>CALEEY010000213.1 GCA_937877085.1 uncultured Bacteroidota bacterium
CTGATCTGAATTGATGATGTCGGGCTTTCTGTGCAGCGCAATAGCCTGCCTGAAGACTTCCAGACATCCTTCATTGGACAATGAATTGCTTAACCCCCAGGACAAGATTTTGCGGCTGTAGACATCAATAATGGCTGTAAGGTACATGAATCCTTTTTTCATGGGGACATACGTGATATCAATTTCCCACACCTGATTGGGCCGGGTAATGGACAATCCTGTCAGTAAATACGGATGGATGTACTCGGATTCACCCAGATTAGACAAGTACTTTTTGGGGTAAATGGCCATATAACCCATCAATCGCATCAACCGACGAGCTCTTTTAGGATTGATCACGGTGCCTTCATCCTTGAACAAATCTACCATCATAATGACCCCAATGGTAGGATCGTCCAATATCCATTCATCCATTTGACGCATTAAAGACAGGTTGAAATCACTTTTGGATTGCACCTGGTGATAAACGCCGCTTCGATGAATTGAAAACAAGTCACTTTGTCTGCGGACAGATAGGTCTTTGTGGGTTGGATCAACGAATGTGCGGCGCATCACAACAGCCCGGTTTTCTTCAAGCTTTTTTTTAAAAAGTCTCGCTCGATTTCCAAACGCCCAATTTTGGAATAAAGCTGGTCAATATCGACTTGCCCCTCTTCGTCTTTCTTTCCGGAAACCTCAAAAGCAGCAGCCGCATTGGCTAAAAAATCCCGCTTCCACACAGCGATCTGAGTAGGGTGTATTTCAAACCTGAGGGCCAAATCCGAAAGAGACTGGCGCTCCCTCAGTGCTTCAATCGCCACTTTGGCCTTGAACTCATTGCTGAACTTTCTTCTCGTTTTTCTCATGGTACTCGACTAAGTTAAGTGTTGCCAATTTAACCTAAGCAAGTGGTCCTATTTCAGGGGAGTATTATACTTGTTGGCCCGCGTCCGTTGCCTGGCTACCACGAAGAAGAACTCGAGATGTGCATTCGTGCTATGCGCCGACGGGTCCGACCTGGAATGACGGGCATGTGGCAGGTTTCAGGTCGATCTGACGCTGGTACTAACGGGATGGAATTATTCGATTCGTATTACGTGCGGAATTGGTCTATTTGGCTCGACATAGTTATTCTAGTAAGAACCTTTAGCGCCGTTATCCAATCTTCAGGGGCATACTAACGGTCAAAACTTCTACCAAGGTACGTCGTAGGGAAAGGAACATGGGTCTATGTCGGCCCCTAACCCTTTAAGACAGAACGGATGGTGGGTCCATGGTGGCCCCTGTCAATTTAACATTGGGCGGTCATTTGTTTTCGTTGTTCGAGACTTTACTGCTCACTATCTTAGGGAAACGTTCTATTTCCCTTGTGACCCAGCATTCGTGTAACCCCGCGAGATAACTTCATGAAGCAAAACGAAAGCGCGCCTGCGCGCTCATGGTCCATAGATTGGACCAATACGCTCTTTCTACTTGGATATCACTTACTCCTCCTCATTCTTCTTCCGATTTATTTAGTTCAATCGTCACCTTCCGCTTCCCTGTTGTGGTGGACGCTTGGGCTAGCAGCAGCAAGCCTTTTGGCTATTACGATGGGATATCACCGGTTGTACGCACATAAAACGTTTACAACTCACCCGGCAGTAGAAGCGATTCTCGTGTTTTTTGGGACGTACGCTACGGAGGGTAGTATTTTTTCGTGGTCGCATGATCATCGCATCCACCACAAACATGTAGACACCAAACTAGACCCTTACAGCGCTCCAGATGGGTTTTGGCATTCTCACATGCTTTGGATGCTCAAAAAACGTCCAGAAATCAATCCGCGCGTCATTCATGACCTCGTAAAGCGCCCTGCTTTACAGTTTCAACATGACAAATATGGCTATTTGATGGTCGCTGCTAACGCCATAGGTATCGGATTCTTGTGGGCTGTAACGGGCGATCTTTTTGGCGCTTTTGTAATTGGTACGCTTCTGCGCATGTTTGTAGTGCACCACTGCACCTGGTTTATCAATTCGCTTGCCCATATGTGGGGAGCCCAGCCCTATTCCACAGAGCACACGGCGGTTAATAATTTTATCCTTTCGTTTCTGACATTCGGCGAGGGATACCACAACTATCACCACACATTTGCTGGTGACTACCGAAATGGAGTTCGCTGGTATCAATTTGACCCACCTAAATACTTTATTTGGGCTCTGAGCAAGATTGGATTGGCAAGTAATCTTAAAACGGTCAACAAGATTACCATCAAACGTAATTTGGTGGCTGCTGACCGTCATTTGATGGTAGAACGGGTACAAGCACTCTCAATCCACATTGATCGGGATGCCTGGATTGCGAGAATTGAGGAGGCTGCTGCCTCGCTGACTGAAAATCTGAACGGTCTCAAGACGGCTTCGGATAGATATCAAAAGCTGAAAAAACAGAAGGACGAAGAAGTTGTAATCCTTCGGGCGAGAATCAAAGAAGTCAAAGCCAACGTTGCCTTTGAGATGGCTGAATGGAAAAAAATGTGCCATCTAATTCTGGAAACGTCTGAACATAAATTGGCGCGTCAGTTAGCCTAAGAGAACAGTTCGTCGCCATTAGGAAGCTCTTTTATTTCATCTTGAGTTTCTTCGCAAGGCACGTGATCGCCAACGGTTAATTGCCGTGGAATGGTTTCGATGGGGAGCAATTCGTCCAATACTTGGGACGAATTGCTCCCCATTTCTTAAAACTTCCTAGCTGAAACCAAAACGCGGCTCTCCATAGAAGCGACGGCTCGATTGTAGCTCGAGACAGCGGAATTTAGTCCTCTCCCCACTTTTGATACGTGATCGACTAGTGTGCACAGACGGTCATACAGTTCTTGGCCAAGGCGGGATATTTTTTGGGCGTTTTCAGCAATTTGCTCCTGCCTCCAACCGTACGATACGGCCCTTAGAAGCGCAATGAGTGTCGTTGGGGTAGCAATGATCACGTTGTTATCGACGCCAAACTCAATCAAGCCCGGATCATGCTGAAGAGCGGCATAAAAGAACGACTCTCCTGGTAAGAAAAGAATGACCATGTCCGGTGTGGTGTCGAATTGATCCTGATATGCTTTGGTTGACAATTGCCGGACATGCACCCGGATTTGTTCGGCATGTTTTACCATTAGGAGGTCTTTTTCCGTCTCCGTGCCGGCCTCTATCGCCTCCAAATAGGCAGATAAAGGTGCTTTTGCATCCACTACGATGATTTTACCCCCTGGTAAATGAACCAGCATATCGGGGCGCAATTTCCCGCCGTCTGTATTAACGGAATGCTGCTCCTCAAAATCACAATGATCGACTAGGCCAGCCAGTTCAACCACCCTTTTAAGCTGGATTTCGCCC
>CALEEY010000214.1 GCA_937877085.1 uncultured Bacteroidota bacterium
CGCATCGGAAACATGGATAGTGCGCTAAAATATTTCGAATCGTATTCAAAAGGTTCTGACTATTTAGGTGCCTCCGCTTATGCAGGAGAAGCCGCCATCCACGAATTGAATGGTGATTTGAAAAAGGCAGGCGATTTATTTTCACGCGCAGCTACGGTATTCAAGAGCGATATAACCTCGCCAATGTACCTGGAAAGTGCTGCTCGCGCGTACAGCGCAGCCGGGGACCCCAAAAGTGCGCTATCGGCATTTGAAACCATTCGCGATGATTTCCCAACCTCACAGGCCGCTCGCAACGCTGACTTCTTTATTGCGAAAATGGAAGCCGCTAAGTAATGGCCGTACCCGTCATATTGGTTGTTGATGACGAGGTCAGTATTCGTCGTACGTTACGGGAGATTCTCGAGTATGAGGATTATGCCGTTGATGAAGCAGAGGATGGCGAGGTAGCGCTCGAAAAACTACGAGCCAACAAGTTTGACGTAGTCCTTTTGGATGTAAAAATGCCCAAAAAGGACGGAATGGAAGTCCTTGAGGCGCTTTCCAAAGAGCAGATTGATGTGCCGGTTGTCATGCTTTCGGGGCATGGCACCATCGATACCGCGGTTGAAGCCACCAAATTAGGCGCTTTTGATTTTGTTGAAAAACCGCCCGATCTGAACCGATTGCTACTCACGATTCGGAACGCCCTTGACCGGGGTGTCTTGGAATCGGAAAATCGGAGGATGCGCCAGACCATTGTTGAGCGCCATGCCGGAGAGCTCACCCCTATTTTGGGTGATAGTCCTGCCATTCGGACCATTAAAGAGACGATCGAGCGAGTTGCTCCAACCGACGCTCGTGTTCTGATAACCGGAGAGGCTGGGACTGGGAAAGAATTGGTTGCCAAATGGATTCATGGCCTTTCTAATCGAAGAGAAGGGCCCATTGTAGAGGTCAATTGCGCCGCTATTCCCAGTGAATTGATTGAAAGTGAGCTTTTTGGACACGAAAAGGGCAGTTTTACCGGCGCGACTAAGCAGCGTATCGGGAAATTTGAACAGGCCCACGGCGGCACGCTTTTTCTGGATGAAATCGGCGATATGAGTCTTTCTGCTCAGGCTAAAGTGCTAAGGGCCTTACAGGAGAGTAATATTACCCGAGTTGGTGGGGACCGCTCACTTCCGGTAGATGTCCGGGTCGTTGCGGCAACCAATAAAAACCTGCTCCAACAAATCGAACAGCATCTGTTTCGAGAAGACCTTTATCACCGGCTTTCGGTCATCCTTTTCCACGTACCGCCGCTCCGCGAGCGTCGAATGGATATCCCCGTTCTGACGGAAAATATAGCCGAGCGCATTGCCCGCCGAAACGGCCTGCAGCCTAAGCCCTTTTCGCCCGACGCCCTTTCGGCTTTACAGCAATTGGAATGGCGGGGGAATGTCAGAGAATTGCACAACGTGGTGGAGCGACTAACTATTTTGAGCCAGGGAGAACGAATCACCAAGTTAGATGTGGAGCGTTATGTGCTGCCTGGTGGATTGCCTGGTGGATCCAGTTCGAATCCAATTGTGGGCCTGCTGGATCGATACGATCAGTTTGCCGACTTTCGAGACAGCGCAGAAAAGCTGTTCATCGAGCATAAATTGACCCAGAACGATTGGAATATTAGCCGCACAGCCGAAGCTATTGGCATTCAGCGCTCCCATTTGTACAACAAAATGGGGAAATACGAGATTTCCCGTGGGGATGAGTGATTCCAGTGTCATAGATGAGCGCTCGGCCGAGACGAGCGTAAGACAGCCACTGCTGAGTGTTCGAGCGCTGGTAAAGTCGTATCCCGCCGTTGATGGTCAGGCGCTAAAAGTGCTTCAAGAAGTGAATTTCGATGTGTTCAAGGGACAGGTCGTTGCTATTATTGGCGAATCCGGAAGCGGGAAAAGCACGCTACTTCACCTATTGGGCGCGCTTGAGAATCCTGATTCGGGGGAAATACTTTTTGCGGGTGAAAAATTGCTCGGCCAACAGGATGAGCAACTTTCCCGGTTTCGAAACTCCAGAATCGGCTTCGTTTTTCAATTTCATCACCTCTTGCCGGAGTTTTCAGCTTTAGAAAATGTGATGATGCCGGCGCTCATTGGCGGTGGTTCTCCCAGCGTCGCGAGACCAAAGGCCAAAGAGTTGTTGCAACGAGTTGGGCTGGAAGCGCGTGAGGCTCATCGCCCTGGGGAACTCTCAGGGGGCGAGAAACAGCGGGTTGCCATTGCTCGGGCGCTTATGAACGAGCCCGATTTAATATTGGCTGACGAACCCACCGGAAATTTGGATGAGCAAACGGCGGATCAGTTGCATCGGGAAATGATTCGCCTCAGCCGCGCAATGGATCAAACGTTTATTTTGGTTACACATAATAAAAGCTTTGCCTCTATGGCAGATCGGACCTTTTTACTCGAACACCAGACGCTAACTGAGTTATTTTAAAAAACCGAAGTTATTTCGTCCCCGTAAGCGTTGTTTGCATTCAACACCGGACCAATAGCTCCGACTGCGTTTCGACGATTGTACATTCAAGTGCCATGTTAAACAGGATAAATGCGTGGGTATAAAAAGCTCCATAAAAGCCCTTTGGACATCAGGCAAGGGTATCTCTCTTGGGCTTCCGGACACCGTTCAAGGAGCCAATCCGTTGGACCTGTTTCAAACGTGGTTTGCAGACGCTCGAAAGTCGGGTTTGTATTTGCCTGAAGCTATGACGGTAGCCACGTGTTCGCCTGAAGGAAAGCCTTCGGCGCGTACCGTTCTTTTAAAATCGGCCGATGGCTCAGGATTTGTGTTTTTCACCAATTACGGGAGTCGAAAAGCTGGCGAGCTCGATGCCAACCCTTTTGCCTCCCTACTATTTCACTGGCCCATACTGCAGCGCCAAGTGCGTATTGAAGGCAGCGTGACTCGGGTGAGCCGGGCAGAGTCAGAAACCTATTTCCATTCTAGGCCACGCGGAAGTCAAATTGGGGCTTGGGCTTCCAAGCAGTCGGAAAAACTGGCGAGTCGGGCAGAGCTCCAGGGACGTGTCGATGAACTAGAAGCTACATTCAAGGATCAAGCCATTCCCTTGCCCGAATATTGGGGTGGGTATCGGATTCAACCAGAGCGTATGGAATTTTGGCAGGGGAGACCGTTTCGATTACACGACCGGCTAATATTTGAAAAAGCGGGTGACGAATGGAAGACTCACCGACTGTATCCATAGTCGGGCCTCGATTCTTATTCGATTTTTGTCGAACAATGCGCGGGGCAAAGGGTTCAAGACCGACTGCATTTTCCAAGATTTCCGAGCCCCATGTCAGAAGCGATCGTTTCAGCCTTAAGAAAAGCGCGTCGAATAGTTATTTCGACCCACACTCGTCCTGATGGAGATGCAATTGGCTCCCAGTTGGCTTTGGGAAATTACTTGAAGCGTCAGGGCAAGGAAGTCATGATGCTAAATCAAGACCCAAGCCCCTACAATTTAGAGTGGATGCCGGGCGCAGACCATATAGAATTGTACGATGGTTCGCTGCGTCAAGTCGAGTTTATTGCACATGCCGATGTCGCTATGATCCTTGATACCAACGTGCAAGAGCGTTTGGGAACCGTGGGGAAGCAAATGCGCGATACGACGGCCACCAAGATTTTAGTGGATCATCATACAGATGCAGAGAATTGGTTTGATTTGACGTGGAAACGCGAATCGGCTTCTTCTACGGCGGAATTATTGTTTGAGCTGTTCGAACAATGGGATTTGGATGTTATCGACTATGACGTAGCCGCCCCACTCTACGTGGCCATGATGACGGATACCGGTTCGTTTCGTTTTTCGAACGTAACGGCCACATTGCATCGGATGGTTGCCGAACTTCTGGACAGAGGACATATTGACACTTCGGTGCTGCACGCCGAGGTGTACGACAAAAAGTCGATCGAGGGCATTAAGCTGCTAAGCAGCGTGCTTTCATCCATCGAGTTGCATTATGACGGTCGCATTGGAACGGTGGTTGTGACCCGCCGAATGCTGTCGGACTCCCGGGCGTCGGTTGAAGAAACAGACGGATTTGTGAATCAAGTTCTTTCCATTGAAGGGGTCTTAGTGGCCCTAATCTTTACGGAAACAGAGCGAGGCACCAAAATTAGTTTTCGCTCTAAGGGAGAAAATCATGTCCACAAATGGGCGCAAAGCTACGGCGGTGGTGGGCATCGCAACGCTTCAGGCGCATTTATTGTCGGCACATTAGACAACGCGTTCAGGAAGGCCATTGCTTCTGCACCGCATTTTATTGATCTGCCAACCCTCGAAACTTCCAGCGAGCTATCCGATGAGGACGCTGCGTATTTGAACAGTCTGATGAACAGTCAGAATAACTAGGCTCACTATGAAAGTATCAGTTTCCACCATTTCGATTGCAGAACTAGACGTTGACCTATTGTTCGTACCCGTTACGGTCGAAGATATAGATTCCGGTCTTTCCGAATTGTCAGAAGCCTTTGGAAGCGCAATTGACCGCGCGAAAAGCGACATGCGTGGCGACGGAAGCGCAGCCACCGTGTTGTACCCCGACAAGGGAACGGCCAAACGAATCGTGCTGGTAGGATTGGGCGAATCCTCCAAGGTTACGCTTGAAAAATTACGTTTGGCAGCTTCCAAGGCAGCTTCTGTTTCGTACGATGTCAAAGCCGAAACAGTCGGAATTGCGATTCCTTCCCTTG
>CALEEY010000215.1 GCA_937877085.1 uncultured Bacteroidota bacterium
CCAACATCTTACGACGCTTGGCTGGATTATGGAAACGTTCGATGTAGTTAAAAATGTCAGACTGACCTTTGCGACGAACGGCCATCTCAATGCGCTGAGTGGCTTGCTATCCGTAACGAAAGTCACCTAATTTACCCAAACACTCACTAGACCTTCTCAAGACATGAATCTTTCCCGCTCCGAGTTTTTATTCAACATGGCTGCCATAATCTCTTTGGTGGCTTCCATCGCTATTTGGTTTGCTGGCTATGAGCAAGCAGCAATTTTTATAGGGCTTTGGGTTCCTAGCATCCTGGCTTGGATGAATTTTGCAGCTATCAAAGAAGATCGTATTAATCGAGGGGATAAATAGATGCCGGATCAAAATACCATAGTCGGAGCCTTGGCGCTTTCAGTGATGGTCCTTTTTCTTTTCGCGGTTATTTATAGCAGCGCTTTCAAAAAGTAGTTTTGACCATGGCCGAAAAAGTCTCAAGAACGGAGACTCATCGGATTTGCAAGACAATCGATTCTTATGCCCCCCTACTAAAGTCGTCTACGCGACCGTTTTGGGCCCATGCTGCCCTCCTCGAAGAAAGTTGGGGTTAGGTTAAGCATACACGTAGAATTTGCGTGGCGCCAAGCCACAACGCTCTGATTACACATGCACGTGAAAAACTTGCTGAACGGCGCGCTCGATCCTCAAAGTCATTGATATGAGCGGATAAGCAGTCAAACTACGATCCTCCTTGGAAAAACCAACTCGTTTGGTTTTAGATATGCTACGAGCACATAACCAAGTACAGCGAGGTAGCTCAGCTGGTTAGAGCGTCGGATTCATAACCCGGAGGTCGAGAGTTCAAGTCTCGCCATGGCTATCATATAGCGAAGCTGAAATCGGAGGCAGAAGGGTCTGCTTTCAAGAGGCTAATCCAACTTTGAGAACAAGCTCGCTTGAATGCCATTTCCTACGCCTCTAGACTGCTTTGCAGACCCTAAAATGCGCCCGGCAGCGGCAATGCCACTTAGCATGGCTCCTTCAATAGTAGCTTGCCTAAAATAGTCTCCGGACAGTCCGATCTGCCGATCCTCATCCCAGAGGCAGGATGCAGCGAGAGGAGAAACAACTCGACCAAAACGCCACCGATGAGCAATCACCTCAGTCGGTTTGAGAGACAGCAACCCAAGCCGCGTCATAAAGAGCTCGGTGAGCTTTTGAGCGACGTGATCGCGGTCCTCATCCACGTGATCAGCTGCCCAGGAGCGCGAGGCATGAAGTGCCCAACATTCCCCTTCAGGACGTCCGGGTTTGGACGATTCTCGGATAGCCAGACCAATCGGACCTTCTGGATCCTTTAACAAGTCTATCTCGAGTGGCAAGCGTTCGGCAAACGTCATTCCCACAGTCCACTGAGGAGCTAATTCAATCGTCCTCAGCTCGGGGGCGAATGGATCACCGTCCCCTAGTAATGACAGGGCTTGCCGCGCCGCTCCTGCCAGTAAAACCACATCAAATGAACCTAAATCATTGTTTTCCCCACCCAGAAACCACTGATCCTCCTTGCGAAGTAAGGAGGCAACGGGCTCCCGCTGTCGTATTTCAAGACCGTTGGCTAAATGAAGGCACAAAGAGCGCATGGTGGGGCTTGCCACGTGCCGAAGAGTTTGATGGTGGACCTGCCCATCGAACGCACTCCAATCGGCTTCTCTGACCATCCAGTCCTGAATCAGCCCTTTTTTATGCCATGATTCGACCCAGAGCTGAATCCGGGGATCCTTGAGGGACAAAACGGGCGCTCCTAGATCCAAATGATGCCCTGAGAACTCGATGGAAGCTGTCCGGCCTCCAGGTTTTCGCCCTTTATCGAACACGGTTACAACACACCCATTGTCTCGCAACGTTCGCGCCGCAGAAAGCCCGGCTATTCCCGCCCCAATAATGGCGACTTTGGGGGAAGACATTCTTGGAAAACGTGCTAACTGACCCGCATACTTACCCATGTCGATGCGCGCCCGGTGCCTAGCGGAAGAGCGGGGTCTGACCAATCCAAAAATGGGTTTTTCCGGGGGGAATGGGCGGTCCAGTAAACCGAGGCACCATAGTATGCCCGCGTAAGAGTTTGGATCAGACCCATCGAGCGCATACCGATTGTTGAGGTCTAACAGAATATCTAAGGCCTCTTGCGGCGATTCGGTCCAGTTGAGGACGGCCTTACCCCATGTCATCCGGACGTTGTTGTGTAGTTCACCGTGGATCCGAAGAGATTGCTGCGCTAGATTCCAGAGTGGGTCGTCTGTTCGACTGCAAGCGACATCTTCCCAATCGTACACGTTCTCACGTTCATCCTGCAGATGACGATCGAACGAATCTTGAGCCCATTGCGGTAGAATGCTAATTTCTTGGACGTCGTTGTTATGGAAACACAGATTGAAGGCTAATTCTCGCCAGATCAGCAGCTCATCCAAAAATTTCTGAGCCCCAGATGAAGCTGCTCGAACGGCATCCCGTGCAATTATGAACGGCGAAACATGTCCATGGTGTAGGTAGGCACTGAGCCGACTTATTCCCGATGGGTGGTTTAAAGTTGGGTCATTTCTTGTTTTGTCGTACCGGTTTAATCCGTTTTCCAGATACGCACTCCATCTTTCATGTCCAGCAATCGTTCCTCCTCGGGTGTGGTGAATGGGTCCAATAGAATGATCTATATCGCAGGACGCACATAATTCAAGAATAGAAACCGTATCCCAATCGATAGCTTCGCAGATAAGTTTTTCGCTGTAATACAGAGGGGTCGATGCCGCCACGGGCCACTCCCGAGCGGCCCGCTCCCAGGCATTGGATGCAATCTTATTCCGGAAATGATAGGCCCGGGCATACCACCGCCCGATACTTTGCATGGGAACGATGCAATGGCTATCCACGGCCCAGACAGGGGTCGTGATTTGTTCTGCCAGCCGATTGACCCAACGGGGAAAAGGTGGGGCGGGATAATCTTCTGTGATGACAAGCGCAGCTTGCCGCCCCAATCCATAAAGTGGACTAACCGCCGATGAATCACCGTTTAGATGGAATGCATAGCGTATCCCCCTCCTTTCAAACTGAGCTGCAACATCACGCGCTCCCTCCATAATAAAGGTGAAGTGGCGATCAGAATTGAACCGATGAGCACCGGACAGTCCCTGATACACCAGAAGCGGGATATTCAGGGTCGAAGCGGTGTGGATGGCAACGTCTAGAGCGGGGTTTTCATACTCTCTAACCGCATGATGCATCCAGTAGAGCACAAAAGCACCGTCCTCTCGGAGGGGATGCTCAGAAAGTGTTCGTACTCGTTCTTTTAAGTGCTGTGGGAGACTATTCAAGATCACGACTTACGCTGTTCAGTGTACATTTTGCTTGGTCTAAGCACGCTACCGGTCCACGCTATCGGGGGCGGAGTGTACTCAGTCCACCATCAATACCGATTGTTTGACCCGTTACCCAACTGCTTCGCGACCCGTCTAGCAGCCAATCGATGCCATCTGCGACGTCCGTTGGCGTACCCAGTCTGCCTAACGCATGCATGCCTTCGGAGTGTTTTTTTGATGCTTCATTACCTGTAATGCGCGCGGTAAGCGGTGTCTCAACCAGACCCGGCGCCACACAGTTCACTCTTATCTGGCGCTGTGCGTATGACGCTGCTGCCGATTGAACCAGACCTTGTACACCTGCTTTTGCAGCAGCAATAGCTTCGTGGTTCACTAGCCCTGTTTTGGCTACTGCGGAGGAACACAATACAATGGATCCACCCGTGTTAAACATGCTCCGAGTCGCATATTTGACCACATAAAACGCAGAATACAGGTTCAATTTGAGGGTCTGATCAAACTCTTCGACCGAAGTCAAATGAGCAGGCTTCAATAATAGGGAGCCCACGCAGTGCGCAATGCCATCGATACGCCCAAACTTTTCCATGGTAAACTTGATCAGTCCCTCTACTTGGGAAGCATCGGTAGCGTCCACTGGATAGACGACGCCTTCTGTTTCGCGGGATAATTCATTCAATTTAGCCTCAGATCGTGCCGCCAAAACCAATCGCGCCCCTCTGGCAGAGAGATTTCGGGCTACTTGCGAACCAATGCCTCCACTGGCTCCTAAAACAACGTAAACAGGTGATGTGTTGGTTTCCATTATGACTAACTGAGAAATGTAAAGAGATCAAAAGTGATCAATAAGAGCGTGAGTAGACTCAATACCGAGGTACTTAGCAAACAAATGGGTAGGGATGGTGCGGTGGTTCCGCCGGATGTAGCCAGGCGCTTTTCTGCTGAAGAAAGGCGCAAGCCGCAAGAACACATCCGAGTGCAGCGATCATGTGGTCCGATACCGATCGCCCGTCGAGTGCGTCCTCTATTCCATGAAGACCTTGTTCCGATAACCAGGAAAGGGTCTCGCAAATGGATGATGCTGATTTTTTTATGGTTCGAACAACAAGCGGGTCGGCACCTTGAAGAACCAGTGTGCCAATCGGATGAACCTCTAAGATTTCAGCAGGTGGACAAGTCGATGAAATAAGCCTAGCTACGGCCATCCCACGCATGGTCAAGTAGGCCATGCGAGTCATAGTTGGAGTCATAACCGAGCCTGAGTGCAGGCCATTGTTCATCAAGTGGACTCGAAGGCTCTTATCTCTGACGCGATCACCACCTCCATCCTGATAAGAGAGCGGAGCATCGATTCCGACCACAACGCGAGACTGACTACGCAATTCAGTAAATAACTCAGCTAGAGCGTGATCTGACATGTCTTGCTTAAGGGAATCGACCACGAGGCCTCCATCAGCGCTCATCCGAGCGACGCAGCAGGCTGTGTCTTTCCAATTGGCAGGTCCCGCCAAATCCAACCCCACAAAGCACACGTCGTTTGGTGACTGCATGATCAAGCCTGGCCCGTGAGCCAAGAAGAAAAAGGGACAATAGCATCGAAAAAGGAGAGGTCCACGAAGGCCAATTCATCCTGGTTCATTTCTGCATAGTGTGCCATTATGCCCCCGCCAATAGCTAATCGATAAGGGGCGCTACTCTCATACATGCGATCCATCAACGTGACAATATTTTGTACGTCGCCCCAACCAGAAACAGGCGTAATCGACACACAGACCATATCTGCACGATGCTTCAGCTGCTGATCTGAAAACTCCTCAGTCGGTACGTTTAGCCCCAGGTAAACCGTTTTCCACCCGGCATTTTCCAATATCAAGCGCACCATGAGAGCTCCCAATTCGTGAACCTCGCCCCGAGCACAACCCACAACCGCTGTTTTGCTCGCAGGTTTTAATCTCGTCTGTCGGCTATTTAGGCTCAATCCAATTAAGACCTCTCTCATAGACTGCGTGATGCAATGTTCGTCTCCTATAGACAATTCCCCATTGACGTAACGCGAGCCAAAATGGCGCATAATAGGGCTGAGTACTCCATCCATAACAGATGCAAGTGGATGCCCTTCCTCGATGATGAGCGTCATCAACGCAATGATTCGATTCGTCTCCCTCTGTTCAAGCCACTCCTGCGTAATCTCTATTACCTTGGCGTGAGAAGCCTGATTTTCCAACATCATAAGCCCATCCCAAACTGCCGGAGCGTCGGACGAGAATGGAGTTAACATGCACGAAACGTCTCGCGCTTGGGCGAATGCCATCAGGTGCTCAACCTGAATTTTCCGATGACCACCAGAGGTGACGGCGCATGGTAGGTCTCCTGCGTTGCACCACCGCTTGACCGATGACTCGTGTACGCGGAGAAGCGAAGCGGCCTGTTTTGAAGAAAGGAAAACCCCTGAATCGCCCATTTTGCTAACAAAGATCGATTTAATTCGACCAATGAATGACAGTGTTGACTATTAACGTTCTGATTAATATAATTAGTCGATACCAAAACAACAAGACCTAATCTCCAGTCGCTATAACGATTATTTCCACCCCGATGAGCGTTTCATCATCTCGGCCCCCCACTGTTTACATCACTCGAAAAGTCCATTTCAATGCGGCGCATCGGTTGCACAACCCGGAAATGTCCGACGAATGGAATCAGGACACGTTCGGCAAGTGCAACAACCCAAATTGGCATGGACACAACTATGTTCTGGAAGTTGTTTTAAAGGGAAGCCCAGATCCCAAAACAGGGTATGTGTACGACTTAGGCCGTCTCAAACACGTCTTGCAGGAACGAATCCTGGACAAGGTCGACCACAAGAACCTGAATTTAGATGTGCCATTTATGTCGGGGATCATCCCGACTTCAGAGAATGTTGCGGTAGCGATCTGGAGTGAACTCCAGACCTCCCTTTCTACTGATTTGCTCCACTGCGTTAGACTGTTCGAAACAGAAAGAAACTGGGTCGAATTTTTCGGTCCCAATCAAACATCGCCATGAAAGTACTACTTGTCCTCGGCCTCCTATTAGCTATTTGGACAGGATGGGGATCGTTCTCGATTCTCTCGACACCTCGTCCGTCGTACAACATCCTTCAGCATCTTGAATCGAAGGTGGAACTCAGGGCTTATGGAGAACAGACGTGGATTTCGGCGCCGAAAGGCAGTGACAACAACTCTTTCCGAGTGCTCGCCTCCTACATTTTCGGCGGCAATGAAACGGGCGAATCGATTTCCATGACCGCCCCGGTTATTAATGATGAAACAATGTCGTTCATTTTGCCTGAAGGCATGACCGAGGCCTCTACCCCTGCGCCAAAAGGACAGCAAATTGACTTCAGATCTGTTCCGCCACGCACGCTAGCCGTCCTTAAGTTTGGGTGGTTTTCCGGGTCTGAACGAGTCGAAAACATGGTAGAAAAGTTGGAGGACGTTTTGAGACAACATGATCTGCCCTACACAGGAAAGGCAATCCTCATGCGCTACAACGATCCCATGACTCCGCCCTTCATGCGCCGCAATGAGGTGGCATTTGAACTCCTAGGAGACCCAGGAACTCAAGATTAGCTCCTCTCCCCATGGCTCTCGATGTCGCATTTTTTTGAGCTATCAGTGGAATATCTTCCTCTGATGCCGAAAACGGGTATATCTACCTTGCCACTACCATTATTATGGAGCGCCTTCAATCCAATTATCCCGGTAAATATCCTGATGACAAGCTCCGCACGTTGCAGCGCCGCGTAAAAGCCTGGAGACTCAAACAACTTGAGCGACCTGAATACGAGTTTAGCAGTGGTGATTCGTTACCGAATGTAGACACGATTGAACTCGTCGTACATTGTCAAAACTATTCTGGAAACACGAGCCTTCGGTAACATTTTGAGTGAGGCAATGCGCCTCTCTGGTCGGATCGTTCCAGAAAATCCAGATCCAGACGTTCGGGAAATCATCATCTCACCGTATCGGTTTTTCTATCGAATTGAAGGCGAGAACGTATGGATATTTGCAGTTTGGCACGAATCACAAATACCGAGCGACCTCTAGGATCGAAAAACGGATAACAAGCGTATGTTACGGATTCGCACAACTGGCAGAGGCCGTCGGAAACGATTACTTTCTGTAAAGTGAGCGTTCGCTCGCCGTAAATCCGCCAGCCGTTATGCGGAATGCCATTGAAGAAAGGACCAAATAAAAAGTTCGGATTGCCACACTTTGGATTGGCTAAAGCAAAGTCGCTTGACGCGAATCTATTGGTTAGATCTAAAACTGATGAAATGGGTGCTGTCTTCCTGGCGTTCTCTTCTGTCCTGAACGACGTAAAAGGGGTGATGTGGCTAGACGCGGTTCTGCTTGACTCTCGCCCTGATGATTCTACACCTGACGAAATGCGGGGTCAATGGCACGGTATTCACGGGCAGGTTACTAAGTACATTCTTGGAATTGTGCACGAGTTTGTCGTGCTCATCAAGAAGAAGCGAGATCTGGTGTTGTCCGACGAAATGGAAGGTTACGTTCGGATGCTCCCTAAGCCGGCCCGAAAAAAGTGGCGTACAGTAGTCGAAGTCGCGCTTGCAACCGGAGGTGATACAGGCGGAGACATCGCAGGTTATCTCGCAAGGGTCAGAAATAACCTTTCGTTCCATTACTACGATCCAAAGACTCTAGCGAAAGAGTTTCTCGACCACTTTGACAAAGACTCAGATGACCCTCGTTATTCCCAGGCATTCATTTCAAACGGGCTGACAATGGCTGCGTCTCGATACTACTACGCCGATGCCGCCGTTGAATCAGCGATTCAGGCAATTTTCGGGTCAGATGATGTGAACCGTCACATCCGTCAGTTGATTGAAGACATTAATGGTTCTGTTTCAGGTATGATCTTAGCGTTTATTCAGACTAGGGAAAGGGAAGCACATTCCGGATGACAAGGGCAAATTACGGACTCGCTGGAATTACAGGTTTCTGTAGATTCGATTTTGAGGGTCTACTAAATGTGAGCACCCCTCGCTGTTCGTCACTTAATGGCTTCGGAATGGGACCCTATTTAAGCTTAGACGGACAAATACCGAGCCTTTTGTTGTACCTATGATGTACCTATAAAACAAAACCCCATGCAGTACAATGACTTACATGGGGTTCTAGTGGGCAATACTGGACTCGAACCAGTGACCCTCTGCTTGTAAGGCAGATGCTCTAACCAACTGAGCTAATCGCCCTTGATGGTGAAAGGTCTCCATTTAGAGATCCCAACGCCGCTGCCCCACGTTGTGTGGCCTCCCTTTAATACAGAATGTCGGCCTGAGTTTCCTTTGAAACGGGTTTCAAACTATATTTAGAAGAGCCCACAAAATTACGCTAGTATTTTATGAATGTCAACTTAGGTTGTTGATATCTCTGTAGCTTTGCGTATCTTTGCCGTCTATGCAATTTGAAAACGATGCCCCCGTGTCGTTTTTCTATGAAACGAGTTTTTTAGCTCTCAAGTAGTCTGAATCCTGGCCGGGATTTGTAGTAAGAATAAAAATGAAACGTACGTATCAGCCAAGCCGCCGAAAACGCGCAAACAAACACGGATTTCGCTCTAGAATGGCGACCAAGAATGGTCGACGTGTATTAGCAAGACGCCGCGCTAAAGGAAGGGTTAACCTCACGGTTAGTGATTCCAAGCCGGGAAAATAGTCTGATTTGTGTCCAATACCCCGGAAATTAGTCGTTCGGGGCCAGAACGATTGTTGTTTCCCAGATCCCACCATCTGAAAAGGAAACGACTAATAGAGCCGCTTTTTAATCGGAATGATCGTAGTGTTCGTTCTGTGGCGGCGGGATCTGTTCGCATGGTGTTCCGCTTAGTTCAAAAATCAGAAGCAGAGGTTAGTGCCTCGTTTCAGATTGGGGTTGCCGTTGGTAGATCTTCCGGATCGGCCGTGACTCGCAACCGAATTAAACGGGTAATTCTGGAAGCAATTCGTTTGAATCAAATCGTTTTGCAGCAGTTGACGAACAGGCAGGAAATGGTTCTGACGGTCATGGTTATTTTTAGGGGTAAAGCTTCAGATCTTTCTGAAACGCCTCAAGATGTAGCTCGGTGCCTAGAGAACCTGAAAAGAGAGCTCAACAAATGACGATCCGATCGAGCACCACGTTCACTGATGGTTTATTGATAGGCGAATATTCGACCTTGGCTCTAGGTATCGACAGCAGCATCGGCGCATTTTGTTTAGAACGCTTTCTCGAAGACCCGAACGGAACTGTACTCACCTGTTTCCGTAACGCCACCCCACCCACCCGTTTTTCAACTCGTAGCGAGGCTCCCCTTGGATAGAAACGTCCTTACGGCCACCGTGCTAATCGCCTTAATAATGGTCGTTTGGCTGACTTGGCTGGCTCCAGAGCCCGCACCAGTTCAAAGTCCTCAGTCTTTATCCGACTCTACTGGTGTAGTATCGTCACAAGAAATGGTTGAGGAAGCGGCCCCGGCAGTTGGTACCATTTCCGCTTTGGCTCTGGACGATACGACGTTTGTTCGTGGCCAAAACGTAACAGAAAAGTTTATCCAGGTGGATACGGATCTGTATTCAGCCGTTTTTTCGAACAAGGGTGGAACGCTGGTTTCTTTTAAGCTGAAAGAATACCACAATTTTGAGAAGACGTCTGCCGTAAATATGGTTGACACGACGAAGGGCGGGTCAATCGCGGTCATGTTTACGTCTCCTAGCAATCGCAATTATGATTCTAGAGCTTTCTTTTTTACTTCAGATACTCAAAGTGAAAGCATAGATGCCAGCACGGGCCCCCAAACGCTTACATACAGCGTTGGCGTAGGGGAAGGGTCCATGTCACTACAGTACTCTTTCACTCCCGGGTCGTATGAAGTTGGCATTTCTGTTCTCCATAACAATTCCGGCTCTTTCGAGACCCAAGATGGGTATCAACTGACATGGATTGGCGGCGTCCCTTTTACAGAGGGAAATCATAAAGATGAAGGGATAAAGGCGGGAGCGTTTGCGAGAAGTGGTGGCGAGGTCGAGTCGGTGAGCTTGATCAAAGAACCGCGTCAAGAGCTCTCGTTAAACGGATCCGTAGACTGGATTGCCGTCAAGAACAAATACTTCGCTGTTGCCATTATGGCAGATGTACCGACCCGCGGGTCGGAACTTGTTGGTGAGCGCGTCGGGGACGTTACCGATTCTTATCTGCGCCATGATTACACGGCAAGCTTAGAAGTGGCGGCTCCAGGGGTCGATCCTGACATCTTCAGGATGTACATCGGTCCCATTATTTACACCAACTTTAGCGCCTACGATAGAAATTTATACGATATGGTTGACTACGGCTGGGACTTTTTTGAAGTCGTAACCCGTCCGTTAGCAAAATTCGTCTTCATCCCTGCGTTCACGTACATGCACGACGTCATACCTAGTTATGGCCTCGTCATTATTCTTTTGGCCCTCCTTATCAAAGTGGTACTCCACCCACTAACCCGTTCTTCTTTTAAGAGTATGGGTAAAATGCGCGAGCTGCAGCCTCGAATGGAGGCCATCAAGGAGAAGTTTGCGGACAACCCGCAGAAGCAGCAGGAGGCTATGATGAAGATGTATAAGGAGACAGGGGTGAATCCGCTAGGCGGGTGTCTCCCAATGCTTCTTCAATATCCAATCATCATCGCACTTTGGCAGTTTTTACCCCAAGCCATTGAGCTTCGTCAGGAAGGATTTTTGTGGGCTGCCGACCTTTCGGCTCCTGACATTATCCTGCATTTGCCATTTTCGATTCCTCTTTTTGGCAATTTTGTCGCGGGATTTACCCTTCTGATGGGTATTTCGATGGTCTTCCAGATGAAAGTCTCCATGACCAGCCAGAACAACCTGCAGGCCAAGATTTTCACCTATGTTTTTCCGGTGATGATTTTCGTCATCTTTAATCAACTGGCTGCCGGCTTGAACCTGTATTACCTGTGTTACAACGTGTTGACGGCTGTCCAGCAGAAATACGTCAACAAACAGATACACGAGCATCCAGAAGAGCTGAAGGCCAAAAAGGAAGAAGCCAAGAAGGGCAAGGCGGCCGGGAAAATAACTGGAAAAATAACCGGGAAGGCTTCCCGTTTCTCCAAGAAGTAGTAAACCCCGGTTAAAGCATGGTTGCCCGAGGATACGCCACAGGAGAAACGATCGTAGCCCGGGCCACACCTCGGGGAGCATCGGCCTTAAGTATTGTTCGCCTATCCGGTGAGCGAGCCATAGAAATCGCTCATGCCGTTTTTGAAGGTCGGTCGTTGCTCGATGCCGCATCGCACACGGCGACGGTAGGGTTTCTGAGATCAGAACAGGGTACGGCCGTTGATCAGGTAGTCGTGTTGGTGTTTAAGGCACCCAATACCGCAACGGGGGAAGATATTGTCGAGTTTACCTGCCACGGCGGAGATGTAGCGAGCGATGAAGCTATTCGGCTACTGACCCAGGCGGGTGCGCGGATGGCGGAGCCCGGAGAGTTTACGCTACGCTCCTTTATGAATGGGAAAGTGGATCTCGCGCAGGCCGAAGCTATTGGAGAAATGATTCACGCTCGAAGCGCTCGCTCAGGAAGAATATCCATCAGCCATTTGCGCGGGGATTATTCAACAGAGCTTTCGGGAATCAGGGCCCAACTTCTGGAACTGCTGGCACTCATAGAATTGGAGCTAGATTTTTCCGAAGAAGATGTAGAGTTTGCCGACCGAGGGCGCCTAGAAGCGCTGCTTGCAGGGGCATCGTTAAAAATTGGGTCACTACTGGATTCTTATCGACTTGGAAAGGCTCTTACCAATGGAGTCCGGGTGGTAATCGCTGGAAGACCCAATGCGGGAAAGTCGACGCTCATGAACGCACTGCTTGGATTCGATCGGGTCATTGTCAGCGATCTTCCAGGAACGACTCGAGACGAAATTGAAGCCGTGGTGACCTACCACGGTATTCAGTATCAATTTGTAGATACTGCGGGCATAAGGGAAACGACGGATGTCGTTGAGGCGGAAGGAGTTAGACGATCTGTAAAGGCTTTTGAATCCGCCGATATCGTCATTTATTTGTCGGATATCGCTTCGTTAGATCGGAGGGAAGAGGAAGGTTATGTGGCATCTATTCGGAGGCATAGTCCGGATTTAGACGTGCTTTTTGTCGGTAATAAGACTGACCTATTAAGTGGCGCCTCCGTTCCAAGTGCTTATGATGTGGCCATTTCAGCGGCGGATGCCGCCGGAAGAGAGGCGTTGGTTAGAGATCTTATGGACTTGGTTGAGCGTACGTCCATCGGAAGTGTCGCTTTGGGTGATGAGCAGCAAGTAGTAACCAGTCAGCGGCATCAATCGCACCTGGAAAAAGCAAAGCAGGCGGCAGAAAGAGCCTCTTCACAATTAGTATCTGGAGGCTCAGGGGACATGCTCTCAGCGGATGTTAGGTCCATTATCGAGCATATTGGTTCCATCACGGGCGAAGTGACTAATGAAGAGGTTTTGGGGAAAATATTTTCCAGTTTTTGTATAGGTAAATAATGTTGTAACCGAAAGGGAGACAACGAGATACGGATATATAGCGTATCGGTATTTAGGTTAGAATATAGGCGATCATGCATAACACATTTGATATCATTGTAGTTGGAGGCGGCCACGCCGGGAGTGAGGCTGCAGCGGCGGCTGCGAGGATGGGTGCGCGAACGCTGCTAATTTCGATGAGCTTAGAAGCGCTCGGGAGGATGTCGTGTAACCCAGCGATTGGCGGTATTGGAAAGGGCCAAATTGCCCGAGAAATCGATGCCATGGGCGGCCTGATGGGTTTAGCTACCGATCACTCGGGTATCCAGTTTCGCATGTTAAATAGATCGAAAGGTCCGGCCGTTTGGTCGCCAAGGGCCCAGTGCGACCGCCATATGTATGGAGAGCACATTAGGTTCTTGCTTGAAAAGGAGGAAAATCTGTTCATGCGCGCGGATATGGCCATCGATCTAATAATGGATGGATCGAGTGTCGCAGGCGTCATAACGCAGTGGGGGCAGCAAATATTTGCCAAGGCTATCGTGCTAACCAGCGGTACGTTTATGAATGGTCAAATTCATATTGGGGAGAAGTCCTATGGTGGCGGCAGAATGGGCGAGGGGCCGTCTACCGGGTTAACAGGCGCGCTGCATAAGCTGGGTTTTGAATCAGGAAGATTAAAGACCGGTACGCCTCCTCGGTTGGATGGAAGAACCATCGATTATTCTCGGCTCGAAGAGCAAAAAGGAGATGCCATACCAACTCCGTTCAGCTATATGACCGATAAGCTTCCGAGCGAACAAAGAAGTTGTTGGTTAACGTATACCAGTGAGCACGTCCACGATATTTTGCGAACAGGATTCGACCGCAGTCCGATGTTTGTTGGGAGAATTCAAGGCACGGGGCCTCGTTATTGTCCTTCAATCGAGGATAAAATTGATCGGTTTGCCGATAAAAAAAGCCACCAAATGTTTTTGGAGCCCGAAGGGTGGAAGACGGACGAGGTTTACGTAAACGGATTTTCTACCAGCCTACCTGAAGACGTACAGCTTTTAGCCATCCATTCCGTTGTCGGCTTGGAAAAAGCGCACATGTTGAGGCCAGGCTACGCCATAGAGTATGACTATTTCCCGCCCTATCAGCTGAAATATTCCTTGGAGACGAAAGCGGTAAGAGGTCTCTTTTTTGCTGGCCAAATCAATGGCACCACGGGGTATGAAGAGGCCGGGGCTCAAGGGTTGGTCGCAGGAATGAACGCCGCCTTGTATGTAAAGGGAGAAGAACAGATCATACTAAAGCGCTCGGAAGCCTACATAGGCGTGCTTATAGATGATCTAGTAGCTAAAGGCACGGACGAACCGTACAGGATGTTTACCTCAAGAGCCGAACACCGCATGATGCTTCGCCAGGATAACGCAGACGAGCGCCTAGGCGAAATCGGACATGCCGTTGGGCTGGTATCGGATGAACGTCTTCGAAGGATGCACAACAGAAAACACGCACGCACCGTTACGGCAAAGAATGTACGATCGACTAGTATTCGGCCTGATGTCATCAACGAATACCTTGAAAGCGTCGGTACCTCTCCCATTGCGCAACCAGAGCGTATCTCGAAGATTGCACTCCGGCCCCAGGTAAATTTGCAAGACATTTTGGATACTTCCTCAATGAACTCATTGGTAGAGGAGTACGATGGATTGGAATCTATTGTCGAAATGGTAGAAATTGACCTCAAGTACGCGGGCTACATCGATCGTGAAAATGAGTTGATTCACAAGGTGAATCAAATGGAAGAACTTCGCATCCCCGAAGATCTAGACTACGCGATGGTCACCAACATTACGATTGAGGCCCGGCAGAAGCTGTCGAAGATTCGACCAGAAAATCTTGGTCAGGCTTCCAGAATATCGGGCGTGAGCCCATCAGATGTATCCGTATTGATGGTATATTTGAAGGGGCAACGATATTCCAGGTCCTAAAAGAGTTTGATGGTCCTGGACGTTTGGAGTGTTTCACGTGAAACACATTTCAGTTCTCAGCAAATCGTCCATGCATCCAATTGCTACTATTGGCTTACTAAATCGCACATGAGCGCCAAATCATTTTCACCGGTAGATCTTACAGAAGAACAGGATCGTCTTCTTCGGGAATACGCGCGCATGCTGTTTGAGGTCAACAAGCAGTTCAATCTCATTTCCAGAGAGGACACCCATCAAATATTGGAGCGCCACATTGCCCATTGTCTTACCATAGCTGAGAAAAAAGTGGGTAAGGGTTCTAAAATTGTTGATTGGGGCTCAGGTGGCGGTCTTCCTGCGATTCCATTGGCCATAGTATGGCCAGATGCACACGTTTTGGCCGTAGATTCCAATGGCAAGAAAACCAGATCAATTGAACTGTTTTGTCGGCGGTTAGGGATTAAAAACTGCGAATCATGGCACGGACGGGCGGAGGATGCTACCGGCTCATTCCAGTATTCGGTATCCCGGGCTACCGCACCTTTAGTGAATCTATGGGATTGGCATCAACGTGTTGCCATTTCGGCAATGACAACGGTAACCGAAACCGCGATCATTAACTCGGACTCAGACGCTAGCGCAAACACAACTACAAACGCAGACGCAAATACCGTCGCCCTAGAACCAGCGGAGACCCATTGGTCCCAAGGACTCATTTGTTTGAAGGGCGGAGACTTGCGTGAGGAAGTCCAAGCGATGAATACCAAATTTACCGATTTACAAACCATCATCGAACCTTTGTCTTCTTTGGAAAAGGATCCGTTTTTTCGTTTGAAATATCTGGTTCACGTCAATAAGATTCAGTCTTCGTAGGGAAACAGTCGGACGTCGGAGATCTAATAAAAGGGAGCCTAAAAGGCGACCAAAAAAAGTACATGGCAAAGGAAGATAAACAGGGTACTAGAACAGAGCGCTTGTTTGCGACCATCTTATTGTTGCAAAACAGGCCCCATTTGACGTCCAGAGACCTTGCCGAACATTTCAATGTGTCCAGAAGAACCACTTTTAGAGACTTACGGGCGCTTTCGGACTCAGGAGTCCCTCTCACGTACTCCGAAGGCGGTGGGTATGAGATTTTGGATGGCTATCAGCTTCCCCCATTAATGCTAACGGCGCGGGAGGCAGCCACCCTCATTGTTGGGACAGCCTTCATGAAGTTGCAATCGGATGCTTCGCTTCGAGGAGATGCAGACGCCGTTTCTCTCAAAATTCGGTCCGTGTTGCCTCGCGAAATAAAGGAATACGTAGATCGACTATCTGAAAATACGGTTCTTGACCCGTACTGGATGCATGCGGTTCAGGTCGAAGGGGCCGAGGCCGGTGTGTGGTACAAGCTCTCGGAGGCCGTGGCCAGGTCTCGAAAAGTCATTATGGAATACTTCGTAGAAAGCCGATCCGAAGTAACTCAGCGAAGTGTCGATCCTTTGGGCTTGGTCTACTACGAGGATCACTGGAATCTAATAGCCTTTGACCACCTACGGGAGACCATCCGAAACTTTAGACTCGACCGGATTGAGGAAATGTTTGTCCTGTCGGAGAAATTTGAACGCCCCAAGGGGTTTGACTTGCAAACGTATTTGGAGGAAGATGGTCGGCGCCCAACCATAGAAAATATTGTCCTCACGTTTTCCGACCAGGCCTATGCGCGAGCCCGAACATCCATCCCCGCCAAAATAGATTTGGAGGAAAAAATGGACTCGGTGGTTCGGGTAACTTTTCGTTTTGACAACTTGGGATACCTGACCTCCTGGTTATTACGTTTTGGAAGCGCCGTTCGAGTAGAAGAACCCATTTCCCTGAGGGATGCGCACCAACAGGCCGCGTTACAAATTGCCAATCAATACTAAGCAATAGTATAGGCTCTAATTGGCCCGAAAGATTATGACGCTAAGACGAAGGGAGACAACGATATACGGCGAAACTTATTGGTAATTCGTTTCCTTTAAACGACGAAAAAGTGTCTCGTCTAGGGTTATGTACCAACTTGCAGTTTCTCATTGAGTCCCTTTAAAACGGCCAAAGCATCCTTTAGCGTAGGTACGTCTTGGATTATGGCGCGAAGTCGGCTCCCCCGTGTTTCGTTCAAAACATACCGGTTCGGAATTTCTGACAGGGCACCCAGCAAGGGGTGAAACACCTTTTCGTAGAACCACGGATCTTCTTCGATCATGGGGATACTTAAAAAAAGTCGCTCATTTTTGAACACGACTTTAGCCAACCGAATCTGCTGACCTTCAAGTTTGATCTCGGCCGAAATCAACAAATTCTCGACTTCGACGGGTGGCTCTCCAAATCTGTCTGTCAGCTCATCCCTGATTTCCGAAAGGGCCATCCTGTCTGCGCCATCCGATATTTTTCGATACAGATTCAAACGCTCGATTCGGTTGGTTAAATAGGTATCCGGAATAAGCGCGTCGACATCAACTTCAATGACGGTCTCTCCTGCACGGGGAGTATGAGGCGTGTCAAAGAGATCAGCGAATTCATCGGAGCGGAGTTCTTCTACCGCTTCATCCAGAATCCGGTGATAGGTTTCAAACCCAACTTCCGCAATGATGCCGCTCTGTTCAGCGCCCAACATGTTTCCCGCTCCTCGAATATCTAAGTCCCGCATGGCAAGATGGAAACCACTTCCCAGGTCGCTAAACTCTTCGACGGCTTGCAGGCGCTGTTTCGCTTCTCGCGTCAATCCGTGAATGGACGGGACGAGCAAATAGCAAAAGGCCTTACGGTCGGAGCGACCAACGCGGCCGCGAAGCTGATGCAATTCAGCCAAACCAAAATGGTCTGCTCGATTTATGATGATGGTGTTGGCATTGGCAATATCCAATCCATTTTCGATGATATTGGTGCTGACCAAGACGTCAAATTTGCCTTCCACAAATTCCATCATCACCCGCTCAAGGGCCGGTCCGTTCATTTGACCATGGGCCACCTGAATGCGGATATCTGGAATAAGCATTCGTAGCATGGCTCCGACTTCATCTATCGACTGCACGCGATTATGGATGAAAAAGACCTGGCCCCCTCGATTCACCTCGTACAAGAGGGCATCTCGAATCAAATCCTTGTCAAACGCATGGATTTCGGTATTGATGGGCTGCCGGTTTGGGGGCGCAGTCGAAATAATGGACAAATCTCGGGCACCCATCAACGAAAATTGCAACGTACGCGGAATAGGAGTGGCCGTGAGGGTAAGCGTATCTACAGAAACCCGCAGCTTGCGAAGCTTTTCTTTCATAGCGACGCCAAAACGTTGCTCTTCGTCGATCACCAAAAGACCAAGGTCTTTCATGATCACATCTTTCGAAATGAGTCGATGGGTGCCAATAATGATATCGATCTGCCCAGACTTGAGTCGAGCTAGTGTTTCCTTTATTTGAGCCGGAGTGCGAAATCGGGATAAGACTCCCACTTCGATCGGAAAGTTGGTGAGTCGTTTTTGAAAGGTTCGAAAGTGCTGCGTAGCAAGAACGGTTGTTGGTACGAGAATGGCCACTTGTTTTCCGTCTTGCACCGCCTTGAATGCCGCTCGAATGGCGATTTCCGTCTTTCCGAAGCCGACATCGCCACAGACCAAGCGATCCATTGGAACCGGCTGCTCCATATCCGCCTTGACCGCCTCGTTCGTCGACGCTTGATCGGGCGTATCCTCGAACTGAAAGGAGGCTTCCAACTCTTGTTGCCACACCGTATCCGAACCAAACGCGTGTCCGTTGGAATGCTTTCGCTGGGCGTACAACCGGATTAAATCGCGAGCAATGTCCTTTACCCTCGACTTTGTTTTAGACTTTGCCTTCTCCCATTGTCCGGAACCCAATTTGGTGAGGACCGGCTGATGCCCTTCTTTCCCCTTGAATTTGTGCAGTTTGTGAAGCGCATTTACGTTCACATACAGCACATCGCCATTCAAATATTGAAGGCGAACGGCCTCTTGCTTTCTCTCTCGGACGGTTATCTGTTCCAAACCGGCAAAACGTCCGACACCATAGTCGATATGAACGACAAAATCCCCTGGAGTTAAATGCTGTAGCTCCCGGAGGCTGAGCCCACCATAGCGTTGCTTTTGCTTTCGTGCCGACGGCCGGTGATAGCGATCAAAAATCTCGTGATCGGTATACAGGGCCAGACTTAGCTCAGGAATTTCAAAGCCGCGATGCAGCGATTCCACCTTAAGAGAGGCTCTTCCCGCGAGTACATCATCCTCTAACAGCTCCATCATGCGGCCTTCTTGACTCACATTATCACACAAAATGGTCGTTTTTACGCCCTTTTGCTGATTCTCAAGCAGTTGGTGACGAAGCTGAGCTATTCTGGTGTTAAACGACGGCTGTGGACGAGAATCGATCTCAATGCGTTCGTCTATGTCCTCTTGAAAGGTGCCGAAATGAAGACAATTAAACGGATATAATGCTGTCCTTAATGCTGACTCATCCAAATAATAGGTGCTTGCTTCTTCCGGATCGGCGCCCTTGTCCACTTGCGCCGTTCGGGCCTCGCCCCGTCGGCTAAAAAGATCGCGGGCGGCGTCAAAAAGTTGGGCGCTGTTTACCAAAACCAACAGCCCACTAGTCGTCAGAAAATGATCTGTCAGTGGAATACGATGG
>CALEEY010000216.1 GCA_937877085.1 uncultured Bacteroidota bacterium
GGCGCTAGCATGGGGTTTGTCTGCGTCTGTCAAAGCATGGATGACCATGTCTGTTCAGATCGGATTTGTGTTTGGCGCTCTATTGAGCGCAGCCCTTAACTGGGCCGACCGATTTAGTGCGACCAAAGTGATGGCAATTAGCGCCGTTCTCGGCGCGGTAGCCAATAGTTGCATCCCCCTTTTCTCGTCCGGCCCAGAGTCTGCCTTAGTGTTCCGTTTTGTGACGGGTGCGGCAATGGCCGGAGTATATCCACCCGCGATGAAAATCGTGGCCAGTTGGTGTAAAGCAGATCGCGGTCGCGGGATTGGCCTGTTAGTGGCTGCCGTGACGCTGGGCTCTGGGCTGCCGCACCTATTGAACGCGCTCTCATCCCAAATATCCTTGCTGCCTGATTGGCGCTTGGTTATGTACGGGACATCCATTCAATCCCTCGTTGCCGGCGGTATCGTTTATCGATTTGTTGAATCAGGCCCTCACCTCGGGACAGCCGCGAAGTTCGATTGGAAACAAGCAACCTTTGGCCTGACTAACCGCCCAACACGACTCGTCAATTTCGGCTACTTTGGCCATATGTGGGAATTGTATGCCGTTTGGGCCTGGGTCCCGATCATGCTTCTGAGCAGTTACGACACGGCAGGACTTCCTGAAAACATAGCCCGGTACGCTGGATTTGGAGTATTTTTAGCAGGAGCATGCGGATCGTATGTGGCAGGAGTATCGGCTGATAAAATCGGAAGAACAAAAACTACAAGCGTCGCCTTGTTCGTATCGGGCACATGCTGCCTTATCGCCGGATTACTTTTTTCCCATCCAGTTCTATTGACCCTAATCTGTCTTGTATGGGGCTTTTTTGTCATTGCCGATAGCGCCCAATTTAGCGCAGCACTAACCGAACTCGCGGATCCACGCTACATAGGAACGGCTCTCCAGGTCCAAACAAGTTTGGGGTTTCTCGTGACTCTCGTCACCCTTCAAGTCGTCCCAATAATTGTTGAAAATGCCGGCTTCGAATGGGCATTTCTCATTCTTTTTCCAGGAAGCATATTTGGAGCCATATCCATGTTAAAGCTCCGGTCGCTGCCAGAATCGATCAAACTATCTCAAGGTCGCAAGTGACGACTACCGGCCCTCGGAAATAGCCACAGGCCCTGATGCCGATGCAATTGAGGACCCAATATGTATTAATCCAGACCAGTAGTATGGATGCGAAATAGGGCCCTCGTCGCTTAATAGCTCCAGTTTTGCTTGTCGCAGGGAAGTCTGTATTGATTCGCCTGACCAGACATGTGAATAAAATTGATTCATTAAAATTTGATTGCCAAGATCATCACTCGGCCAGATTGAAGCCAAAAGATTTTGAGCTCCTGCAAAGAAAAAGCCACTGGCAAAGCCAGACAAACTTGTCAGTTCTGAATTTCCGCCTTTCGCGGTTTCACATGAACTAAGAACGACCAGTTTAGCATCGATATTTAGCCCCCAGACCTCACTTGCGTATAAAATTCCATCTTCTCCCTGGGCTCCATCCAACTCCAGCAAAATGCCCGAACTCAGAGGGTCGTTTGGATCGGAAAAACTATGTGTCGCAAGGTGAATGAAATTAAATTTTCGGAGGTCTCCATTTTTAATCGCGAACTCTGTTGCCTTCTCACGTAAAAGTGATTCCATTTTTGGAAGTTGAATGGACCTAAATTTTTTTGGCCCCGATGGAGACGATATGTATTCAAGCTCAGATATGGAGCCGAGGAGGGGTTCGATCGTTATTTGGCCTCCTCCTTCGTCCCCGATATTGCGGGAAAGAAATCGTCTAACTTCCGGCGACATCCGTTCTTGATTGTCAAAAACAGGCGCAACAGCTAAGAGATTTCGATCAGTCTTTACAGTGGCCGAATTCTGTGAACTTAAAAATGACAATCCAGAAAAGGTGTAGACAAATGAAAATTCCTCTATCAGAAATCTCTCCCTATCCATTTTGGAGATCTTTGTGCCTGATGAATTGGAAAGTGCCTCAAATGAAATGTTTTGAACAGTAGAATTCGGAACTACAATCAAGCTATTATTCTTTAATACAGGGCGAAGTGGATCAAATATTAATTGAGCTAATTTTTGGCTCGGCTCTATGTATAAAGTAGGTTGCATTGGGTCCATTGCATCTACAAATCGTTGACTCAGGTTTTCAATAATTTTCGTTAAACCCAAATCAAATAGAGATATGTGATCTGAATCCACAACTAAAACATATAAACGGGTTCTACCCCGTTTCCGTGGACAGTTGAGTTAAGAACATTTCGTCTTATTTAGACACCAACATCTTACGACGCTTGGCTGGATTATGGAAACGTTCGATGTAGTTAAAAATATCGGACCGTGCTTCGGCCCGTGTGATGTAGTGACGACGATTGACGCGTTCACGTTTAAGGATTCCGAAGAAGCTTTCAGCCGCTGCATTGT
This sequence comes from uncultured Bacteroidota bacterium, assembly GCA_937877085.1. GTDB lineage: Bacteria > Bacteroidota > Rhodothermia > Rhodothermales > UBA10348 > UBA10348. The sequence continues at coordinate 2,450 of CALEEY010000216.1, forward strand.
CTGCACATGAGCCAACAGCACTCATGCTACTGATGACACCGCGAGCCCGAAGGAATCGTTGGTATTCGTCACTGGTAAACTGGGTGCCCCGGTCAGAATGCAGAATCACTGCCTCGTCTTCTTTCCGTTGCCAAAGTGCCATCAAAACCGCTTGAAGTACCAATTGCTTGTCCTGTTTGTGGCTCATTGACCATCCCACGACGATGCGTGAATGCAGATCGATAACAACAACTAGGTAGAGCCAGCCTTCGCCAGTTCTAATGTATGTGATGTCGGTCACCCACTTTGTATTGGGCTTATCTGCGTCAAACTGACGGTTCAGGTGGTTTATGATGCCGTCTGGACGTGCTCCTGAAGCCTTTTTCTGCCAACGACTGCGCTGAGGAATGCCTTTGATACCGTGATCACGCATTAAGCGTGCAATGCGGTTCTTGGAACAACTCTCGCCCATGTAAGCCAGTTCGTCCAGGATTCGCGGACAACCAAAAACGCCATCACTTTCGTGGTGAATCTCTTTGATTATGTTCAAAAAGCGACGATTATCTCGCGTTCTCCGACTGTCTGGACGTATTCTCCAAGCATAATACCCACTGGGCGATACCTCAAGACAACGACACATAAGTCGGATTGGATAGACATCACAGAGCTCATCAATGGCCTTAAACCTCACTTCAACTCTCTCGCGAAGAAGGCTGCCGCGTCTTTTAAAAAATCACGCTCCTTCCGAACCCTTGCCAATTCACGTTTGAGAGCAGCCATTTCTTCATCACGAGCCTTCCCATGACCTTTAAACGCTGCTTTTCCTTCCTTCTCAAACTCCTTACACCAACGCGCTAGCATTCCGTAGTTGATGCCAAGCTCTTTGGCAATCTGAGACCGGACTACGCCAGGGCTTGATGCCAATTGAACGGCTTCCTGTTTGAATTCCTTTGAATATTTTCTTTTTGTTTGCATGAATCACCTCCAAGACCAATATCGATCTTTTTAGAAGTGTCCACCAAATCAGGGTAGAACCCTAGAGGCACTTTGTAACATGAAAAAGGCGAGACCTAAAAACTCACCGTCAATGCC
>CALEEY010000217.1 GCA_937877085.1 uncultured Bacteroidota bacterium
TGCCATGTATGTCGATTGGGTGCGGGTGACCCAGACGAAAACTCCTTGATTTGCTCATTGCTACAAAAGCAAAAGTTTTCAACTGTCTGCCGTTTTCGTGTAACTAAATCGTTCAATTTGCCGTGTAGGGAGCATAATCATTGCTCACCTTTAACAGTCGATTGAACCCATGTTCAAAAATCTGCTCCAAACATCCCTTCGAAATCTGTCGAGCAAAAAGGGCTTTTCGTTTTTAAATGTTGGGGGCTTGGCCATAGGTCTTTCCTGTTTCATTTTGATTGGGCTTTTTGTTCAAAATGAACTCAGCTACGATCGAACCAATGAAAAGGCTGACCAAATCCACAAAATGGGTTTACACCTCTTTTTAGATGGCACGGAGTCCAATTTTGCGGTCGTTGCTGCGCCCGTTGCTAGGGGCTTACTGGACGAATTTCCCGAGGTTGAAGCGTCCACTCGTTTCAGTAAAAACGGCGTTCCAGTACTTCGGTATGAGAATAAAGCGTTTAGTGAAGAGGAGTTTTATTGGGCGGATTCTACTGTATTTGATGTTTTCACCATGCCTTTTGTGCTCGGCGACCAAAAAAAGGCTCTATCTAGTCCGTACACCATCGTTTTTACGGAGTCGATGGCTGAAAAGTATTTTGGAAAGGAGGATCCCATTGGAAAAGTGGTAACCATGGATGGTCAGCAAGATTATACGGTTACGGCAGTTATAGAAGATGCTCCCGAAGCATCTCATGCTCACTACGACTTTTTGGGCTCTAGTTCCTCTCGAGAAATGAGTAATAATACTTCGTGGGCTACAAATAACAACTTTGGGACCTACTTCGTGCTCAATCCGAGCGTTTCGGCTGCTGAGTTTCAAGAAAAGCTAAAAGCATTGGTGGTGAGCCACGTTTATCCGGAGATTGCAGAGCTATTCAATGCTCCCATTGAAGCCATTATGTCCAGTGGCACCGAATTTGAGTACCTCGTCATGCCGCTCACGGATATTCACTTGAGATCACGGCTCCGCGGAGAGCATGAAACAAACGGCAATATCCTCTATGTTTGGCTGTTTGGAGGAATCGCCATAGCCATTTTGTTAATTGCTTGCGTCAATTACGTCAATCTATCCACAGCTATTTCGTCCCAAAAAGCAAAGGAAGTGGGCGTGCGCAAGGCTTTGGGGTCTAGCAGAGGCCAGCTCATTGCTCAATTCATGTCGGATAGCTTAGTTCTAAGTTTACTATCCGTCGCATTTGCGCTGGTTCTTGTCGAGTTGTTCTTGCCGGTAATGAACTCATTCACAAATAAAAACCTCGATTTGTCGTATTTCGACAATTGGTTGGTGATTCCTGGATTGCTTGGATTGGCCATTGTCGTTGGCTTTGTAGCCGGAAGTTATCCGGCCTTTTTACTGTCGTCGTTTAATCCAGCAGCTGTTTTAAAAGGAGGAGGCCCCAAAGGCAAGTCTAAGTCCCTATTGCGCAACGGATTAATCGTTTTTCAATATTCGGTTTCTGCCGTTTTGGTGCTCGCTTCCCTCGTGGTATACGGTCAACTTAAATTCATCCAGAACACGAATCTGGGCTTTTCAGGCGATCAAGTCATCGTGGTAGAAAAGACGGACGATATTCCTAACGGTTTGCAGTCGCTCAAGCAAAATTTGCTCAGAAATGCTGCCGTCGTTTCGGTGGGAAATAGTTCAAGTCTGTTTGGAGAGCTAAACAACGATAATATGTTTAGGGCCGAAGGCCAGCCTGAAACCGAGAACAAACTGATCTGGACAAATAATACGGACGAGGGTTTTGCTGAGACC
>CALEEY010000218.1 GCA_937877085.1 uncultured Bacteroidota bacterium
GTGTAGTATCCAATAATCAGCAATGCCCCCAAGCCCAACCCCAACGGCCAGATAAAATTCCATACAGAAATTTCTGGTCGCTCTAGTGCGAGCGGCTCTTTTTCCATGTCCTCAGGATTTGCTTGAACGGGGGTCATTCAGAGGAGTATATCTAGCGTCAGAACAATATGGACTGCGAACCCTACTTTTCCGATGGTCGGTTCTTTACTTCGCAAGCTCACAAGCTCGCAAGCTCGCAAGCTCGCAAGCTCGCAAGCTCGGAAGCTCACAATTCGTTAGTTTGAATGGACCAAACAACGATGGTGTAAGCTTGCGGTTTCGGGTGTACTCATTTCAAACTTACAGACCAGACTCTTGAAGGCAGATTTACATATGCATTCCACGGCTTCGGATGGACGACTTTCGCCCGAAGAAGTTATTGTTTTAGCCCATGAGAAGGGGCTTGAATTAGTGGCCCTGACCGATCATGATACGACAAGTGGTCTAGATGAGGCTAAAAAGGCAGCTTTCAGTTTAGGAATACAGTTTGTGCTAGGATGCGAGGTTAGTTCTAAGGCCTTAGGCACCGAAGTGCATTTACTGGCCTATGGATTTGAGAAAGAAAATGCTGGGTTGAATTCCTTTCTGCTCACTCAACAGGAACGGCGTAATGACCGCGCCGCTGAATTTGTGTTTAGGCTCAAAAAAACGGGCGATCTGCCGGCGCATAGCAGCTTGCCGCCACCCGAGGTCGGTCGATCCATTGCGAGGCCTCATATTGCCAAACTGTTGATGGAAGCTGGTACCGTGTCGGAATTTTCGGAAGCTTTCCAACGATTTTTAACCCCTGGTTGCAAACATTTTGTCCCTAAACCGTTACCCGATGGTCGGGATGTAGTCGATGTCGTACACGCGGCTGGCGGCGTGGTGGTTTTAGCCCATCCCGGGCACCAAATGCCACATCGCGTGGTACTACAATTGATTGAAGCAGGGCTGGACGGTATTGAAGTGGTTCACCCGTCGCACGATGAAGGCTTAGAAATTTATTATCGCGACCTGGCGTTTCAGCACTCAAAATTGGTTACGGGCGGTTCCGACTTTCACGGGCAGCCTAAGCACGGCGGCATGACGCTGGGCGATTACTGGATCAAACCCGGTCCAGAAATTCTGAATATGGCACTAAAAAGCACTCCATGAGAAGAATCCTTCTGATCCTGATTTGTTCAGTTGCCGCAACGTTGTCGGCTCGGGCGCAAGACATAGCCTCGTGGACAGCTCATACTTCCATGAATAAGGCAGTAGATGTAGACGTTGCGGGCACCCAATCTTGGGTTGCCACAGAAGGCGGTGTATTTGGATATGATTCCGCGACTGGCGAAATACAGACATTCACGGTGGTGGATGGGCTTAGTAGTGTTTCTACATCCAGTATCGCGGTCGATGAAGCTCGACATGCCGTGTGGGTTGGATTTTCCGACGGAACACTGAACCGAATTGACACCGAGACAGGTGTGATCCGGACGATCCGCGACATCAAACGAGCCGATCAATTCAGCGATCGGGGAATTAATCGAATTGTGGTTAATGGAGATTCTTTGTACGTGGCAACCCAGTTTGGAGTCGTGCTGTTTGATCCCATAAAACTAGAGGTTCGGGACTCGTACAGTCGGCTTGGATCGCTTTCTCCCGCCACCGCGGTGCGCGACGTTCACATTGAATCGAGCATTTATGGTCAGCCTACGCTTTGGGTAGCCACAGAAACCGGCGTGGCGAGGGGATTTCTTAAGGGGTTTAACCTGCAGGACCCCACGTCTTGGCAAACTGAACAAACAGGACTTTCTGGTCTTTCGCTTTCGACCTATTCCGTTGAATCGATGGGTGGGGTGCTCTATGTGGGTACGGGTCGTGACCTGTTTTCAAGGTCGGCCCAAGGCACATATGCACCGTTCAACCTAACGGGCGAGCGCGTGACCCATTTAACTACTCGAGATGGAATATTGGCCGGAGCCGCACGGTTTCGGGTGGTGGTGGTGACCGAAGGGGCCGGTTGGCGCTCCATGGGTGTGACCGGTGTTGGATTCCCGACAGGGGTAGCTTTTTCATCCAGTGGAGACCTTTGGATTTCATCAGGCGATGGCGGTGTTGCGTTTGGAAGCATTCCGGCTACCGGAGACATTATTACACCTAGTGGACAAGCCGCGCCAAGCGGGCCGTCCGAAGGGCTATTCACCAATCTGTCGGTAGGCAAGGACGGCGACCTGTGGGCTGGCGGAGCAAGCGCCAACAATACCGGATTCCATCACCTTAATGTGGACGGAACTTGGGATGCGTATAGCGAGAAAACTTCGCCTCTGTTGGTCAATAAATCGCGATTTTTGCACGTATTTGGGGCTAGTGATGGCGTTGGCTGGGCAGGATCGGAGGGTGGCGGGGTAGCTAAAGTGGGTGTGGATGGCGTTTTAGAACTATTCGGAAGAACAAATTCGTCGCTTTTACCGGCCACAGGTACGTCTGACTTTATCATTGTGGGCGGAGCACATGAAGACCTTTTCAAAAACATGTGGTTTACAACGCGTGCTTCCGGAGCACCGCTGCACGTACGAACGGCGGCGGGCGATTGGACAGCCTTCGGACCCATGGTCGGAGAGGGGCTGCTATCTCGCTCCACTGCTTATGGCAAGATCTTTATCGATTCGTTTGATCAAAAATGGATTTTGATTCACGACGAAGACAACTTTAACCGCAGAAAGGGTATCGCAGTCCTTGGAACGGGCGTTTTAGAGAATCAAGCGGACGATACCTTTCGATTTTTTGGGACCAAAGGCGCAGCTGGGGTAGGACTTCCCTCCGCTGAAGTACATGCGGTGACTGAAGACAAAGACGGATTGGTTTGGATTGGAACGAGTAGTGGGCCTGCGTTCTTTGTAAACACTGGCATCGTGTCCCGCGATGCCTCCGCGCAGCCCATTTGGCCGCAGTGGGCTGACCGCTCCAACGGTACGTTTATGCTTTTTGGGCTGAAAATCAACGATATTGCGGTGGACCCTGCGGGCCGAATTTGGTTTGCAACCAGCGAAGGAGCCTGGTTAGTCGAGGCAGTCGAGGGGGGATTTGCGACAGTTTTACACTTCAAGGCCGAAAATTCGCCCCTGTTTTCCGATGGAGTGCTGTCCGTGGACATTGACGACGAGTCCGGGAGAGTATACTTCTCCACGGATCGAGGACTTGTTAGCTACAAGTCAGACGCGGTTGCACCATCCGAAAAAGTGGCAGAGCTAAAAATATTTCCCAATCCCGTTTATTTGTCAGACGGATCGAGCCCTCAGATATTTATAGAAGGCCTAGTAGCTTCAACCACGGTGCGCATTGTGACGTCTTCCGGATCGCTAGTGCGCCGTTTGGACTCCCGCGGAGGGCGGTTAAGCTGGGATGGGAGAGACGAAACAGGAAAACTGGTCTCGTCTGGGATTTATTTGGTTATTGCCGTCGGACAGAATGACGAGGGGACCGCTTATGGGAAAATCGCCGTCATACGATAGAACGTAGCGCTCACCGGGGTTCTTCTCAGTGGATTGGACGGTCAATATCCGGCGAATACGACTCGTCCATAAAAAGTTCAAACGTTTTTAGGTTGCTCCACTTCTACTCACCGCCATATATTACAAGTCTGTGATTACATGGTGGTCGTAGCTCAGTTGGTTAGAGCGCCAGGTTGTGGCCCTGGAGGTCGGGGGTTCAAGACCCCTCGATCACCCCATATGAGCGACGAAGTAATCAGGAAACTGATTTCTCCATTGTCTCAAATGCCGCGTTCGTCTAGGGGTCTAGGACGCTGCCCTTTCACGGCGGTAACACGGGTTCAAATCCCGTACGCGGTACTACGAAGCCAGTTAGGTCAACCGACCTGACTGGCTTTCGTATTTCTGGACGTTTGCGCATTCGAAGCGGCAGGGTTCACACGAGGCTTTCCCGTTCCCTTCAGAAGTGCGTTCGGACGGAGCCCATTACGACCATCTTTGACATTCCAGCCAACAGTCTGTCTCAAAAATCCTTTCAACACGTTAGAATACGGGCGTGATGACTGGTAGATTCAGGTAACGAACGGTGTTCTTGGGATCTAAATTGATAATGCGAATGAATAACACAAGAGGTAGGTGGGCAGTAGCCATCATCGTTTGGCTTGGCCTGTTGTCGGGCTGTACGGCGGCTGACAATGAAAACAGCTTTGTGGGCTATGTAGAAGGCGAATACATCTACATTAGCTCGCCACAAGTGGGGTTGATTACGTCCATGGCACTGGTTGAAGGAGACTCTGTTCAGGCGGGAGATGTGTTGTTCGAGTTGGACAAAGATCTCGAAACGCTCCAGTACGAAGAAGCCATCGCCCATACGGCTCAGGCGAGGGCTCAAGCCAGTAATCTCAGCACCGGTGCACGTCCCGCTGAAATTGCTTCCCTGCAAGCCCGGCTTGAAGAAGCTGTGGCGCAGCTTAATTTGGCCCAATCTGAGTTCGACCGAAAGTTTCCCCTGGTTGAGCAAGGAATCATTGCAGAATCCGATGGCGATGCCCTGAAGGCCAATCTGGAACGTGCCAAAGCCGGTGTTAAAGCCGCTCGGGAAGCCATTTCCGTAGCTGAGCTTCCCGGTCGGGATGCCTTGAAAGCGTCTGCAGAGGCAACGATTGCCAGTTCAAAAGCAGCCGTAGAACAGATCGAGTGGCGTTTGGGAAAGCGTTCTGTCAGATCTCGGGTTAGTGGCCGCGTTGAAATGATATTTCGTAGGGAAGGGGAGTTTGCGACAGTTGGGACACCTGTGTTGGCCATTTTACCCCCTGAAAACGTAAAAATTAGGTTTTTCTTACCTCAAGACCGAGTTTCAGGCATCCAAATTGGTTCGGTAGTTCAGGTAAAAGCCGATGGCATGGCAGAGTCGGTCAGTGCCACCATCTCGTTTATAGCCAAAGAAGCCGAGTTTACGCCGCCCGTCATTTATAGTACCGATGCACGGCAAAAGCTGGTGTTTATGGTCGAGGCGCGGCTTGGTACTCCCCAAAGCTTCCGTCCAGGACTTCCTGTCGATATCGTTTTATCTGCAGGTCCACCCTCCAAATGAAGACCGAATTCGCCATAGATGTCCGAAACCTGGTTAAACGGTTTGGAGATAAAGTCGCTGTAAACGGCGTCAGCATCCAAATGCCGTATGGTCAAGTCTGGGGATTTCTAGGGCCCAACGGATCGGGGAAAACGACCACCATTCGCATGATTTGTGGCCTTTTGAACACGACTGAGGGAGAGGGGACTTGCTTGGGGTTTGATATCGCCAAAGATTCGCGCGATATCAAGATTAGAACGGGGTACATGACCCAGAGGTTTTCTTTTTGGGGTGATTTGACCATTCGGGAGAACCTGGAATTTGTGGCAAGGCTGTATCAACTCCCGAAAATGAAGGCCAAAGTAGACGAAACGCTCGAAAATTTGGGCCTGAGTCACCGCCAGCACCAGGTAGCAGATGCACTTTCGGGAGGGTGGAAACAGCGGCTAGCCTTGGCGGCCGTAACCATGCATAAGCCAGAATTGTTACTTTTGGATGAGCCAACGGCCGGCGTGGACCCGCAAGCCCGGAGGGATTTTTGGGATGAAATCCATCGACTTTCAAGCAACGGCATGACCGTACTGGTGTCCACGCATTATATGGACGAAGCCGAGCGTTGCGACCGTATTGCTTACCTAGCAAATGGCGTGATGGTCACAAAAGGAACAGTAGGAGACATCATTGACAAATCAGGTCTGATTACTTTTACCGCTGAAGGGGACCAAATTAGAGAATTTGCTACCCACTTAAAGGATGAACCAGGCATTGAACACGTGGCCTATTTTGGGTCCGCCCTCCATGTGAGCGGTATGAATCGGGAGCATTTGGAAGCGGCCCTCAAAGCAAAAGCTCGGGATGGAGTTACTTGGAAGGAAGTGCGGCCGAGCTTGGAAGATTCATTTATCGCCCTGATGAAATCGTCCGGCGCAGACACGAGGGCCCATCAATGAGTCTATCAGGTTCAGTTTCACGAATTTGGGCGGTGTGGCTTAAAGAACTCATCCAAATGCGGAGAGATCGTCTCACATTCGGGATGATGTTGGGCATTCCCATCATTCAATTGATTTTATTTGGGTACGCCATTAATTCGGACCCTAAGCACCTCCCAACCGCTGTTTATTTGGGGGAGCAGACCCCCATTGTGCGCTCGATCCTCCAAGGACTTGAAAATTCGGGGTACTACGACATTGTGGTTCAAACGTCGGATCCTACCGAAGGACAGTCGTTACTTTCGAGCGGAAAGGTGGCTTTTGTGATCAGTATTCCAGCGGGGTTCACTGAACGGCTGGTTCGTGGAGATAGGCCTCAAATATTGATAGAAGCGGATGCCTCGGATCCCGCTGCCTCCTCAAATGCGGTGGGTCGGGCCCGAGCCATCATTGGCGGATCCTTGAAGCGGGAGCTTTCGGGGACGCTAGGCTATCTGGCACCGACTCCCGAGCCGTATGACTTAGTCATTCACGCTGAATATAATCCCGAGGGCATAACGCAGTACAACATTGTACCAGGCCTTTTGGGCGTCATCTTAACCATGACATTGGTGATGATTACAAGTATTGCCATGACTAGAGAGTCCGAACGGGGCACGATGGAGAACTTATTGGCCATGCCTGCCCGGCCACTGGAGGTGATGATTGGTAAAATTACCCCCTATGTTATGGTGGGTGCCGTGCAGACGAGTGTGATCTTACTAGCCGCCAGAATCCTGTTTCACGTGCCGTTTGAAGGTGAATTTTGGCTATTGTTGGTTGGGGTGGCTGTATTCGTCGTCGCCAATTTAGCTCTCGGATTCACCTTTTCGACCATCGCGAAGACGCAGATGCAGGCCATGCAGCTCACCTTTTTCTTCTTTCTGCCGTCCATGCTCCTATCTGGATTTATGTTTCCTTTTAGAGGCATGCCGGATTGGGCCCAAAACGTTGGAAGCATCCTACCCTTGACTCATTTTCTGCGTTTAGTGCGAGGAGTCATGCTTAAAGGGGGAGCCTTTTCAGATGTTCAAGCTCCCATCTTTGCTATGGGTACCTTTGCAATCGTAGTCAGTATGATTGCGATGCTTCGCTACCGCCGAACCCTCGATTGAGGCTGAAAAGCGCGGTTAACAGCGTGAAGTTTGTGTGGTTTCCGCTGAAATCGTCCTTTTTTGCGCGACCAGTGACGGGCTTTTAGCGGCATAGTCCGTACAAACAAGGACAGCTACAGGGAAGCGCCAAGCATAGCCTTAGACGACCCCGTCCACGCGTTCATGCAATAAGGACGCCTCTTTCGAAGGTTCAAGTCTTGTTTTCGCGCCGGTTTCAAATAAATCCCCGTCAGTAAGCGACGGATTGCCCCATTCGATTATGAAAGTTCAAGCCCATTCAATCTCACGTACGGTACAATTGGTCGTTGCCATAGTCGCAATGTCACTCAGCCCTGCGGTAAAGACATCAGATGCCCAAGTAAGCGGCATTAGCTACACGCTTTCTCCTGTAGGCAAATACATCTTTTTTAGCGACGATGCTGGGCTAAAGGACGGCCTGATGTACGGGGGCGAACTTGGCTTTGGCTTTGGAAAATTTCTGGAACTAGATGGTGTTTACCTTTTGGGGACCGGCTTCGAGACCAATTATTCGAACTTTTCGAACGACGTGTTTTCTTCCTCCGTTGTCAGTTCGGCTAGCGCCATAACGGCCCTGGAAGGCTTATCCGCTAGGAAATTCGATTTAAACCGCTATGGCGGCAAACTCCGTGTAAATATCGGCAATGGCCGCTTCATCCCATATGTAACCGCGGGTACAGGCGTTCAACAGTTTAAAGCAGAGGGAGTAAAGTCGAGCGAGCAGATTTATACCAATATCGGCGTAGGCTTGACCTTTAGCGTCGCCAAACGCTACACATTTTCGGTCGGGGCAGAAAACCTGACCTATCGCTATAACCCCGGATCCACGCTACTATCGGAAGGCGATCTTACGACGCTCGGTTTGACGCGCGAAAGCTTCAACATGGTTACAGTCAACAACCCCGTGATCTCAACGTCGCTCAAAATATTTTTAGGTGGAGGATCGGGTGTCGGTTTGAACGCTACCGACAAAGCGATGTTGAGCCAGTTCAAGGGTGGCCACTTTAGATTGGCGCTCGAGCCCTTCTACGGTCAGCTAAACTTCAATTCAGCGCTTGGCTTCCCAGATTCACGAGCCATGGCTGGAATCAACGCAGGCTTTGACCTAGGCCCCTATGTGGGCCTTCGTGGATTCTATTGGAGAGACACGGATCAAGAAACGGCGTTTCAAGACGGTCTACCTAAAGGCTTCGGCGATCTCACCATGTACGGAGGAGAGCTAGACCTGCGCTTTGGAGGTGACTTTTTCACTCCTTACTTGATAGTGGGTGGGGGATACTTGAGCGTCGAAAGGGGCGGTTCATTTACGGACCTGAATGGCATGGTGCCAGCCAATCGGTACTTTGCCTTGGGTGGTGCAGGAGTTGAAATCCCTCTTTTCTCTGCCCTTTCGCTTCAAGGCGGGGTACGTGGTCTATTCATGAGCACCGAGGACATCGAGGATGTAAATGGCCCGAGTAGCGTTTTTGGAAGTTTAATGTATTCAGCAGGTATCAGCTTTAACCTAGGCGGACGTAAGGCGGTCAAACCGTCCAGAAAAGAAGCACCTCGGGACCTATCGGATCAAAAGGAAGTGTCCGTCGAAGTGGTTGTGGTCGAAGGGGAGCCAGTGGTGGTCAAAACAGAGGTCTTAAACGAAACGGCAGCAGAAAAACGAATTCGGATGCTCGAAGAACAACTCGAGCGCGCGATGACCAAACTCGATTCGTTGCAAACTGCGCCGTCCGGAATGGGAAAAGTTATTCAAGTAGATTCAGTTCTAGTCAAGAAGGGCCATGGCAGCAATATTTCTGATCGCACCCTGACCATTCCTGTCCCCGAAGTAGGGGAGATCTATATCCGATTTGGAGCATCAGAGGGTCGCGTGAAGGTGGATTCTTCCTTTGTTTCTCCAGTAACAATGGAAAAAACCCAGGAAGTGGAGGTAGCGAAAGCTACGGCTGCAAAAATGATGGTTGCTGATTCCAGCCTGGCTGTAGCGGGAATCACTCCTGAAGCGGTTCAAGCGATCGTACAGAAAGTACTTGCTGAGCAGGAAGCTAAAAACGCCGGAAAAGGAGCGCCTGCCGGCGTAACGGCCGAACAGCTTGAAAAAAGCCTGAAAGAAATGGAGAACCGTCTGGACAAGCGGATATCCACGGAAATCGGTAAAGTAGAAGACGCTACCAAGGCTCAACCCATCGAAATTCAACTGGAAGGCCCGTCTGCATCCTCGGCGATGGAAGCCGATTCGACGGCTCAGCCGTCCAAGAGTCTGTTAGCAGTATTTGCAGAAAGACAACTACACAGCATCCTCCCGGTAGTGGGTCTTCGATTGCAAGACGGTATTGACCGAGTAGTTTTAGGGGCTCGTGCGGACTATCGTTTTCCGGATCAGAAGGTCCGGTTTATGCCTGAAGCAGCATTCACCATTGGCGAAGCCGTCGGAATTACAGCTTTGGCAAACGTAGCCTGGTATCCGTACAGCTTCAACGAAGACACTCACTTTTATGCAGGCACGGGAGCCGGCCTCGTGAGCGACAAAGTTCTTTCAGGACTCGAATTGAAGCTAAATCTGTTCGCGGGTATTGAATTCAAAGCAAAAACCGGAGCATCCTTTTTTGGCGAGTTTAGCACACTAGACTTTTTCGATTACAACCGGATCATGTTTGGATACCGGATTTTGATGGACAATTAGACCAGTTTCACTTCGACAATAAATCACGGGTATTTCTATTGCGTCCTTTCAAAAGGTACCATACCATAGGCCGCGCATCGAAGGTCTAGAATCGGAACTATCGAGGACCGATTAATCTGAACCATTCGATCGATTTAATGTCAAGAAACCCATCCTTAGACGGTGAAAAATAGTCTGCATGATCCATCCAGATACTGAATTACGATTTCTAAATGGTGATGTTGGGTATGGAGTTGTGGCGACTAAGCTTATCCCCAAAGGCACGATAACCTGGGTTTTGGACAAGTTGGATCGAACGTTTACGCCCCTTCAAATTAGCGAGATGGGGGATGCGTATCAGGATATTTTGAATACGTACTGTTACCGAAACAGGGATGGAAATTTTGTGCTTTGTTGGGATTTGGGCCGGTTTGTTAACCATAGTTTCAAGTCTAGCTGTGTTTCAACAGCCTACGATTTTGAATTTGCAGTACGCGACATTCAGCCAGGGGAAGAGTTGACTGACGATTACGGGTATCTCAATATTATCGAACCTTTTCGAGCGGTAGACGAAGGCGGCGATCGCAAAATTGTGTATCCAGATGATCTGATCACCTATCATCCTATGTGGGACAAGAAATTGATTGCAGCCTTTAAGGCTTTCCCGTCAGTGGCTCAGCCCTTAGGCGAGTTAGTTCCGGCCGCAACGATGGATCTTTGCCACCGAATTGCAGCTGGACAAACAGAGATGGACTCAATTTTATCTTGTTACTATGACCCCAATCGCTAATTTGTAGCTTTCGGCAGTTGTTCTATACAAGCATTGTGATGAAATATGAGTTCGGAACGCCGGTTCAGCCAGAAAGAGATCGCTGCGATTTTTAATCGAGCATCTAAGGCCCAAGAAAAGGTGACCGCGGAAGCCAATCAAGAGGAGGGATTGACGTTAGCCGATCTCCATCTGATTGCCTTGGAGACTGGAATTTCGCCTGAATTGATAACACAGGCCGTCGAAGCTGTGGATCAAACCCCTGAAGAACCCACGCCCAAGAAATTTCTTGGACTTCAGCTTAGCGTAAGTAAAACGGTCAATTTGGATAATCCACTTACTGAAGACGATTGGGATAAGCTAGTTGTTGAGTTCCGGAATTCGTTTAGAGCGCAAGGGAAAGTGACGCGTGAGGGGTCGCTTAGGGAATGGGCAAACGGCAATTTGAGGATTTTGGCTGAACCAACCTCGAAAGGACACCGACTTCACATGCGGTCATTAAAAAGCAATGCGCAAGGTGCCGTTTTTGGAAGTTTGAGTTTCGTTTTAGCAGCACTGGCTATTTTTGCCTCTGCTTTTTTTACGGGTGCCCTAGATGGAGGAGTCCTAGCCACTTCGGTAATGTTTGGCATTTTTGGCGTAATTGCTGCGAGCTTCACGACTTTGCAGCTTTCTCAGTGGCGGTTTGACAGACTAGAACAGTTTGACTCGATAGCAACGAAAGCGCTTCAGCTTACGTCGAACCGTACCGTTGCAGAAAATCTCAGCGAAAAGAAAAAGGTTTCTTCAACGGGCCCTACGACTGAAACGGCTCCCAAATTCAGAATCGAAGGCCACGTAGGGCATGCTGACCTGTTGAAGGATATGGATGAGGAAGAAATACGTGATTCTTCGCACCCCGAAAGAAGCAAAGAACGCGGTCGCTGATCCACGCTAATGGCCTTCCGATGGTCTATGGGGATGGTCTATGGGGATGGTCTATGGGGATGGTCTATGGGGATGGTCTATGGGGTTGGTCTATGGGGTTGTGGCCGATCGCATCGTGCGCTGAATAGCCCACATTCGTATAGCAAACGCAACCAAAAGCGGAATCATGGTGGGCGGAGTAGCTTGCGAGACAACAAGTTGGAGCAGTATCGCGCCAACGGTCCAAACGGCCGCCCATTGGAGGTAAGTTTGTAGCCAGGGGAGTCGTTTCCAGCCAATGGCCACCAACAAGTGGGTCGGTAGCGCCCATGCGATGTTCCAATTGGCTGATGTCACGTGGTGAAGCGTCGCAACCCACATCACCAGGAGAAACAGGCCGATAAAGCCGATGAGGCCCAAAAATAGGCGGTCGAATGTGGTGATGGTGGCTGGCTTTCTGAAAGACACGAAGATGACGACAACTCCCACCAAAAGTGAAAGCCACACGTTCCAAGGTGCGAACGCGGCGCGCGATGGGGCTTCAAACACGAGAATATTGTTTTTCTCGGCCACTATGGGTTCGCCGCCCAGTGTGGTCGATCGATCTAGGATTTCGAGGAGGTACGTCGGGAGGAATGTTCGCTGTTTAAGGGAGGGTATTTGGTCCAGTTCACTTCCAATCACTAGATCGATTCCCAGATCGAGTAACGCCCGGTCGTGCACAAACTCATCTAACATATATCGATAAGTGGTGCCATATTCGTCGATTTCGGGTAGTTGGATCGCATCTACGGCAAAGAGAAGATCAAGTAAGCGAGTCGAACAGTTGTCAAAAACAAAGTCGTATTGGTAGGATCTGTTTTCGGGGCGCAAATTGTTCAACAGGAGACCATAGATTTCCGATACTTGAAGCGAATCGAGCTGCAAAACCTGCTCCACCACATTTCGTTCTTGAAAATTGGCCCCTCGAAGCAGTGCCGGGGTTGGGTCTGCCGATAGTTGGTACAACATGTCCCCGTAAGCGAATCGGGGGATGAAATAAGGCCTGGTGACGTCAAAAGTGCCATAATTAAACGCCGCATCCAGACTTGTCACGGGATCAAATACCCGAAGCGCCGAGTGCCCCCATGCCGAATAGGTTGGTTCACCCGGAAAAATGGTGAGAACAGAAATCTGGGCTTGTGCGGATACCTGGGAGGGAAGCTGGGCCTTAACTTCCGCAGATCCGAACATTAAAAACACAGAGACTGTCAGCAGACTTATGTAGCTTCGTACCACTTCGCAGTTTTTATGGTTGATTTGAGAGGACATGAACAGAACTCAGCGAGCCCACGGTGTTTTTGAGGCTCTACGCAAGGTAATACCTGAACCCGAAACGGAACTAGAGTACGAAAATACTTGGCAACTGTTGGTTGCCGTGATGTTATCTGCTCAGTGTACCGATGCTCGAGTCAACTTAGTTACTCCCGCATTGTTCGAGCGTTTCCCGGATAGTGAATCGATGCTCGGATGTACTTCCGAGGACGTTTTACCCTGGATTCGGTCTATTTCCTACCCAAATAGCAAGGCCAAGCACCTCGTGCAAACCGCCGCCATAATCCACGAACGGTTTGGGGGGGAAGTGCCTGGAACGGTCGATGAGTTAGTGCAGCTTCAAGGAGTAGGGCGAAAAACGGCGCAAGTTGTTGCATCCGTTGCGTTTAACGTCCCTGCTTTGGCCGTCGACACTCACGTGTTTCGAGTGGCCAACCGGATCGGTTTGGTTACTCGCGCCGCCACCACGCCTGAAAAAGTGGAACGGCAATTAAAAAGTTTATTGCCTCAAGCTACCTGGGGGGACGCCCATCATTTGCTCATCTTGCACGGACGGTATACGTGTATGGCCCGCTCTCCCAATTGCTCAAACTGTGTGGCTTCCGATTGGTGTGACTACTTGTCAAGGCTCCAGCGTTTACCGCAGTCCCGAACAGACCTTGACCCAAAGAAAGGGTCATATTTTTGCGCCAGTAGAAATCACTATTTTGACGCACCTGACTCGGTTAGCGATCGAAATGGGGTCGATCAGGTATCCTGTCCCCGCTGCGGATCCATGAACGTATTTCTAACGAAAAATGGTGCTTCTACCAAGCAGGCATTGGACTTCAGAGTATAATGGAACAATCTCAACATCGGGTTTAATACAAAGCGAATGAAGAAGCACCTTTTGATGATTTTGGATGGGTACGGTATTGCGGAAGACCCTTCTGTGAGCGCGATTGACCATGCAAAAAAGCCTTATTTGGACAGTTTGTTTGCCAAATATCCGCACAGCACACTGGACGCAAGTGGCCTAGCCGTTGGATTGCCAGACGGACAGATGGGCAACTCCGAAGTCGGGCATATGAATCTGGGGGCCGGACGCGTGGTGTATCAAGAGATGACCCGAATCGACGAAGCAATCCGCAATCGATCCTTTTTTGACAATAAGGTATTGGTCGAAGCATTCGAGACTGCCATTCAACGGGGCACAAATGTCCACATTTTGGGTCTGTTGTCCGACGGCGGGGTCCACTCCCTTCAACGTCATCTCCATGCTTTGCTGGAACTGGGATCCCACAAGGGGCTGAGCCATGAAAATGTCCTGATCCACGCATTTATGGATGGAAGGGATACGTCTCCTTCGGGCGGGAAAAAATACCTTGCGCTGCTGGAAACGGAAATGGCTCGCATAAAATGCGGTCGAGTGGCCTCGATCATTGGTCGTTACTGGGCCATGGACAGGGACAATCGATGGCCCCGGATTCAGAAGGCGTATGACTTATTGGTGGAGGGAAAAGGCGAACGGTTTGATTCTGCCGCTGCGGCTATTGAAGCGAGCTATGCGGCTGGCGTTACGGATGAATTTGTGGAACCCTGCGTTATCAGGGTTCCGGTCTCCGGTCGTGAAGTGACCGGATTGGCAACGGGTGTAGCCGAGAAAAAGAGGGCTGGCGTCATACAAGACAATGATGTCGTTATTTTCATCAACTTCAGAGCCGACCGGGCAAGGCAAATTTCTCACGCCTTGTTAGACAATGCTTTTCGGGGATTCGCCAGAAGACAGCTTGAAAACCTTCATTTCGTGGCTTTTACGCCGTACGAATCATCATTTTCTTTCCCAGTAGCTTTCCCCAAGGAAAATTTAACCCATACGCTGGGCCAAGTGATTGCCGAACACGGCTTTAAACAACTTCGAGCCGCCGAAACGGAGAAGTACCCGCACGTCACCTATTTTTTCAATGGAGGAAAGGAGACTCCGTTTGAAGGTGAGGATCGCATCTTGGTCGCATCTCCAAAGGTAGCGACCTACGACCTTCAGCCAGAAATGAGCGCTCCTGAGCTGGCCAGCCGGGTGGCCGAGGCCATTCAGCAAACGGCGTACGCGTTGGTGGTCATCAATTTCGCCAATCCTGACATGGTGGGGCATACCGGAGTGTTTGAAGCAGCGGTCCAAGCGGTAGAAGCGGTTGACAAAGCTTCGAAAGTGGTCATTGACGCGGCCTTGAAGGCTGGTTATTCGGTCAACATCATTGCTGATCATGGGAACTCGGATCGTATGCGGAATCCCGACGGATCGCCCCATACGGCCCACACGACCGTCCCCGTACCACATCTAATCATTAAAGATGGCTTCAACGGACCCATCCAACATGGCCGGTTGGGGGACGTGGCTCCGACCATTTTAGACCTATTGGGAATCGAACAACCGATTCAAATGAAGGGTCATTCGCTGATCTCCCTGTAAAAGTCCCCGCGACTTATCTAATCGTAATATTCCATGGCCACAGCGCCTGGACTTGGCCTCTCGAATCTACAATCTGTTGAATTTCGCCCAGTCGCTGACTAGCTAATAACTGGTTTTTAGACTGGAAGGCTGTAGCTAATACGCGGGCACTGGCTACTGGCGATTTCATAAACTGCTCCAAAAGCGTCTTGGGTACCGGATAACGCACAATTTCCACAGCGCCTGAATCTAGGGAAGCGGCCTTTGCAGCATAGGCGATGGCGGCGTCCAGTCCGCCAATTTCGTCCACAAGGCCTACTTTGATGGCATCCTCGCCGTTCCACACTCTCCCTTGGGCTATTTCGCTGACTTCATCCACACTCATGCCCCGACTTTCGGCCACTTTTTGTAAAAAAGCCTGATAGGTACCATCGGTGGCCCGTGTGAGCAGGGCTCTTTCCGCGTCGGAATAGCCTCTCATTCCTGAAAACATATCGGCATAAGGCCCGGTGGTCACGTTGTCAAAGGTGATACCAATTTTGTCTTCCACTAATCCGCTTGCGTTCAAAAACATCGAAAAAACGCCAATGGAACCCGTTATCGTATTTTTCTCAGCAAAAATTCTGCTTCCGCCCGTTGCTACCCAGTATCCCCCGGAAGCAGCAAGGTCGCCCATTGAGACGATGACTGGCATGATATCCTTGGTCAGCTCGACCTCCCGAAGCATGGCGTCGCCGGCGGGTGCAAAACCACCGGGCGAGTTGATGCGGATGACCATCGCTTTTACACCAGCACGATCACGGGCTTGCCGGATGGCCTTTGCAATGGTCTCTGAGCCTGCAACTCCCCCGCCAGATAGCGGCGATTCGGCAGGTGCCCCGGACATAATGGTACCGGTAATATGTACCACAGCTATTTTGTCGGACGATTTTGTGGGGCGAATTTGAGAGGCGTAATTGGAAGCAGAAACGGTAACCAGCGTTTTGCTCGAATCTGTACCCGAAATGGCCTTTAGTTTATTTTGGACCTCATCTTCAAAGAGCAATCCATCAACCAATCCTCTCTCCAGCGCCTCCCGGGCTGAGAACATGGCGTCCTGGTTCATCAACAGGCTGACTTGTTCAGGAGTCATGCGCCTGGAAGCAGCAACAGAGGTGTCAAAGCTGCTTTGGATGCCATCTAGAAGGGCTTGAAGTTGCTCGCGATTTTCAGCCGACATGGAATTGCGGGTGTAGGCTTCCACCGCGCCTTTGTATTTTCCGGATCGAACGACCTCTGCTTCAACCCCGAGTTTTTCAAACAAGTCGCCGTAAAAAGTGGATGTGAGTGCAAATCCATTGAATTCAAAGATGGATTCGGGTTCGAGGAAAAGGCTGTCTGCAACCGAAGCGATGAAATACTCGGATTCCATCATGAAATGGTTCTTGCTGGTTGCAAATATGGGTTTTCCGCTCAATTTAAATGCTTCGAGGGAGCGACGTATGGCTTCGAGCGAGGCCCATGAAGAAACCATTCCGTTGCTTCGAATCCAGATCCCTTTGATTTTATCGTCTGTGGCGGCGGCATCGATGGCAGCCGTCATCGAATGCAAACCAACGGAAGCTTCGCCCATGACCAACTGCGTTAATGGATCCCCAGATACCGTTTCAGGAAACGAGCCGACTAAATCGACGGTCAGAATAGAATTAGCCAGAACGGGAGGGTTTTGCTCCGCTGTCGTAGCCAGTGCTATTAGGAACAGAAATCCGAAAAACAGCAGAATGCCGAAAGCAATAAGCGATCCTAGCACGTTTGCAAGCAAGGTTTTTAGAAACTTCATTGGGAAAAACGCTAAACGGGGCGGTGTTTTTTGATTTTGAATCCTATTATACGCCAGCTTCAAGTGCTCGTTCTCTAATATTGTGGATATCGATGTTTGATCAGTTATCAGCCTATACCCTACCGGTAAATCATCCGGTTTTGGCCCACTTCCCAGTCGCGTTTGGGGTGATTTCCATCCTGTTCGCGACCATTTGGCTGCTTCGAAACCGCATCTACTGGTTGGGCATGACCATGTGGTTTCAAGGATTTGCTTTCCTAGGGGCTGTTTTGTCTCTCCGTACAGGGGAGGCCATGGAAGATCAGAGCGAGGGTATAGCTATTGTTGACGAGTTCGTGCACCTGCACGAAACGATGGCCGAACGTGCTGTCTGGGTTCTGGGAATCGGCTTTTTGTGGATGTTCATCGCGAGATGGCTCATATCGAGGGACGCCTTGCATTCCGAGTCGGCCCTATGGATTAGAGTAATAACGTTTGTATTGGTGTTAACGGCCGCCATTTTGATCGGATTGACCGGTCATATAGGTGGTTTGATGGTATGGGGCGTCCCAGTCTAAGTGTACCTTTTATTAGACACCCAGCGATGCTAGTGGCTTGGATAATGGCAGTTAATTTTTGATTTGTGCGCCCAAGTGTGCGGAATTAAGGGTTCGTGGGCTTGGCACGACTTTGTCTATAGGTGAAGTGGGGTCCGTTTCACACGGCCAAATCACTTATTGATACGGGGTACACAATCATGGCACACTACGTTACCAATCTTAAAAACATAGCGCTTTCGTTTGGAATGGCGCTTTTCATTTTTGCCGCGATTCCTTCAGATTCGATGGCCCAAAGGGCAAGAACCGACAAGGGAAAAGTCACTGTTGAGCGCGGAAAAGCTACTGGGGCACCCCGTACGGCCACGAAAGGTCGGGATTCCAAAACCAAAGCCACTAAATCGGGCGATTCTGGGGCGAGAGCGGGCAATACCAGGTCGAAAGTCGGCGATTCGGGGGCGAGAGCGGGCGATGCCCGTTCAAACAGAGGCGACGCTACCAAAGGCCGTACTTCAGAAGTCTCCCGCGGAGCCGGAAGCAGTGGGGCTCGAGGTTCCACCGCACGTATCGGTTCGGGTTCAAATGCCAACAAGGCGGGTTCTGGTGCTCAGGGGAGTTCAGGCCGCGGCGAAATTCGGGGAAACAGATCAACCCTTAAAACAGGTGCTCAAGCACCTATTGTAGTCGGAAATGGAAGAAGAGCATCTGTTCGTTATGCTCCTCAGATCTACGTCCCGTCTAAATTTGGCCGAAACTACCGTCCAGCTTCCCGGATTTCCATTCACATTGCATGGCCTTGGCAGGTTCGGTTCGAGCGACACTGGTCGCCACGTTACCGCTATCGTCAGGTAGTCTATGTGCAGTCGAGTTGGGGCGGGCAGAGACGTGACTCTCGGGTTGAAATGGAGACCGTCTATCGTCACCAAGTGAAATATGCGAATGACGATTACGCCGTGCTGGAAATCGACATTCAAGAAGTTGCTCTGTATGAAGATGGACGATATGTGGGGGCTGTTCATCAGATTCCTTCAAGCCTGTCGAAAATAGAAGCCACTGTGTATAGAGATGGGCGAGTTGACTTCGATCGGGACGTTTTCATTGTTGGAGATAGTCACGCCGGATTCGAAATGATTTCTACACGCTTCTACGACGACTATGCCATGGCTAGATACCGTGATTCCGACGGTCTCAAAGCTGGAAAACTCAATCTTCGTTCGGGAAAAGTGAGCCGCATGAGTCGTAGCCGCTTGTTCAATCCTCGCAACTTCAACGGATTTGCTCCGATCTCCTTGCTTCCTGAAGAAGAAGGTTGGCTTTGGGACTACGGAGTAGATGCCATTAGCGCTGTAAGTGACGATTACGACTCTTACTACGGCTATAATGGTGAATCAGCAAGAGGATTCAAGTCGAATAGTCCTTTGAGTACGGACAGCAGATATTCTTACAAGACCGATTTTGGGGCAACCTTCGATGTTGACCGTAAATCTAACATTCAGCGCGTTGAGTAGCGGACCCTGGTAATTCAATGCGTTGATAGGCGGGGCTTCCTCCAAATGGAGGAAGCCCCGCCGTTTTTTACTCGGTAGCTACCTTCGTTTAGGTCCCTACTTGAAAAGCAAAAGAAGGGAAACTACTAGGGGTTATAACGGGTTGCACGAACGAGTCGAATCACTTTTTGAGTTCTTCCTACGGCAACCATAAGCGCTTGGCACCTAGCATTTATATAGATCCCAGTCAATTGTTCAGAAAGCTGTCCCTTAGGCAGCGTTCTGTACTTCGACTTGTGGTAAAATGCCATATCGAAACGGCAGGTCCGGTTGGTTCAAATTGGCTCAAAAAGAAGTACAATCTAGGTATGAGTTCTGCCACGATTCGAAGTGACATGAACGATTTGGAAACGTTAGGGCTTTTAGGGCATCCTTTTACTTCTTCAGGTCGAATTCCGACAAAGTTGGGATACCAAGCCTTTGTCTCAGAATTGATGGAAGCAGCCGTAATCTCGACGGACGAACGTGAACTCATGCAGCGGGAAATACTTTCTGCCATGCAGGATACCCAGCTGTTGATTCGAGAAAGTTCGAAGTTGCTATCGCGTTTAGCTCGATTGCTGGGCGTTGTACTCAGCCCTGAGATGAATAACGGAGTGCTCCAAAGACTTGAAATTGTCCAGATTTCGACTGAAACCCTCATGTTTGTGATCAGTGTGCAGGGTGGATTCATTCGAACTATTCTACTGCAAGTCGCTACCGAGCTAAAGCGTTCCCAATTGGATGATTTGGTGACTTTGTTAAACGAACGGCTGGCCGGACTAACGCTGAACGAAATTCGTCGTACGTGCGTACCTCGGTTCCAAGACGTAACTGGGGAAGAAACTGGTCTGATTCAATTGGTTCTGGATCGTTCGTCGGATCTTTTCAATGAGACACCGGAATCAAGGCTCATTCAATTGGAAGGAGCCTCACATATCTTGTCCCAACCAGAATTTTCTGATTCTGCGCACATGCGTGAATTAATCGAGCTTCTCGATGACGGTTCCTCAATAGTGCGTATGATCGAACGATCGGCAGACCTCGAAAACAGCCATTCAGGCCAGGCTAGCATCCAGATTGGCGTGGATTCGGGTCAGTACTCATCAGGAAAGTTATCGATCGTTTCGGCTCCTTTTATGAGAAGTAATTTGCAGGGAATGGTGGGACTCATTGGCCCAACTCGCATGAATTATGCAAGAGCAGTGGCCCTGGTGGAAGGTATGGCAACCTTAATGAGCGCCCCTGGGGCCCCCAAACATTTTGCCTGACACATCAGGTACAAAAGATTTTAATTTAGGTATGGCATCCAAACAAGAGAAACAGGTGGACGACCTGGAAACAGACAATACTATAGGCTTTCAAGACGACTTGACCTCGGATTTCGGGGTTGAGGAGAACGATTGGGATCATGTCCTTCAGGCGATTGACGAATTGGCTGATCGGGGGCTTGAAATCGAACGATTAAAGGAAGAATTGGCGCAAGCCACGGATCAACTCAAACGGCAAGCAGCAGAGTTTCAAAACTATCGGCGAAGGACGGAGCAGGAGAAGGCGCAGTCCGTTTCGCTTGGAAAAAGCATTGTCATCCAAAAACTATTGGACATTGTCGACGATTTTCATCGCTCGCTCGAAGCTACAGAACTAGCTGAGCAAGAGGCGCAAGGCGATCTGTCTCCGGCTTATTTGTCGTTAAAATCAGGCGTAAATCTAGTCTATCAAAAATTGATGGATGAATTGACCAAAATGAACGTGATTCCCATGGAAACGGTAGGCTTACCGTTTAATGAGAGCGAACACGAGGCCCTGTTGCAGCAACCTGCCGGTGAAGGCCAGGAAGTCGGAATCGTTATTTCAGAAATTCAGCGAGGTTTCCGCATGGGGGATAAAGTCCTGCGTCATGCCCGCGTAATCGTTTCAGCATAATATGAGAGATTATTACGAGGTCATTGGCGTCAGCAAAGGCGCCTCGGCTGACGAGATCAAGAAAGCGTATCGCAAAGCCGCGTTACAGTTTCACCCGGATCGAAATCCGGGTGATTCGGCTGCGGAAGAAAAGTTTAAAGAAGCCGCTCAGGCGTATGAAATCCTATCAGACCCAGCCAAACGGCAACGGTATGACCAGTTTGGGCATGCTGGAGTTAGAAGTGGAGCCGGCGGGGGGGGCGGAGCCGGATTTCAGGATATTAACGACATTTTTAGCGCATTTAGCGACATTTTTGGAAGTGGCGGTAGTGTGTTTGATGA
>CALEEY010000219.1 GCA_937877085.1 uncultured Bacteroidota bacterium
CAATTGTACTCTCGGACACTGCTGGCTATGTTGCAAGACTTTACAAACGAATCTGGATTTGCTCCCAAGGAAGACGACGAAGTATTTACCGGTTCGTGTATTACGAAAGGCGGTGTTGTTGTGAATGAACGTGTCAAAACACTTCTCGGCTAACCCAAATCACCTTAATCAAGAATTTCCATGCTTGAGAACCTAATTGTATTCATTTTGGCATCCATCATCGGAAGCGAAGTTATCAGTAAAGTACCAGCCACGCTGCATACGCCCCTCATGTCCGGGTCCAACGCCATTTCTGGAATCACCATTGTAGGCGCCTTGATTGTCGCTGGTATGGTCGGAGATGCTTGGGCTATGTGGATCGGCGTGGCCGCTGTTATTGTAGCTACTATAAATGTAGTTGGCGGATTTTTGGTTACCGATCGTATGCTCCAAATGTTCAAAAAGAAGGACTGACACGGGTTTTTACCTATTTGAACCACACATTGAATTGGCCAACGGCTCATGAAGCAAAACATAATTAACATTGCCTATCTCGTATCTGGAATCATGTTCATTTACGGGTTGAAGCGTCTACAATCGCCTGCTACTGCCAGAAAGGGGAATCAACTAGCGGCTATAGGAATGCTCGTAGCCGTTGTTGCGACGCTGTTTTTCAAAGAATTACTAACTCCCATACAAATGCTTATGGGAGTAGTAGTAGGAGCTGGAATCGGGCTATATCTGGCCAAAAAAGTTGAAATGACGGGTATGCCCGAGTTAGTGGCTGCTTTCAACGGATTTGGCGGCATTGGATCTGCACTGGTGGCAGGGGCTGAAATCGCTCGCTTTATGGCTCATAATGCGGCAGATACCGGTGGCGATGAGTTTACAGCTATTAGCGCGGTCACTATTTCGCTTTCCATTCTTATTGGGATGATCACGTTTACTGGCAGTTTTGTGGCTTTCGGCAAGCTATCTGAACGGATATCAGGGAATCCTATTTCCTTTTTGGGCATGCGTTTTATAACCATTGTCTTTCTAGTTGCCGCAGTAGGAGCAACTGTTTGGATGGGTATGGAAAACGTAACCTTTCAAGAAATTAATGCAGACGCTATGCTGTATGGCGCCATTGTGGTAGCGGTATCGGGCGCTTTTCTAGGCATTTTATTGGTCATTCCTATTGGTGGTGCCGATATGCCGGTTGTGGTTGCCTTGCTTAATTCCTATTCCGGTTTGGCTGCAGCTGCCACTGGATTTGTCTTGAACAACAACGCCTTGATCATTTCTGGAGCGCTGGTTGGGGCTTCCGGACTCATTTTGACCAATATTATGTGCGTCGCGATGAATAGATCGCTTCTCAACGTGCTGATTGGT
This sequence comes from uncultured Bacteroidota bacterium, assembly GCA_937877085.1. Classification (GTDB taxonomy): domain Bacteria; phylum Bacteroidota; class Rhodothermia; order Rhodothermales; family UBA10348; genus UBA10348. The sequence continues at coordinate 1,354 of CALEEY010000219.1, forward strand.
GGCTTCGGTGGGGACGGTGGCGATGCCGCTGCAGGCGGGGGCGTGTCAACGGCAGGAATGACGGTTAATTCGACATCCGCGGACGATGTGGCTATTCTGCTCAGCTATGCCAACAAGGTCATTTTTATACCTGGCTATGGTATGGCAGTGGCTCAAGCGCAGCACGCTGTCCGCGAATTGGGAGAGGAATTGGCCAAAAAAGGGGTGATAGTCAAATACGCCGTTCATCCGGTCGCGGGTCGCATGCCAGGACATATGAACGTATTGTTGGCCGAGGCCAACGTGCCATACGATCAGTTGTTTGAGATGGACGAAATTAACGCTGAATTTGAAACCACCGATGTGGCGGTCGTTATCGGCGCCAACGACGTTGTAAATCCAGCGGCTCGTCACGATAAGGCCAGCCCTATTTATGGGATGCCCATTCTCAACGCCGACAAAGCGGGTACTTCTATTGTTTTAAAGCGAAGCATGCGTCCCGGATACGCTGGTATTGACAACGAACTGTTTTACAATTCGAACAATCAAATGCTATTTGGGGATGCAAAAGAATCCATTGCAGCGGTTACGAATGAAGTAAAACAGCTTTAGCGTAACAAGGAAAAGGATTATGCCGTTTTCTTTCCGGCCTACAATTTATCTCTTAGGATAGGCTGAAGGGCTTTCCAAACCGTCTCTGCTACGATAAGATGTCCTTTGGCTGTAGGATGAATGCCATCCGGCTGATTCAATTCTCGAACGCCTCCCACTCCTTCCAGAATGAATGGAATTAGCGTAGCTCCGGTCTCGGCTGCAATGCTTGGAAAGATCGATTTAAATTGATCGGTGTATTCATGGCCTAGGTTGGGTGGGACTTGCATACCCGCGACAATTACGTGGACTCCAGGCCAGGCTTCCTTCGTTTTGCTGATGATATTGGATAAGTTTTCCTTCGTTAGCGCCAAGTCTACTCCTCGAAGGCCGTCGTTTCCTCCCAATTCCAAAATCAGGACGTCGATTCGGCTTTTTAACAACCAGTCAATACGGTTCAGTCCACCCGTACTGGTATCTCCTGAAACCCCTGCATCAATAAATACGGCGTTCATGCCCTCCTTTAGAGCTTTTTGCTTGATTAGATTCGGAAATGCTTCTTCCTGTCCAACCCCTAATCCAGCGGTGATACTATCGCCTAGGAACAGCACTCGAATGGCAGATTTGCCATTGGGTAGAATTTCTGCGTCCAAAACTCGGAGAGAATCGCCCGCCACTGGGTCCAAATTGGTGCTGGGACTGTTTACAATGGGGGGCGGATCTTGAGAATTGTTGGAAGAACATCCTGAAAGCAGAACAACTAGACACAGGGTTGGGTATAGCATATGCTTACGTTTCTTCATTCCGGCCTGACTGTTTATCGCTTTCGAGTTAGACAAAATAATTGATCACGTGTATGGATAAAGTTCTGGAAATAATCGGTTTAACACGAACGTATAAAAGCGGGCATGGGTTGCTTACCGTGCTCGATTCCGTATCGTTTGAATTGATGAGGGGCGACACTGTTTCTATCGTGGGGCCATCAGGAAGCGGAAAGACCACGTTATTGGGTTTAGCAGCCGGACTAGATGCTCCGAGTTCAGGCAAGGTCATGTTATGCGGATACGATATGGGAGCCTTGTCAGAAGATCAGCGAGCACTGGTCAGGAATAAGCACGTGGGGTTCGTTTTTCAATCTTTCCGACTCATTCCGACACTCACAGCGCTTGAAAATGTTACGGTCCCCGCCGAACTGCAGGGTCGGAAGGGTGCCACAAAGGAAGCTCAAGTACTACTTGAGGAGGTGGGATTAGGAGAACGCATGGACCACTATCCAGCGCAGCTTTCAGGTGGCGAACAGCAACGCGTTGCCATGGCTAGGGCCTTTATCAATAAGCCAGACATCCTTTTTGCTGACGAGCCGACCGGCAATCTGGATTCAGACACCGGCGATCACATCGTAAAACTGCTCTTCAGACTCAATGAAACGGCAGGTACGACCCTGGTTTTAGTCACGCATAATCTGGAATTGGCTGCAAAAACCGAACGTATTATTCGGTTGAAGCGGGGCCGGTTGGTTTCTGAGGCAAACGGGCTGGTTTCTGAGGCAAACGGGCTCGTTCCCGAGCAAAACGAGATGTTGTCCAATGCTTAAGTGGCTAATTACGTTTTCTTGGCGCGACTCCCGAGGGAGTCGCGCCAAATTGCTCCTTTTTATTACTTCGATGGTGCTCGGAGTAGCCGCGCTTGTTTCCATCAATTCCTTTGGAGACAACTTGCGTCGAGCCATTGACGCAGAGTCAAAGACCTTGCTCGGGGCTGATTTAAGTTTTGAGAGTGGAAAGCCCTTTCCGGAAAACATCGAAGCTATAATCGACTCCTTGGGTGGCATTCAGAGCCGAAGAACCTCCTTTTCTTCGATGGCCTACTTTCCT
>CALEEY010000220.1 GCA_937877085.1 uncultured Bacteroidota bacterium
TTCCATCTTTGGTAATAATGACCGTGACGTATTGATCCTTCGTAGGCGCAGCAGTTTGCGTTTGCGGTAGCGTAACCTCTATCCCAAACTGAGGGATAAAACTGGATGTCAACAAAAAGAATATCAATAACAACAACACGATGTCCGCTAATCCGGCCAAGCTGTAGTTAATGAGGGGCTTCCTTGAAGAGGAAAAGTTGGTTGACATGAAGTTTAGAAGCTATTGCGGTAAGAATTTTTCTGAGAACCCGTTTCATCTACCGGAGCTTGGAGCATATCAATGAATTCCGTGGCGGATTGCTCCATATCGTTCACTAGCAAATTGATTTTACTCAGGAGATAGTTGTAAAAGAAAAACGCCAAAATTCCCACGATCATCCCTCCAGCCGTAGAGACCAAAGCCTCCCAAATTCCTCCCGCCAAAACGCTCGGATCCACGTTTCCTTGAAGATTCTGAATCTGCTGGAACGCTTTAATCATCCCTGTAACCGTTCCCAAGAAGCCTAACATGGGTGCAATACCAGCCACACTAGCGAGTAAGTCCATTCTTCGCTCCAGTTGGAAACCTTCATGCTTTCCAGCGGCGTTAATGGCATCCTGAATTTCCGAAATCGGGCGACCTAATCGATCAAGACCCTGTTTGAGAATGCGAGTAAGCGGCTTTTTCTGGGCTTCACAATATGCTTGAGCACCGTGGGTATTGCCGGCCCGAACGTATTCACGAACACGCGCCATAATTTCATTTCGATCAGAATCGGCATTTCGAAGAATGATGAGGCGTTCTACCAGTAGGTAGACGGTCAAAATGGATAGAAGAAAGATTGGAAGCATGATCCAACCGCCTTGGAAAATGATATCCAATTGACTGGGTGCCACGTTTTCAGATAATAAATCGAGGCTATCCGGAGGAACGCCGACTTCCTGGAAGTAAGTTAGGCTCATCGTGAGCATGGTAAATATTCGGTTTAATAAAATTAAAAAGTCCTATCGGATCCTAGTGACCCACGACCCTTGCGGCAATTGAGACCCAAGTGAAATACGAACACTGTCGGCTATTAGGGAGGTTGAAAATACCCCTAAGCCCATGCGGTATCGGATTACCCCGTCTGATTCGCCTGTCAATATCCCCATTGGGAAATTCAACGCAGCCAATTCTTGTCTAACAGTCTCCGCTGCAGTCGTATTCAACGCGGATCGAACGATAATAGTATAACCCTTTGTTTCCGACGTAAATGTTTTATTTGAATCGGCGGTAGCGTTGGGAATACTTGATTTGGTCTCCGGTGGCAAGTCAGATGTTTCTCCCAGCGCAATCGAAGAGGAATCAGTTGGGATAGCATTGCTGGAATCAGATGGGATGGTCTCAGCCGAGCTGTCAGGCACTACAGTAAATTCCTGCTCCTGTGCAACGGGAGTAGGGCTAAAAACATACGGTTTCAGAAGGATGACGGCAACAGCAGCCAAAGCCAATCCCGCGACGATAAGTAAGGCGCTGTTACTCGATCCCCGCTTTTTACCATGACGGGCTGGAGTTCGCGAGCGTTTATACTCTGTCTGCTTATGATCCAGCGTTCCTTTCGACATCGCATGGTCTGAAGGTGCCTTTGGTGTGGTTTCGATAGCCGGCCCTATGGAGGGGGGGCGAATCAATTCAATGGCAGGTAGTACCGGTTCGATCTTTAATGCATCGGGACCCGCGGCTTCCATTGCTTGGGGGTCTGCTGTGACACCCGAAACGGGACTGTTTTCGGAAACAATACGCCCTTCCGACTCCACAGTTAAAACAGGAAACGTTTCATGACTCACGTTCAAAGCAACCGCAAGCGCTGGATCTAGCCTAAAAACAACATTTCCGTCCACTAACGTGAACTTTCCAACGAAAGGAAGATCTAGGGCTCCAGTGGAAAAAAGCTCGTTCGTAAGCTCATCCGGTATGGACTCCAGCGCCACGTTTTCAGGCCAAGAGATGGTCTTTTGGCTTTCTAAGAGAAGGTCTGCTAAAGAAAATTGTTTTGGGTCGTGATTCATTATTTGGAATCGGGTTCAAACTCCAGTCCACGTTGCGGAGGATGCCACTTGAAACCAGACGGTGTCGACTCACGAAAAGCCGACTGTCGCTTGGGTGAAAGTACGCCTATGCCATCCAGTCGGACGATTTTTCCTTGAATCAACGCTTCCGCTACGATTCGACCAATGTGCTTTTTCTTGTCCATTACCATCGATATTTAGCCCCGACAAACAAAGTAGTGGCTTCCAACGGATACAATTGCCAAAATTCTGGTGAAGCCCCAATGTTTCTAATTCCAGCGGTCAATCCATAGGCCGGTGTTAAAAAGTAGGAGCCTTCAATTCCGAATAAGGTAATACCACGCGTCTTTTGAAGACCGGTCAAATCGATTGGGCGCGCGCCCTCGTGTCGAAAGTTCACTTGAGCAAGTCCATCGCCGTCTAAAAAGCTAACGGAGGCAAAACCTCCTACAGCGAACGGAGAGAAGTAAGGAATATCGACTTTCAAGTCAGTAAGCTCGGCCTTTCTATACTCGGCGTCGATTCCCATTTGAATTCCAGGGGAGAGCATGATCCCCAAATCAACTTTTCCGTAGAGCATGTTTGCCGCTTCATACCCGAGGCCTGCATACCCCTGGTTGTAACCATTTTGAACGGTTGAACTTTGGAAAGCATATCGCAGATACGGCTGGTCTTTATAACCCGCTTGGATTTTTGCAGTAACAAATTCGGAGAGAAATTCGAATCCAGAATGGGCATCAATGGATGTCAACGATGGCAGAAGCAGGGGCTCGTCTTTAAGGAACGGAGCCGCTGTATAGGTCTCGCGCAGATGGCCGGACTCTAATGTAGGCTGATTTCCTCCAAACACGCGCATTGACGAGCTTAGGGTATAGCTCAATTCAAGTACGGGAGACAAATAGGACAGCGATCGAGCCCGATCGCTAGCAAACTGAGGGTCCGAACGGAATCCCATGACGGCGAGACCCGCTTTAACATGTAGATTTTTTGAATACAGGTAGCTGACAACTGCTTGCGAGTACCCGGATTGAACGGTGCTACCAGGAAATGAGCCAGCGTCTAAGCCTGAGGTGCTACCATATACGGTCAAAGATGCGAAACCATCGGGAATAGGAACGGAGAAGCGGCCATTCGTGGTGAGAAAACTTTCATCCCGGATAGTAGTCGGATGTACCCGAACGGTCGGCTCATAAACCTCCGTGTCGAGCGTCGTTAGACCTCCATCGATTGTTAGGCTAGCATCGTATTTTGAGCCCGGTTTACTGCTGACTCCCATGGTAATACTCCCACCGTTAAGGTCTCGAATTGGATTCGAAACCGCTTGGGACCCTGCTACTGGATTCAATCCGAATAAGGTGTAACTGCGCTTAAAACCGCCTGCAGCCCCGGATAAAACAACGGGTCCGACGCTCGTCGACAATCGCATGGTCGCCTTTAAATAGTCAAACCCTGAGTTCGCTGAAGATCCAGAAAACGGTTCATGTCCATTGGTGCCATGGTATTCTACATTAAACAACGCCGAGGAAGTCAACGTGTAGCGTAAAGCTAACTCGGCGGCCAGTGTGCGGTCTAAGTATTTCCCAATAGTCGCCCTCATCATCCCATTCATGGGAATACGATTTGCAATGGCGGACACTTCAGGAGGGTCCGGTGGCACGACAGGACTTGGCGGTAGGTCGGCACTTGGCTGTTTATACGATTCGGCAAACGGTAGGCGCGACTTAGGGATATCGGGAACGATGGGTGGGGGATTAAATCCCACCAATGGCTGCCTGCGAAGGGCTGGAAAAACAATCGTTAAATCGCCCGTAATTTCTACTTCTCTTGGCGCCAAATCGGGCAAAACCACATCTTGTCTAGCCCAAGCCGTGGTCGGGCCAAAGAAACAGGCTGCCAAGAAAAGCGAAAGAGTTAATTTTTTAGCGTAAGTCATCTAATCTCGCCTTTGCAGATTTGAAGGAAGGAGAGTCTGGATACATCGATACCACGATTTCGTAAATCCTGATGGCCTGACCAGGATTGCCCAAGGCTTCAAATGCCTTTCCTTGCTCGAAATAACTTTTGGATAGCCACTCAGGGTAGCCTGAAAAAAGCGCCTGCATACGCCCGAGCGTCTCGATTCCGCGATCATATTGACGACGTGAAATCTGGGAATAACCTAGTAAAAACAATGCTTCAGCTCCAATTTCGTCCCGTGCGGCCGTGGAGAGGGAGTTCAGCAGCTGCTCTGCACGGGCAAAATCCTCTCTCTTTAAAGCAATTTGGGCAAGACCGAGGTAAGCTGGAAAATTTGTCTCGGTCATTTTCCCGTCAGACGTCAACGTCTGTAGGATGCGCTCGGCCTCGTCCAATCTCGACAACTGAATCAGCGCGAGACTTCGTCCATAGCGGGCCCTTGCCAAATTTCTAGGGTTCGAAGCAGATTTGCTTTCCATCTGTTTAAAAAGCTCGTCGGCAGCACCGCTTTTGTTTTGACTCAAATAAATGTGCCCCAACGCATAAGCGGCATCAGCATACATTTCAGAGGATGGATACTTTTGGACCACGCTGGTATAGTGTTGCTCCGCTCTCGAAATCGCATGTTGTCCCTTCAATATCTCGGCTGAGTAAAAGTGAGCCCGCACCAAAAGACTGGCATCTTTGGCAAACGTAATAAAGCTTTCAAAGTCAGAAAGAGCCTCCTTCTGTCTTCCACTTTGATACTTGGCTTCTGCCTGACGATATTTTAGTTGCTCCGCAGCTGGAGTGCCTTTCAATACAGTAGCTAAGGAGTCAATTATGGTATCTGCACGGCTGTCCTGGCCGGCTGCCATGAGCGCAAACTGAATTCCAGCGGCAGCATCAGCCACAAAAGGACTGGTCGGGTACTTCGTTAAAATGACCTGGTAAGCCCGAACGGCTTCGTTAATGTTACCGCCATTGAAATAGGCATCGCCTATTCCATATTGTGCTTTTGCAGCCAATGGATTGCGAGGAAATGTCGTAATGAGCGATTGATATTCTTTGATGGCTTGCTCGTACTCGCCGTTTAAGAAATACAGATACCCTAAGGAGTATTGCGCCTCTTCGCGCCATTCGCTGGTCGGATAGTCTTCAATGAGTTGTCTAAAAGTGGAGATGGCCTCAAACGCATCGCCCGAATTTGAATAGGCGTGACCTATCTGGTAGAGGGCATAATCATCTCCATCGGCAGCCATCCGCGCGTAAACCCGGACGGCGTCTGCATATTTCTTTAACGCGAAGTAGCTATCCGCAAGTCGAAGCTGCGCGTCTGACCGATAGGGTACGTTTCCCGTGTCATTTTTGTAGATATTTAAAAACCGTTCAAATTCGGGTATCGCACGAGAATAATTTTCCTGGCGAAAATAGGTCCAACCTAATGCGTAATGAATGGCATCCTGGTGCTCGGCATTCGGATACTCCTTCAAATAGCGATTAAACAATCCTTCGGCCCGATCAAACGATCCCAATTGAAAATAGCTTTCAGCGGCCCAGAACAGTGCCTCAGAGGCTTTCGCACCCGCCTTTCCGTCAGAAAACAGCTTCATGAACTGATTGGAAGCGTCGGTGTAGTTTCGGTTTCGATACAACAGCCACGCTTTTTGAAAAGTGACCTCAGCAAGCAATTTTGGATCCGCGGCATCCAGGGCGATGGCTCTATCAAACGCGCTCAATGCCTCGTCAAAATCTCCAATAGCGATGCTCGTGTTTCCTAAGTGATTAAGTCCTTCTCCAAGCGCCTCGGAATTGGGGTACGTTCGCACCATTTCTTGAAAGGAGTCGTGAGCATCTTGCCACAGTCTTTGTTCATACTGAACAATTCCCAATTCGAGTAGCCCACGATCGGCCAAATGGTGCCCCGGGAATTGGCTAACATAGGCCGACAGAGCGGCAATGGCTCCGGGGGCGTTTTCAGCCCTTTTCAGGCTAATTCCTTCGTAATAGGCCGATTCAGCAGACAGTGTTGGATGATTGGCTTCTAAAACCAAGTG
>CALEEY010000221.1 GCA_937877085.1 uncultured Bacteroidota bacterium
TACAGCATCTTCCAACATTATTAACGTGTCATTGAAATCACGTGCTGACTTTGCAATCTTACCAATTAAATTCCCAACAAATTCCCCACACCATCGTAACAATTCTGTGACAACTTGGCCTAGAAAGCGCCGTTAATTAGATACGAGTCGATTAAGTCGGCTGGGGAGTTTTTCTAGACGGGGGCTTACCCACCCCCACAAAGCAAAATTCCTTGTCTAACACCCACGAGAAACAATCTCGTAAACAAATTAATAGTTGGAAGTCATGAAGACGAACTGGAATATCAACAAACATGTAACTCGTTTTTTCGGAGCCTTGCTTGCCGTGGTTTTTTTGGCCGCGTGCGATTCGAGTGGAATTTCGGATGATCAATCCGAACAGGACACCATTGCCTCGTCGATATCGTTTATGATATCCGACCTGAGCTTGTCCTCCTCGCAAACGGCAGCGCTTAACGCCTCGTTTGCCAAACACAGTAGGCCCGGTGGAAATGATGGCGATCAAGAGCCTGGATTTTTATGGCGCGTAGCGGCTGAACTCCAAGCCACGCTTTCGGATGATGAGAAAGCAGCTCTCTACGAGCGCATTGCTCAGGCCGGACAGCGCGATCGTCAAAAAGGAATGATGCGCCCAGGTGGCCAGTCTGTTGATAATATGCGCCGACAAGGCGGTGGCGGCGGTGCATTGGCCGATATCGGGCTTACCGACGAACAAAAAGCCCAGATCGAGGCCCTTCGCGAAGCCGTCAAGCCTCAGGTTGAGGCCATTCTGGCTCAGCGCGAGTCTTTAAGTCGTGACGAAATCAAAGCGCAGTTGGATGCCATTCACGAATCTGTTCGCGCTGATGTCGAAGCCCTTCTTACGGACGAACAAAAGCAAGCCTTAGCCGACCACAAAGCCGCTGGCGAAGCTGCCAGGGCTGAGCACGAAGCACAGGCCGAGGCCAATCGCGATGCTGCGCATTTGGTGATGATCGAAGTGCTTGGGCTGTCTGCCGAACAGGTTGCAGCTCTTGAAGAACTAAAAGCTTCCGGTGCGTCCGATCGCGACGCCGTCCGCGAGTTGTTTGAATCTGGTGCCACTCAAGAAGAAGTCATGGCTTTGGTTGATGCCCTACGTGAGGCCCACCAAGCTGCTTTGGACGCCATTTTGGATGATACACAGTTCGAAATCACGCTGATCCACAACGCGTTGGCCGCTCGGATGCAGCACGGCAAAGGCGGTCCCGGCGGGCAGGGCGGTCCCGGCGGGCAGGGCGGTCCTGGTATGCAAGGCGGTCCTGGCATGCAAGGTGGTCCTGGCATGCAAGGTGGTCCTGGCATGCAAGGTGGTCCTGGTGGTCGTCGCGGTCCTGGCGGACAAGGTGGCCCTGGCAATCGTCCAAACATAGGCTAGTCCTTACGGCGGACCCCGTAGCTGACCAACAATCGGCACCACTCGCGGTCCACCATACGGCACTAGGTGCCCTAGTCGAACGGATCCCGCCCCTAGTGAGATGATTTTCGAGATCGATCGCCTGAGATTTTGGCGGGTTAAAGGCGATCCTTTCGGTCAAGAAGTGGCGCCGGCTTTGCCGGCGCCACTTCTTATTTATATCAAACACAGGTTATTTATATCAAACACAGGTTATTTATATCAAAAACAGGTTATTTGTATCAAACGCAGGTCGTTTTTAGCACCCACACCATCATCAATTTTTCCGAACGATATTCCCTCCACGCCGCACATCACCCATCTTTCCTTCGCCGCTTCACTCATCACCCATCACACATCTTTCTCTCCCCATTCCCCATACGTACCGCGCCCATCATCACCCATCTTTCTTTCCCCGCTTCACCCATCTTTCCTTCCCATCTTTCTCTCCCCAACTTTCCTTCGCCAGATCCCCCCTACGATCGCGCCACCTTCAACCATATCACGCCATCGTCAACCCTATCATGCCACTTCCAGCCGTATCGCGCCGTTCATCAACCGTATCATGCCACCATTTCTACTTTAAAACCCCTTTTTTGTCCTTCCTACCTACCTTTTTCTCCAATCGCGCCACCTTTCCACTGTAAACAACCACCCGACCACACCCTTCTTATTCATACCGAAGGCCCATCACCCCTGATTCATCCCCAACGCTGCATCATCCATCTCACAAACATTACTGATTCCTTTTCCAAAAGTCGAACTCAGAGGGCCTCAGGCCATACCGCATATAATTGCCCTCGAACAGATTCAGCATCTCCTCTAACAACAACTCGGCAAACGGCTGCTTGTCTTGCAACGGAATCCCTTCCGCGAATATCGTCTGGTCATTAACGAGCCGTTGGACCGATGAGACTTGAAGCACATTCCCATCTTTAACTAGTCTCGAGACCCCTTCGGTCAGTAGGGTCCGGTATTTCATCCGAAAGCCATCCGGCTCAACAACGGCGTCCTTCAAATATTTGTATCTGGCTGCCGAGCGCTCATACGCATGGACAAACACGTCTCGTAAAAGCTCTATTCGGTTGAATTCATACACCGCTAAAAGGCCCTGAACATACAGATCGCGCGATACATCCAAAAAAGAAAGCGGACAATAGTTACTTTTGATCAATGAAATATTTGCCCCAAGTCGGGAGACCCGTTTGTTGACATCGGCAAAGGGCTGTAAATACGGTAGATGTACTAGAATAAAGAATGCCTGCTCGAAGGCATCCGGAATCAGATTGGCTTTTGCCAAAAGCAGCTCAAAAATTTCTTCAATTTGTTGAGGTAGCGAAAGCGGAGTGTAAGTGGAGCCTGTAATACCGACGCTTTGGCGTCTCAGTCTCCCTTCGTCCTTCATATCCGCCAACAAATTTTGGGACAACACGGCATGCAGGTTTGAGAATGTCATTCGGTTGAACGTCAACAGATCCTCATTTTGGACCAACAATTCGATGGCCCTTTTGTGATTGAGAATCATCTGGGTCTCCTCGGCATCTTTACCTGCAGCCTCCTGTCCGCGCTCCAGTAGCATGCGCGTATCCAATAGAGTGTAGGTGTTTCCCTCCAAATGGCTTGAAGCCCAGGACAAATCGATCAACAACCGATCGATAATGTGCCTAGCGTAAGTCCCCGCTGGTTGGCGTTCTTCATGGACGGAGCCTGCAATGGACAATCTTTTGCGAATATCCTCGGATAAGTACCACGTCGTGCCTGGCTCGTATTTTTGCAGAAATTCTGGTTGATATCCAATCCGCCGCCTTTCCGCCAGCGTTGCAAAGCCCTGCCACTATGGGCGCGACTTTTCAGTGCTTTACAGTCATTTAGCGACACTTTTTCAATTTTTGCGACACTTTTCAATGTTTTATGACATTTTAACGACACTTTTTCATTTTTAACGACACTTTTATTGCCGCGACCACATGGAAGCGAGTTGAAAAGTTCAATTTTCCCCGTTCGGTTTTGGGCGGCATCCTCCTCTTCTATATGGGCGCCGGAATTCGGCGTGCCCGATTGACCGTGAGAAAGAACCCGAGAAGAGGAAGTCATGAAACGAATTGTTAGCCCCGTGCCCTTCATTATGGGCCTACTACTACTGGTAGCCCTCCTGGTAGCCCACTCCCCCATTGCATTTGCGCAGACCACCACCCTGCTGAGCCACACCTTTGACGCGGTCACAGCCCCCGATTTACCGAGCGGAGTCGTTGCCGAAAACACCAGTTGGAAGACATCCATTTCATCTGCGTCGCCAGGTTCTGGACTAAACAACCTCTCCCATACGGGGTC
>CALEEY010000222.1 GCA_937877085.1 uncultured Bacteroidota bacterium
GCGGATCCTAAAAAAGGAGAATCAGGCACCTATTCGGTGTATTGGGAAGGAACGGACAACGATAAGGACGGCTTCTACAACGAAGACGCTCCCGGTGGAGTAGACCTGAACCGCAACTTCCAACACGAATACCCATACTACACGCGCGGCGCAGGTCCTCACATGGTGAGTGAGCGTGAATCGAGAGCCATCATGGACTTCACCATCGCGCATAGAAACATCGCCATGATGTTCGTTTTGGGTCCAAATGATAACCTAGTTTCCGCCCCAAACAGCAAAGGCGAATTGGGCAAAGCAGAAGGCATTTCCCTCTTTGATTTTGCCAACGCCAGCTTCGAAGAAGCCTCTAAAGTGGGTATTTTTTCAACGCAAGCCCCTCGGCGTTTCGGTGGCGGTGGAGGTTCTCAGGCAACGTCAAATTCTGGTGGCGGCGGCCGCAGACCTGCTACCACGGTAAGCTCGGACGACCTAGAATACTTCACGACCGTTTCTAAGAAGTATGTTGAATTGACCGGCATTAAGCAAGCACCTGCTTTGGTTAAAGCTGAAGGCGCCTTTTTCCAATATGGATATTTCCAGTTTGGTGTGCCTTCATTTACCACTCCCGGCTGGGGCCTAACTGCTGCGACTTCGGACTCATCTAAAACATCCGAATCAAAAGGCCGCGGTGGCTCTTCAGAGGGCGCTGCATCATTCGACAAGAAATTGGCCGATTGGATGGATAGTGCTGGGGTAGACGGCATCGCTGCTTGGACCTCGTTTACACATCCAACGCTGGGCGAAGTGGAAATTGGAGGATTCAAGCCAGATCAAGCATTGAATCCCCCTGTGTCGGTACTAGACGAAGTAGGACCAAAAAATGCAGCTTTTGCAGTCTATCTAACCTCTCTTTTTGCGGATGTGAACATCGCCAAAACGGAAGTTGTGAATCACGGCGGGGGTGTATTTCGCATTAAAGCAGAGGTGGAGAATGCAGGATTCCTTCCTACATCTACCTCCCACGGCGTGACCTCACGGTCTGTGAAGCCGACCATGGTTCAGCTCGGCATTGCACCTGAAGCATTGCTTTCCGGAAGCGCCAAAACCAGCTTTTTCCAAGCCATGGATGGGTCTGGAACCCGGAACAAGTTTGAATGGCTCATTAAAGGCAACAAGGGCGATTCCATCGAACTGAAGGTGGTTTCACAGAAAGGTGGCTCAGACACAGCTACCATCCGACTCCAATAATCTGCTTCACGCAACATTGTACAAGAACGTCATGAAACGTTATTCGAAATTTTTCCTCGCGTGGATTGGATTGGCTCTCATTGCCACCTGTGCCACGCCTGGGGCCTTCGCCCAAAAAGCATCCGACCCTCAGCATAAACTGCGTCTCGACTTCAATCGCTGGCACGACTACGACGAGCTTCAAGTCGATATGAAAGCGATGCAGAAGACCTGGCCTGAATTCCTAACCTACACGTCTCTTGGGAAGAGTTACGGTGGAAGGGATGTCACCATGATGACCATTAACAACCCGAAAACCGGCCCCGAAATGAGTAAGCCGGCCATGTATATCGAGGCCAACGTCCATGGAAATGAAATCCAGGGCGCGGAAGTCTCGTTGTATACCATCTGGTATTTGATGGAGAACTACGGCAAAATAGATATGATTACTCGCTTGGTTGACGAGCGCGTGTTCTACATCATACCCACCGTCAATGCCGATGGTCGTCAACATTTCTTTGAAGGGACCGGCATCGATGCGCGAACGGGGCACGTACCGGTGGACAGTGACAACGACGGCCTTTATGACGAAGACCCTCCAAACGATATAAACGGCAACGGCTTTTTTGACCAAATCCGGAAGTATGTCCCTGGTGAAGGAACGCACCGGATTAGCCACGACGATCCTCGTTTGATGGAGCCCGTGCCAGCTGGTGAGAAAGGAGACTGGATTTTACTAGGCTATGAAGGGTTGGATGATGATGGAGATGGCCTCATAGACGAAGACGGACCGGGCGGTTACGACCCCAACCGCAA
>CALEEY010000223.1 GCA_937877085.1 uncultured Bacteroidota bacterium
CTCCAGATAGCGGAGTTTGCTCCTTCTGTCATCGGAAGATTGGCGACGTAGATGGGAGCGGCTGGATTGGTTACGTCCACAAAAGACGTTCCATCCGTACGACCAACAATGGCATATTCCTTCCCGGTCTGAGCATCGCTCCAACCCCACATATCGTTGACGGCCGATCCACGCGATGCGCCCAATGCGCTCAATGGTAAGAAGGACACGATGTCCACGTTGCTACAATCAAAAGCCGCAACTTTCGAATTTTCACATCGTGCCTCGCCTTCGGTAATCGCGTCAAAGCCTTTAGCCTGATTGATGACCACTCCACCTTCAACCCATTGGCCATTGGCACCCACTTCCCAAACGACCGCTCCGCCGGAGCGAGAATCCATGCCCGTAGCACCAATTACACTGATATTACCGGCGCCAGCCATGGTAGCGCCATAAGCTGCGCGGCCAGACATCGTTGAGCCGGTAGATTTGGACGCTGCCGAAAAGCCGCCTTGTCCATCTGATTCAAACGTGTACAGGGATCCGAGTCCGCGATTATCGCCAGGGGCACCAACAAGTACCATATCACCTGATAGGGAGACCGATTGGCCGAAGGTCGTTCCTCTTGAAGAGACAAACGGAGAAAGCTTGTTGCTTCCAGTGTAAGCTTTGGATGTTTCGTCCCACGTAAATAGGGATACAGATCCTGCCATTTGAGCGTCAAATGGAGCCCCAACAGCTACCGTATTCCCTTCAAGCGAAAGGGAAGAACCAAAACCTGCACCTTCAAATACTCCTTGGGGACCAAGTTGTCCGGCGCTGGTCCACGTTCCATTTTCAAAGCGAAACGCGTAAGCTGAACCAACTTCTGTGAAAGTTTGCTGTTGCTGGCCACGACCGCCGCCGCCGCCAGCCCGGGCAGGAGCGCCCACAATGATCACGTCTGAACTAGTTACTAGGGCCGCTCCAAAGAGTGCACCTGCTTTTAATTCTTCAGGAGCTAATTTGGCTTCTTGTTTCCACGAACCGTTGGTCAGCCTAAATACATACGCTGCACCCGCTTTCTCATTTTTAGCAGAGGCGCCGACCACGGCAACACCATCCCCGATAGCGACTGTACTACCAAATCCATCACCTTCTACCGCATCGTTAGCCGTAAGAAGGGCTCCGCTTCCCCACTGACCAGCATTGGTCCGTGAAAATACATAAACTTTATTTTGCCCAGGAGCTCCAACGATGAGTTGACCACCATTCGTATCCAAAGCTCGTCCAAACGTATCGCCATTCGAAGAGCCATCTGGAGCTTCCAATTGGTAGGCTTCGCTCCATTTACCGGACACCTTATTAAAGACGTAAACGCTGCCGGGGAAATTGGAGTTACCCGTTTCACCAACTATAACATCGCTTCCGGCAACAGCTAGTGCCCCGCCGAAACTCTGCGCGAACAATGGCGCCGTTACCACGCTAAAAAGCGCGAAGGTCGCCATCCATTGAATTGTTTTTTTCATCGTGTAGTGGGATTGAAATAGAAAATCAGACATTTTTTCAAATTTACAGGATATTTGTAACGTAAGCGAGTCAATTCAACAAACCTG
>CALEEY010000224.1 GCA_937877085.1 uncultured Bacteroidota bacterium
ACGTGTGGCCGTTGGATACGCCGCTAATTCCCGTCAAAGTGGCTAACAAGGTCGGTTTTTGCATGTCGGTAAAATCATAGACATAATAACCGCCCGTTCCGCCTCCATAAAAGCGATCGGTACCCGTTTCTTCATGAAAACCAGCGTAGAAGTCATGGTATCCACGACGTGAATCCTCAGCGGGGGTAGGAATTTTGGCGACCAGCGCGCTTTTTCCACCACCTTCTACCAGCTTACCGAGGTCATAGACGTTGGCATTTGGGCCGGAAACCGTGGTAATAAGCAGAACGCGACCCGATGAATGCTTGTAGATAAAGATGTTGTGGAATCCGCCGGGCGTTTCCGGCTCACGAATCCGAGCAACTTCCTTAACCGTTTTGGGGTCAGGAAGCCCGGTAACATCCAATACCACCGCGCCAAGGTCATTGTCCGGTCCGCCACTACCAAATTGAAGCGACTGAACAACATAGTAGCGGCCATTCCATTTGAAGTGTTTTACATCCATCCCACCTGTTTTCATGTGGAGATCCTGGCTTTCGATTCTCCAACGATAGATAACTTCTGGCCTTGATGGATCGGCGAGGCTCACGATATCTAGCCCCTTTTCGCCAGCCTCTGCGTAATGCATCCGGGCTACATAGGCATACGGACGGCTCAACTCTTGTTCAAGGTCCATGTCGGCAACACTGAGACGCGGTCCCAGGGGAGTATGTCCGATGACTTCGATGTTATCGCTTCCAGGCTTTTCAGTGGTCCATTGGGCCGCGGCCGGTTTGAACGCAAAGGCAACAATGATCATTGCCAACAAAATCGTGGTAGTACGTTTCATAATCTCAAGTTCTTTCTAATAATTATCGGGTGCCTTCTTTTGACTCTTCGTCCCATTTTTGAACGGAGCTAATGTCCGGCATTCCCCAATCTTCGCCACTCCAGCCGTTGAATCCTTCCATGCGGAATGTCCAAAACCCGGTGGTCATGTCGGAAATCAAAATCAACCCATCCGCGTTGCGGACGTCGACTCCGAATGCACCGTTTCCAACGGCTCCGCCCATGGCTCCTACATCGCGAGGACCTGTGTAGGTATCGTAGTAAGCAACCGTAGTCGGATGCTTGGGATCCATTAATGAAAAGACTTGCAATCCATCGTGATAGCCCGAAACAAAGACATAGGGCCAGCGCACTTCATGGTTGTGCACCAGATTCTTCCAGTTGGCGGTCCAGGCAGAAATGGGTGCACGAATATTTTCGACTTCACCGTCGTTGGCCTTCTTCATATCAAACATGCGAAGCGGGGCAAATTGATATTCTGTTTCGGTAACTGCATACCGCCCGTCTGGGCTCGGCGTGAATGTATGGCCCCACGAAACGCCCGTGATTCCCGTCATCGTAAACTCAAGCACAGGATTGTCGGTATCCGTGATGTTGTAGATGAAGTAGCCACCTTGTCCGCCACCGTAGAACCGATCTTGGTTGGAATCAGGATGCCAGGCGGCATACAGGTCATGATAGAATCCACCCTGCTCTACAGCGATTGGAACGGTACCAATAAAGGCTCCCTTGAGGTCGCCAGAAACGGCTTTCCCAAGATCATACATATTCGCACCAGCACCATTAATGGTAGCTAACAGGATGACCCGGCCGTCGGAGTGCTTGTAGATAAAAATGTTGTGGAATCCCCCTGGAAGATCAGGCTCGTGGATTCGTGCTACTTCAAAGACTTTGGAAGGGTCGGGAAGACCTGTAACGTCCAAAATGTAGGCGCCCAAATCGCTATTTGGACCTTGCCCAAACTGAGTGGATTGGACTACATAGTACCTTCCGGCATACTTGAAATACTTGATATCCATGCCACCAAGGCCGGTGTGAAGCTCAGGATTTTCCATTCGCCAGCGCAATAGAACCTTTGGACTGGCAGGGTTCGAGATATCGATGATATCCGTGCCCCGGACAGACCCCGTGCCCACGGTGCCACGAGCCACGTAGGCAAAAGGCCGAGACAACTCCTGTTCCACTTCCATATCCATAGTATTCAACGGAGCGCCAAGTGGAATATGGCCTTCAACCGTCAGGTTTTCAGACCCTGGTTTTAGCTGAGTCCAAGCCGTGTCTTGTGCTATCGTAGGCGCTGCGATCCAGGCGGAAAGTAAAAGCAATGCGAGTAAGTTTTTCATTTCTCAAACGTTTAAATCAATTAAAAATATGCTATCGGGTGCCTTCTTTGGACTCTTCATCCCACTTCTGTACGGAAGAGATATTGGGCATTCCCCAGTCTTCGCCATTCCATCCGCTGAAGCCTTCCATGCGGAATGTCCAGAATCCGGTCGACATATCGGAGACTACAATCAAACCGTCGGCGTTTCGAACATCAACCCCAAATGCTCCATTGATAACGGCATTGAATCCGGTTTCATTGGATCCGTTGTAGGTATCGTAGTACCCAACCGTCTGAGGATTTTTAGGGTCAGTCAAGCTAAATATTTGCAGCCCATCCAGATACGCCGATACGAATACGAAAGGCCAACGCACTTCGTGGTTGTGGCTCAGGTTTTCCCAATTGGCCGTCCAACCTGAAATAGGCTGGTTGATATTGGTTGTTTTGCCATCTAACGCAGGCTGCAGGTCAAAAATCCGGAGGGGGGAGTATTGATACTCAGATTCGGCTACCACGTAACGTCCGTCAGGGCTCGGAGTAAAGGTATGCCCCCAATCTACTCCAGCAATGCCCATGAGGGTCACGCGGATCTTAGGGTTTTCGATGTCCGAGATGTCATATACATAATAGCCGCCGTTTCCGCCGCCATAGAACCGATCTTCGCCGGAGTCCGGATGGAACGCGGCATAATGGTCATGATAAAAACGTCTCGTTCCAGGATTGTTGGGTGTTTCGGGGGTTGGAATCGTACTTACGTAGGCCCCTGCTAGGTCACCAGCTACCACTTTTTCGAGATCCCATACCTGGACCATGCTACCAGGAACGGTGGCTAGTAGGTAAATGTGTTTGTTGGTGTGCTTGTAGATAAAAATGTTATGCATCCCTCCTGGAAATTCAGGAAGCTTGATGCGCGCGACTTCTTTCACTTTCGCAGGGTCAGGAAGCCCAGTTACGTCAAAAACGACGGCTCCTAGATCATGAAAAGGCCCACTACCAAATTCGAAGGATTGCACCACGTAGTGACGGCCCCCGGTGCGGAAATATTTGACATCCATTCCACCTCGGTTTGGCAGTAGATCTTGGAATTCCAACCGGAATTCATAGATGACTTTTGGAGCGGAAGGATTCGAAAGGTCAATGATATCCATACCTTTTGGTCCGCCATCTACAATGGATGCGCGACCAATGTAGGCGTAGGGTCTGTCTAGGTCCTGTTCCAACTCTAAATCGGTTACGGACGAGTGATGACCCAGCGGCACGTGTCCCAATACCTCAATATTGTCCGAACCATTTTTCGTTTCCATCTTTTGAGCCGTCGCAGGGACGGCAGTGAGCGCCAAAAGCGCCACGGCGAGTAACAATCTCATTTTCATCCTGATTTATGCCTTATTTCTATCGAGTTGTTGGAAGGCTTCCCCATTGTTGAACACTCGAGACATTGGGCATTCCCCAATCTTCGCCGTTCCAACCATCGAATCCGTCCATTTTAAAAGCCCAAAAGCCGGTGGTCATATCGCTGATTACGATTAGTCCATCGGCATTTCGAACGTCCACACCCCAAGCTCCGTCGTACACATTCCAGTCATATGGGGTGCCTATACGCTCCATGGCCGCACCCATATCATTATGGATGCCATCAAAGGTATCGTAATAGCCGACTGTAAACGGATGCTCGGGGTCTACCATATTAAAGATTCCTAAGCCGGTTTGATAGCCAGACACAAAAACGAATGGCCACCTGACCTCGTGGTTGTGTGCCAAGCTCTTCCAATCGGCGTGCCACGCCCCAACGGCATGATCAATATTTTTGTCGGCGACCTCGCCATTTAGAGCCGGTTTCAAGTCAAATATGCGCAGCGGCTGATATTGAAATTCCGTTTCTCCTATGGCATAATTGCCATCGGGCGTAGGCGTAAAGGTGTGACCCCAGGACACGCCTGGTACGCCAAGCAAGGTGGCCAAAAGTTCGGGTTTTTCTAAATTGGTGACGTTATACACGTAGTACCCACTGCCACCACCCCCATAGAACCGATCTTGGCCCGTTTCTGGATGATACGCTACGTAAAAATCGTGGTAGCCCTTGGACCACATATTCTCTGATTCAGCCACGGGGACCCTTCCGATGAGCTCCCGATTCTCGTCTTTAAGTTGAGAGTCCATTTCCGACGTTTCTCCGTCAATGAACAGGCCCATGTCAAAAACTTTGGCAAAACCACCCGAAGTAGCAAACAGCATCGGTTTGCCCGAGCTGTGCTGGTACATGAAAATGTTATGGAACCCGCCTGGGGTTTCGGATTGGCGGATGCGGCCCACCTCGGTCATTTTAGACGGTAGGTCGGTCACGTCAAATACAATGGCTCCGACCTCGGAATCTGGACCTGATTGGCGCAATTGCACCGACTGGACGTAGTAATAGCGATTCTTGTACTTGAAATAGCGACCATCCA
This sequence comes from uncultured Bacteroidota bacterium, assembly GCA_937877085.1. GTDB lineage: Bacteria > Bacteroidota > Rhodothermia > Rhodothermales > UBA10348 > UBA10348. Next base: position 4,600 of record CALEEY010000224.1, read on the forward strand.
TGGCTCCGCCAACATGCAGATCTGGGTTTTCGATGCGCCAACGGTACAGCACTTTCGCGTGATCGGGATCTGTTAAATCAATAACATCGAATCCGATTTCGGTATTCCTTCTCGCTACATAGGCGTAAGGGCGGTCTAAATCCTGTTCAATTTCCACGTCCGAAACGCTTCCAGCAGCCCCGAGCGGTATGTGAGACATGACCCGGATGTTAGCTGACCCACGCTCGCCTGGCTTTTGCGGGTGCGATGGTTGCTCGATTCCACGGCCATATGGTCCGCTTTGGGCAACGGATTCGAGCGAAAAGGCCATCAACAGCGTGAAGCAAGCCAAAAAGACTTTACCCGACGGTTTGAAAGCCCGAGTTCGGAAGGTGGCTACGCCTTGCTCGGCAATAAACCCTTCATGACGCGGCATTGAATTCAATGTAATTAGTCCCATGACGTTGACCTCGTTGGTCCATTTTCCCAATCTTGAACCGAGCTCACATTGGGGAAGCCCCATCCGCGACCGTCCCAATTTTCAAAACCTTCCAACCGGAACAGCCACAGACCCGTATTGACATCCGTGACCGCGATGAGGCCATCCGAATTGCGGACATCCACATCCCAAGCACCGGTCATATTGACATCCCGATTGGCCAAAGAAGCGGCAGGACCATCCCATGTGTGGTAGAACCCGACCGTAAAAGGCTCGAACGGGTTCATCATATTAAAGACCTGAAGCCCGTCGTCCATCGCGGCGGTAAAAACCAACGGCCATCGCAATGTGTGATTCTCGGCGTAATTCTGCCAATTAGCTGTCCAAGCACCCACAGCTGTCCGAATTCTCGGGACGGTTCCTTCAAACGCGGGTCTCAAGTCGAAAATACGCATGGGTGCCGTTCGATAGCCGGCAGCCGTGACCAAGTGAGTCCCGTCAGGCGTCGCAGATACACTCCTTCCGATCTGGACGGCAGCCGAATTTACAGCGGTAATCAGCGAAGGATTGGCTACGTCTGTCACATCCAAGATGTAATAGCCACCAGCCCCTGCGGCATATAAACGATCCGTTTCAGTTGTGGCTTCGAATTGAACGGAGACGGAATGAAAACCATACTTGATTGCGGGGATGTCCTCCGGTAAGGGAATAGAAGTCACGGCAGTCCCATCGCCAGAGGTGAGTCGGGCCAGGTCATAAACAAAAATATTTCCACCACCAGTAGCGAAAAAATAGGCCCGGCCATTGGAGTGCCGGTACGCAAAACCGTGGTGCAACCCTCCATCAACCTCCAAACTAGCTATTGTATCAAATTGGCCTTCATCCGGATCGGTTACGTCTAAAATGGTGGCGCCACTAGTCGGATGAGTAGCTACTAGAAAGGTCCGCGGGCCAGACTTAAAAAGAATGATGTCGGCAACCTCAGCCTTGCTTTTCCACTCTCCCACGACCCTTGGATTGGCTTCATCAGAAATGTTGATGGCCACGACACCCTGATCAGCACCTCTTTTTGCTACAAATACAAAGGGTCTGCCAACGCCTTGGTCCAGCACCACGTCGCCGGTATTTCTTCCTAAAGCTTCAAAACCCGCAGTTGCGGAGCCCTTGGTTGCTTTCATACCTCCTAGCGGCATATGGCTGATTAGGTACATATTTCGGCTACCCCGCGATCCATCCTGCGCCATAACGCGATTGTTCTGGATGCTGAAAAGCAAGAACAACGCCGCTGAAATCCTAAAAAGGGATTGTAGCGTAGAGGTCATAGGGGTTCGGGTTTCGGTCTGTAGGTGGGTGGTCCTTCGGGCGGTAGGGATGGCCGAATCCGACAACGTTACGAACTCCATTGGGCATTTGCAAAGGAATTGTGAACCGCGTCCTATGCATTTTGACTTCTCTAAATTGGATCTGGTGAATAGTAGCTTTTTGTGAGGGGTGGGCGGTTTTAATCGAACCGAATGAGCCGTGTGGCATTTGAAATCATTCTCCCCGCCCCCCGCATGCATTTGGATCGATGAAAATAACATTTTGTCTTTTGGTGTTCTTGATAGTACCGAGCCTGGTTTTCGGTCAAGGCCGGGAGTATGCTTTAGAGGCGTCGAGCTCCATCTTTTCTTTTGAAGTAGAGCATTTCGGAGTCGCTACGGTCAATGGAACGTTTGCCATTGCTCGAGGAACGATTGTATATGATTCGAACCAACCGGATTCGATGTCGGCCCAAATTACAATCGATGTAAAAAGCATCGACACCGATAAAGCGTTGCGGGACAAAGAATTAAGATCAGAAGACTTTCTTGATACGGAAAGGTACCCAACAATAGAATTTTCGTCCACGGGCATAGGTAAGGCACGAAACGCGGGTCAGAAAAAAACGGTAAAGGGTAAGATGACGGTCTATGGCACCACCCGAGACGTGGAATTACCCTTTTTATTGAGCCTCGATGCAACGGGAAATGAAGCGACCATTCGCTCCGAATTTGTCCTAAATCGGAAAGATTACAAAATGAAATTTGGCTTCTTGATGGATAGTCTTGTCGGCGATGAAATCAAGGTTTCAGCGGTAATTGTAGGCAAACGAAAATAGGCAGCAGTGGGTATTTGATTGGGGGCATGGGATAAGACATCATTTGCAAACGGAACTTTGAATGACGATTTTTTAGCTGCATCCTGAGTAGCCATTGGTCGTTGTCCTACCTACCAATCAGGCTTTCGCCGATGCGACCATGGGTCGAAAGGTTATGCAGAATTTCCTGGATACGATTGAAAAAGGAGAAAGAGAATGAGGATGAAGCTATTTATTTACTTGGCGATCGGCTTATTGATGATAGGCTGCTCGAAATCAACTTCTGTAGTCGTCGTCGACATAGAAACCAGCTCTGGCCTCATTGAAGTCGAAATTGATACGGTTGCTGCTCCGATTACGTCTGCCAATTTCTTGCGCTATGTGGACGGGGGAATGTATGAAGGAGGATCGTTTTTCCGAGTCGTAACCATGGAAAATCAACCGGAGGATTCTATTCGGATAGAAGTCATTCAAGGTGGAGCAAATCCTGAATATCGGGATCGTTTTTTTGACCCCATTCCATTGGAAAGGACATCAGACACTGGCCTCAAACACCTCGATGGAGTTATTTCCATGGCTCGCGGTGAACCAGACACCGCCAATCATTCCTTTTTCATTTGTATTGGTGACCAACCCTCGCTCGATTTCGGTGGCATGCGCAATCCCGATGGTCAGGGGTTTGCAGCCTTTGGAAGGGTTACTGCTGGAATGGATATCGTCCAATCGATACAAGGCGGCGAAGTCGAATTACAGCGCTTGTTGCAGCCCATCCAGATCATAAAAGTATCCCGTCGCCTCAAATGACAGAATGCCCAGCTTGCGCTTTAGAATCGGAAGAAGGTCAGGATACGTGTCCTTACTGCGGCTATGAGTTCCCCGTTGTTAAGAAATCCATGACATGGATGGTACTAGTTTTCAGTCTGTTAATGATTTGGCCCTTATTGGAAGTAATCGATTTTCTTTTTTAGGTAACTATGCAGATTCCATCGACCTTTTTTGGCAGCCTTTCGGCAGCAGAGTTTCTGGCGGAGTATTGGCAAAAAAAGCCCTTGTTGGTAAGGGGAGCTTGGCCTGGATTTAAGTCCCCTCTGTCTCCAGACTCGTTTTTGGCCCTTTCTGAACGCGAGGACGCGTTTAGTCGATTGATGGTAAAACTGGAAGGCAATCATCGGTGGGATGTTCGTGAGGGGCCGTTTAAAAAGGCGGACTTCGACAAAATGCCAGAGTCTCAATGGACCTTGTTGATTCAAGAAGTGGATCGATTGGTGCCTGAAGTCCGGGAAATGCTTCAAGTCGTCTCCTTTTTACCCAATTGGCGACTCGACGATATCATGATTTCGTATGCCGCGAACGGCGGCGGCGTGGGAGCACACACCGACAACTATGATGTGTTTCTGCTGCAGGGTTATGGCCAAAGGCGTTGGCAAATAGATACCGTCCCTGTGGTCGATGAAAACCTTATCGAAGGCATTGATGTCTCTATTCTGGCTGATTTTGAACCCGACTGCGATTGGATTCTAGAGACTGGGGATATGTTGTATCTGCCCCCCAAAATAGCCCACCACGGTGTGGCGCTGGGGCCTTGCATGACATTTTCAATAGGATGTAGGGCGCCCGGTGCGCTGGAAATGGTTACGGGCCTTTTGGAGAACGTACTGAACGATATGGATCCTGAAGAGCGTTATTCAGATCCAAATTTGCAGGCCGCAAGACATCCTGGGGAGCTGGGCGATGGAGCTGTTGACTGGGTCAAGTCGCTACTTCAGCGGGTCATTGACGATAAAGACGCGCTTACGAATTTGGTTGGGAAGATGCTGTCGGAGCCGAGGCGTCAAGCCGAAGAGGGGCCCTATACGCACCTTTCATTTGACGAGGTGTTTGAATCCGGCAAATCCTTGAAGCCCTATTCATCGTCGCAGGTAATGTACAGCCCACGTTCAGACGCTGAATTCACTTTGTTCGCTGGTGGAGAGGTTATACAGCTCCGTAATGCACTTCTCCCTGCGGTTCAGGCGTTGATTAGCGCTAGCGGGCTCAAAGAGGCCGATTATGAACTCGACAGTGAATTCATAGAATTGCTTGAGACTCTGTGGGAGCAGGGCACCTTGATTTTTCAATAAGGCACCTTGATTTCTCAATAAGGCAGGGTGAACCTTCATTTGGGCGCTCGTTCATTCTATGAGTGAACAGAGCATAAAAAAGGGAGGGCTTGAAGATCTAGATCTTCAAGCCCTCCCTGCATTTTACGACTGTCGAAACAGACGCCTAATGTGCTAACCTGTTATTAACGAACAGGAATCGTGTCTACACGACGGATCTGAGCAAGTCCTTCTTTCTTGCTGCCCATTCCTGAGCGGCCTTTTCCAGAAGAAACAATGCGGCCGGCAGAGACACCATTGTCCACGTAGTATTGCTCGACGGCGCGGGCGCGGTCTTCGCTAAGTTCTTGTGGACGACGTTCGCCTGCAGATGCCCATCCTTCAACGCGTACGTTTAGATTTGGGCAAAGGAGTAGAATGTCTAAGTTTTCTTTCAGCTGTGCGCGACCTTCGTCGGTTAGTGCGGACGAGTTAGCTGCGAAATACGCTGAATTCATTTCAGTGATTTCACGGCAAATGGCTGCTTCGTAAGGAACGACCGTAATAGTCATGGTGCGTTTTACAACACCAGCGCAGTTTTCAACTTCCAGCGTTACGGTATAGGTGCCGGCTTTGCTGTAGGTATGAGAAGGAGACGCACCCGTCAATTTCGTGCCGTCTCCCATGTCCCAACGATACTGAGAATCAGAACCTGCTACATTCGCTGAAAAAGCGACAGCAGTTTGCGTGTCAGGACTCATGTTCGAGGCGCGCATGGAAGTGATCGTTGCAGGAACACAAGGATCCTTAACTTCGACCATACACGTCTTAACAGAGGTGTATTTGCCGCTTCCGTTGCTAGCTGTTAAGCCAACGGTGTATGATCCAGCACGTGCAAACGTGTGTGAAACGGTCATTCCAGAGGCGGTTGTTTCGTCTCCAAACGTCCACAAGTAATCGACTGGTTGGGTCGCTTTTTCGTTGACCGAAGCCGTAAAGTTAATCGGAGTACCAGCGTCAACCACGCTGACTGGGCAAATCATGTCGGTAATTTCGACTGGAGTTACCCGGTTGAAATTGACTTTGATACCAAGCGAGTGGTTGCCAAGGAAGTCCCATCCGGTGAAGCCATTGTCCTTGCGTCCGTCAGATGCATCGTCAGGGTACTGAGAGTCAAGACCCGTTTCAATAAAGAAAGACGTTGCAGGATTGATATAAAAATCGAGTCCTAGACCAGCAGAAAGCCCAAAACCCATTTTATTTTGGGTTACGCAGCTTCCAACAACGTTGTTCGCACACGCAACAGAACTCACGTAGCTATCTCCACCGCCAACATTTACACCACCAAACCAATAAGGGGCAATTTTGCCTGCGCTCATCAGTTTACGTGCCAAAACCCGAACAGCCCAGCGGGTCGTTGGGTGATCTTCGGTCGTGGTTGGTACTTCAAAATCAGTGATCTGAGTGTAATCTCCATAGCGGAAGTCCAATCCAACGCTATAGCTTGGAGTAAACTGGTAACCCAGTTCCAATCCCATGTTATATGGGAATTTATCAAACATATCCCCATCAAAATTGAATGGCGATTTTTCACTATCTCCCATGTAGTAGGAAATTCCTACGTGTGGGCGGATATACACCGATTCAGCACCGCGTTCCACTTGGGCGCTGGCTACGATGGGTGTCAGGCCAGCTATCGCAATTGTTGTGAATAGAAATAGTAGTACAAGTTTCTTCATTTTAGTCCTCCTTGGGACGGTTCGTCATTTGATAAACAGTACAAACAAATCAGGTTAACTGCCATCTAACCCAATCTAGATTGGGTTGCTAACCGCGGTTTTCTGTAGGGACAAAGGCGCGTTTAGTATACCCGGTGTAAATTTGACGCGGCCTGTAAATACGGGTCGCGGGGTCCTTTTTCATTTCTACCCACTGTGCAATCCAACCAGGAAGTCTTCCCAGTGCAAACATCACGGTAAACATGTCTGTCGGAATGCCCATGGCGCGGTAGAGGATACCCGAGTAGAAATCTACGTTTGGATAAAGTCCTCTCTCAACGAAATAGTCATCTTCAAGCGCAATACGCTCTAATTGCTTCGCAAGATCCAATAACGGGTCGCTAATGCCCAGCTTGTTAAGTACTTCGTCGGCGTTGGATTTAATTACGTGCGCGCGCGGGTCGAAGTTTTTGTAGACACGATGCCCAAATCCCATGAGGCGGAAAGGATCGTTTTTATCCTTGGCTTTGTCTACGTACTTCTTAAAGTCACCGCCGTCCTTCCGGATCATATCCAGCATTTCGATGACGGCTGTGTTAGCACCACCATGAAGCGGACCAGACAGGGCGGAAATACCTGCGGAAATCGAGGTAAAAAGGTCAGCACCCGAACTTCCAACCATACGGACCGTCGAGGTTGAGCAGTTTTGTTCGTGATCTGCATGAAGGATCAACAACATATCCAACGTCCGAACTAACAGATCGTTGGGTTGATATTCTTCCGATGGGACGGCGAACATCATATGCATGAAATCTGCCGCATACCCCATATCGTTGCGAGGGTAGATGTACGGTTGCCCAATCGACTTCTTGTACGAAAAAGCGGCGATCGTCTTTAGTTTCGCCAGCAAACGAACAATATTGACATCAAAATCCTCACCATCCGCAGAACCCGGATAGTATGCGCTAAGCGACGAAACAATGGTCGAAAGAACACTCATCGGCGGCGCATTGGCCGGATATCCCTCGAAGAACTTTTTCATGTCTTCGTGCAGAAGACTATGATGCGTTAGGTCTTCGTTAAACTTATCGGCTTCTTTTTTGGTCGGCAATTCTCCGCGGACCAGAAGATGGGCAACATCCACAAAGGTAGATTTTGTAGCCAAATCCTCTATCGTGTACCCACGATACCTTAGAATGCCCTTTTCACCGTCGATGTAGGTGATGGTACTTTCACACGATCCGGTGTTAGCAAATCCTGGATCTAGCGTGATGGCCCCGGTAGAACCGCGTAGCTTTAGGATGTCAAATCCTACTTCATCTTCCGTGCCCACGGTAACCGGAAATTCTGCGTTATGACCGTTAATTGATAATCGAGCTGGTTCCATGATTTTCTAAAGGGAAAGTCAACAAAATTGGGGACACTGGTACGATGTAAAGGGTGATTTAGACCCCTCGAAATGTATTCTACAACGAAAATTCTACATTGAAGAAAGTTGGACAGACTCCTTTGTTCAATTAGCTTAAAATCCGCGTAAACACCGTTAACCCCTTTACACTATACATGCTGTTTGAACTCAACAAGTTGATTGCGAAGATTCTGTACGGTTGGGCCTCTACGGCCGACTTATTCAACCCGTATGTGAGTGAACATGCAGCTGTTGATAAGCCGGGTGCCAGCCTTATTCGGCGCGAAAATCTGAGGCGGTATCTCTGCGAGCGCAGCGTGGCCCCCACGATATTTTTACTAGCCGAAGCGCCCGGACCTTGGGGATGCCGGTTTTCTGGAGTTCCCATAACCAGCGAGCAACAACTGTTGGATCCAAACTTTCCGGTAAACGGAGAGCAATCGAGCGTGGGAAGACAACCCCACAAAGAGTACAGCGCATCCATATATTGGAAAATACTGGAGCCTTATCATCAACACCTGCTGACGTGGAATACCGTTCCCTTTCACCCCCATTATATTGATAAGCCATTTTCCATCCGTACCCCTCGGGTATCGGAAATAAAGCAGTTCCTTCCCCTTTTGGCCGAAATCCATAAGATTTTGGAGCCTAAAACCGTGATTGCCGTGGGCCGAAAAGCCGAAAAAGCGTTGACTATGCTGGATATAGATTGTGTTTATGTACGCCATCCATCTCAAGGCGGGGCTACTGAGTTTGCGAAAGGTGTTCACCAGGAACTATCTAAAATGGGCATCACCGCATGAGTGACGATCTCTTCGATGCCTCAGCGGGATCGTTCCGCAATTCTCGTGCTCCGCTGGCCGACCGCATGCGTCCGCGCACGATAGACGAATACGTCGGACAGCAGCATATTTTGGGGCCCGGAAGATTACTGCGTCGGTCCATTGAGGCAGATCGAATCACCTCGATGATACTGTACGGCCCACCCGGAACCGGAAAAACGACCCTAGCACGCATTGTGGCGGGTTCCACTCGGTCCCATTTTGTGACGATGAATGCCGTTTTAGCGGGCGTAAAAGATATTCGGCAGGCCATTTCAGAGGCTGAGGATCGGCTAAAGCATCATCAACAGCGCACCATTCTGTTTATTGATGAGGTCCATCGGTTCAATAAAGCACAACAAGACGCTTTGTTACCCCATGTTGAAAACGGAACCGTTACGCTTATTGGGGCCACCACAGAAAATCCGTACTTCGAGGTCATCAAGGCGCTCGTATCCCGGTCTAGAATATTTGAACTGCAATCTCTTACCCAGGAAGACTTAGCCGATGTGGCTCGGGCGGCCATCAACGACGACGAAAGGGGCTATGGAAAACGCCGCGTCTCGATCGACAATGACGCGCTGGAGCATCTCGTTTCGACCTCCAATGGGGATGCGCGTTCTTTGTTGAATGCACTGGAATTGGCAATTGAAACGACGCAAGAGGGGGAGTCTATCACGCTGGAAGTGGCAGCGGAATCGATCCAAAAACGGGCGGTTTTGTATGATAAAGAAGGCGACGCTCACTACGACACCATTTCCGCATTTATAAAAAGTCTTCGCGGTTCGGACCCGGATGCTTCGATGTACTGGATGGGGCGCATGTTGTATGCGGGCGAAGATCCCAAATTCATCCTACGTCGAATGCTCATTTTTGCGGCTGAAGATGTTGGACTAGCAGATCCCCGTGCCGTTCAGGTGGCCGTGTCCTGCGCCCAGGCCTTCGACTATATTGGGCTGCCCGAAGGGAGGTTTCACCTCGCTGAATGTTGCCTGTATTTGGCAACCGCCCCCAAAAGCAATTCGACCTATACCTTTTTTGACGCCTTGAAATACGTTGAAGACGAGCAAACGGGCGATATCCCGAATCATCTAAAAGATGGAAGCCGGGATGCAAAAGGGTTGGGACATGGCGAGGGATATTTGTATCCCCATGCCTATCGTAATCATTATGTAGGTCAACAATATCTTCCGGATGATATGCAGGGCACGTATTTCTACAAACCGAGCGATGTAGGATATGAACGGACCATTGCAGAACGCCTCGCATATTGGCGTTCTCGGGACGAAGAAAGCGATATAAAAAAACGGTTGGACCGCTATATTGAGCGGGCACCGGCGGAAGGGGGGGCGGCGCCTGAACCGAACGTTGATTCGATCGGAACAGAAAACGCTGAAAGCCCTGATCCGGACCAAACAAACACCAGTCATTAGAATTCCGAAAGCCACACCTTGAACACGCTGTTAAAAATTGCCAATGCCTTGGATCGGTTTCAGGATCGATTTGGCAAGTACCTCTACTGGCTGGCTTTGGCCATGGTGCTTGTGGGGGGATTTAATACGGTGGTCCGATACACGGATAAATTCACCGGAATGGGGATTAGCTCCAATATGTACCTCGAACTTCAGTGGTATTTGTTCAGCGTTTTGTTTTTGCTCGGCTCGTCGTACACGTTGCGACACGATGACCACGTGCGGGTCGACATTTTGTATTCCAAACTGAGTGCTAAGGGTAAAGCCTGGATCAACGTTTTGGGTACGCTGATTTTGCTCATCCCTTTCTGTTTGCTGATGCTCTGGGTGTCTTGGCCCGCGGTGGCCAATTCGTGGGCCGTTATGGAAGTGTCTCCAGATCCGGGAGGGCTCGCTCGATATCCAATAAAAACAGTTCTGTTGGTAGCATTTGTTATGATGCTGGTTCAGGGCATGTCGATGTTATTCCGAAATGTAGCCGTTTTAATGGGCTCTGTGCCGGTTCTGGAAGGTGCGGGTTTTGAAGGAGTGGACGATTCAGCGGGAGGGCACGTTTAATGGAAGCAGATTGGCTCGCCCCCCTCATGTTCGTGGGGGCCTTGATTCTCATATTTACAGGCTTTCCCGTCGCTTTTGCCCTCGGTGGGACGGCGTTTATTTTCGCCTTTATTGGCGTAGAGCTAGGCATGTTCGATTGGCCACTTTTAATGGCGCTACCGGATAGAACATTTGGCATTATGTCCAATTTTGTGCTCCTGGCGGTTCCCTTTTTCATATTTATGGGGACTATGCTGGAGAAGTCCCGTCTTGCAGAAGACCTTTTAACCACGATTGGGCAGGTTTTTGGGCCGATGCGTGGCGGTTTAGCACTCGCTGTGGTTTTTGTGGGTGGACTTTTGGCTGCTGCAACCGGTGTTGTTGGAGCTAGCGTGGTCGCCATGGGACTCATTTCGCTCCCCGTCATGCTTCGTTATGGGTATTCCCACGAGCTTTCCGCAGGCGTAATTGCTGCTTCCGGTACGCTGGGGCAGATTATCCCGCCCTCCGTCGTATTGATTGTGTTGGCCGATCAGATGGGAATTTCGGTAGGGGACCTCTTTATCGGCTCGCTGTTTCCTGGGATTATGTTGGCCGGGATGTTCGCGGTGTATTGCGGCGGAATTGCCATTTTTAAGCCTAAAATGGCTCCCGCATTGCCCAAAGAAGCTAGAAACGTGCATGGAAAGGCGCTGTTGTTTCGCGTCATGCTAGTATTGATGCCGCCCCTGGTACTCATTTTAATGGTATTAGGAAGCATTTTGACCGGGATTGCAACTCCGACTGAAGCAGGCGCGCTTGGTGCATTGGGCTCCATTGGCCTAGCAGCGGTCAATCGTAGGCTAACATGGAGTGCGCTTCGTGAAACCATGGATGCAACCACTAGACTTACGTCCATGGTCATGTTTCTGTTGATAGGCTCCACCGCGTTTGCTCTCGTATTTAGAGGACTGAATGGGGACCTTTGGATCGAACATTTGCTAACCAATTTGCCCGGTGGCGTGGTTGGATTGCTCATCGTAACCAACCTGACTGTGTTCTTGCTGGGCTTCTTTATCGACTTTTTTGAAATCGCGTTTATCGTGATTCCACTCTTGGTCCCCGCAGCAGCTCTTTTAGGTGTCGATTTGGTTTGGTTTGGGGTGATGCTCGGTATGAACCTTCAGATGTCTTTTCTCACACCACCATTCGGCTTTGCGCTCTTTTATTTGCGCGGTGTCGCACCTCCAGAGATTACAACCGGCGAGATTTACCGCGGGGTCATTCCGTTTATCATCATTCAAGCGATTGCGCTGATGGTGGTAATTCTGTGGCCACAGGTCGTGACTTGGGCTTTCTAACCATGCCTGGGCTCCTTCCCGCTAAAAATGCTTTGCATTTTTAGCAACGTCAGTTCGCCCAGGCATGGTTAGAATGTATTTCCACTTCGATCTTCTGGCCGTCCGACGGTTCGCCCGCGCTAAAACCAGTTAAGTAGCATTACTGCCGCTGGAACCACACGCCCCTTGTGCGCCCGTTGCCCGCCATAAAACCAGACACCGCGCCGCTCGGGTCTCGGTCAAAATCAACGGATCCAACAAACCACATACCTCCGGCAAAACTCTCTTTGGAATTATGGGTAATGGCAAACGGTTTGTACCAGCGATGATGTGCCATCAGCTTCCCGTCTACAATCTTCAGGGTATAAGACGTTTCTAGCTCTGCATTGTAATACGTGCCTTCGTATTCAGCCAGTTTTTCGGGCGTAATGGGATCATCAAGAATTTTCTCCATGGGAGAATCAGGGCCTTGATGATGAGTAGCCGTCTTTACGGTACCGTCTTTTTCGTAATGAAAGGTTACGGACGCAGCTACACCGACAAAAGTGAAGGTTGAGTCGCTGGTGGCGGTTACTTCAAACTTAGGTTGATTGGTGGCCTGCGCATACATTTTGCCTTCCTCAACCGTATAAACAATCTGTAACGGGGCCCCAATAAACTGGTAGCGACCAGCGATGGCCTCCATTTGAGCCGGTGTGGGCTTGGTTGACGGCTCTTTTTCCTCGGCGACTTCTTCTTTTTCCGGTTCTAAATACTCCGCAAAAAAGGCCTCTGCGATGTCCGTCCAGATTCCGTTGCCATATCCAGGGTGGTTGCTTGACATAAAAAGTCCCGATTGTATGTCCGGCATATAACCAAAAAACGTTTTGTGGGATGTTTCTCCGCCCGTATGGGTGTAGAGTTGTTGTCCGCGCCATTTTCGAACGCCAAGTCCCAGTCCGTAACCCGTTGAATCTCCGCTGGCTAAAATGCCGGTTGTCGTTATGGCTTCGATGGCCGATTGGCCACCGACCGTCATATTCGTGTAATTCAGCATCCATTTGGTCATATCCAGCGCTGTGGAGTTCACGCCGCTTGCTCCATAAGCCGATGCAAAATCGGTCACATACACGTATCCGCCCTCTTTTGCCGATGCGTACCCCTGAGAGCTTCCAGGAATGACTTGGCCTTGCTGTGTTTTGACGGTGGTATTGTTCATTTTGAGTGGCTTAAAAATTCGCTTCGTCATGTAATCAGTCCAGGACTCTCCAGAAACCCGTTCCACCAGTCGAGCCAAGAGCATAAACGTGGTGTTGTTGTAGTTGTATTCTGACCCAGGAGCATTTTGAAGCGACGTTTGTCTTTGAATGACATTAATGGGTTCGTCCGTGTCCATAGCATCGGTCGACCGCCACCCTGCCATCGGCAGAAAATTTAGAATTTCGCGATATCCGGTTGTGTGATTGAGCATATTGCGAATGGTCACGGTAGCGCCGAAATCCTTCAATTCAGGTATGTACTTACGGACATCATCATCCAAAGAAAGCTTGCCTTCGTTCACCAAGAGCATAATGGCCATGGCGGTGAACTGTTTGGAAACGGAGGCAATGCTCATTCCCGAATTCTCGGTCATCGGCACACCATAAGTCAAATTCGACATGCCATATCCTTTGGCTAGGACCACTTTCCCGTTTTTCAACACGGAAATAGACACGCCGGGCCCGTTTTTACTTGAAAACGGCGTCATCAACTGATCGACCAGCTTTTTGGGATCGGTTTCCTTCTTCTCGGAAGCAACCAGGAGCACGGAATAGTCTCCTTCCCCACCTTCGAATGAAGTCACTTCAACGGTGTAGGTGCCTGTTGTTTTTGGTGAAAACTGAAACGGCTCGGGTCCACGATCGGGCCCATCGTAGGTGCCAATTTCCTTGCCGCTTGGATCCAAGACCCGCACTTTTACATCGACCGTAAGCTGATCGACGTAGCCATACACATAGTATTTTTCTTGGGCAGAAATTGAATAGGTCGCTTTAGAGTCAGCGGTTAAGGATCCGTTGAGAGTCTTTCCAACTTCAAGTTGTTGGCCATAAGCGGTCGTTGACGTAAGAAGTATCAGAAACAGGATAAGTCGGCGCATGTCGATTGGGATTTGGACTTAAAAAAGCTGGTTGTTGGCGTAGGCGCGTTCAAATGGTAACAGAATTATGTGGAAAGTGCTACTACCTGACGTAAAGATGACTGGATGATGATCCCGTCTTTGAAAAAAAGTCGTATTGTACTTGAAGGGGAGAATTATGCCTTTTGATCATCCATAAATACATGTCCGACAAGATCACAAATAACCCAGAGATTGAGCTCCTTACCGCCGAACTTGCCTCAGCACGGCGTGAACTGCAATGGGAAGCATCGCTCGAGCGGGTTCGCCGGGTGACGGGAGAGATGACCGAACCCTCCGATCTGACAGAAGTCGTAAAGCAGATCAAGCGGGAGGTCGACGTCTTGTATGGAGGAAATATCCTCGAAGTTGATCTGATGCTTGAAGCCGATGAAGAAACGCTGCAGTTTTGGAGCATCGTCGAAGTTCAAGAGGTTCCGGACAGCATGGAGCAGTTTGGTCAGTTCTATCCCAAAAAGCCTGAACCGCCCCACCCGGTTATAGAGAAGATGTGGGCATCTGAAGGTGACTTCAATGAATTCAGTAGCGATCTGGAAGAGATGTGGAAAGTGCACGCATCGTTAGCACGATATGTGCCTCATGAGGCTGAGTTGTTGAAAGCTGTTCTGGATTCCGGATCATTAGAACGCATGTGGTTTACCGTTTCCTCCATCCGAGGAGGGCGGATGTTCCTGGCCTGGGCAGTGCAACCCCCTGCGGAAATGGCGATCGTCCAACCCCGCATCGCGGCTGTCTTGGGTGACGCTCAGAAAAGAGTTGAAGAGCTGCGCGAAGCCAATATTCGCACGCGTGAAGCTCAGATCGAAGCGGCTCTGGAGCGTGTTCGATCCAAGGCCATGGGTATGCGCAACTCCGATGAGCTGCTTGAGGTCGTTGCGACCATCCACCAGCAGTTCTCCGGGCTCGGATTGGAATGTGGCGTTTTCTGGCATGCCCGGTACTTCCCAGATTACTACGAAAAGGCCTTGACTTCCATAGATGGTTCGAAAGTCTTAACTCTGATGATCTTGCCACGCGACTTTTCGGCTGTGCCGGAATTGGCCGCATGGGAAAGGGGTAATGAGAAAATTGGTGTCTTTGCTTTTGACGCCGAACAAGGCGGCCAGTACATGGAGCACATGATTGCCAAGGGCCGGTTCCTGGAAGTCGATCCTCACTCCGTCACGCCAGAATATGTGCGTGAGAACGGCGGATTGACGTTTGTCCAAGCCCGAACCACCAAAGGCGAAATCGAAATGCTATTTGCCTTTTCGGGCGAAGAAGCGCTTCAAAAACTACATGAGCATGGAAAAACCGATGTGGTTCTCGTTTTATCGGATATCAACATGCCGGGGATGACGGGCTTGGAGCTGCTCGAACGAATCAAAAGCGATCCGCCGCCTCTTCCGGTCTGCATGATGACGGCCTACGATAACGACGACTATCGGGGTAAAGCTGCGGCCCTCCAATGTGATGGATACGTGTCAAAACCAATCGATTTTGCTGCCTTGAAAGAGAAAATAAACTCGTTTATAGTCTAATGGTCTTAGAAATCACCCAAATTGGAAATCCCATCTTGCGCGAAATTTGTGTCGAAGTGCCGCCGGATCGGTTGATGGACGACGATTTTCAGGCATTTATTGACGATTTAATTGAGACCAAACGCCACGCGAATGGAGCGGGTATTGCCGCACCCCAGGTTGGCGAGCCGTGGCGTATATTTGTGGTTGAGGTGAAAGACAATCCGAGGTATCCGTACAAACCTGCAGCGGAACTTACCGTCTGTGTGAACCCCAAAATCACGTTTCTAACTAAAGAGCGTTACGACAATTACGAGGGCTGCTTGTCTATCCCGGATCTTCGGGGCCGCGTCCCAAGGTGCCCCCATATTCAGGTTGAAGCCTTAGATCGGGATGGGAATAAATTTGTCCGAGAAGTCAAAGGCATAACGGCTGGCACCTTTCAGCACGAAAACGATCACCTAGACGGGATCTTGTTTCCCGACCGCGTGACGGACTTCCATTCACTCAGTACGTGGGGTGAATTCAAATTGCGCCATGAAGAGGGTGTTCGCGAAGGGGTTGAAGCCATCGTAGCGAAATGGGGGCAATAAATAGCGGTATCTTCCGCGCCTGCTGAAACCTGCCGGTGCCTGAAGCCTTCCGCGCCTGCTGAACCGGTGGCACAATAGGAGTTATTATGTCGTAATCCTGGTGTCCATCGGATATGTATGCCCATACCCGACATATCAAGATCATCCAATTGTTGAAGGGCGCCAGTTCGCCCGAAACGTGTCGTACAATTT
Source organism: uncultured Bacteroidota bacterium (assembly GCA_937877085.1). GTDB lineage: Bacteria > Bacteroidota > Rhodothermia > Rhodothermales > UBA10348 > UBA10348. The sequence continues at coordinate 20,929 of CALEEY010000224.1, forward strand.
CTTTGCATTTATTCGATCTTGAGACTCGGATTGTGCCACTAAGGTCAGTGCAGCGAGATATGAATCTACTCGTTAAATCTGGCCTGATAGTGCGCCATGGCAGTGCTCGTGCAACTAAATACTATCTTTCGGACGGGACCTATCGGGAATTGGTGAAGCTTTCTATTGCACATGACCGTGAGCGGGAAGAGTTCAAAAAATACGAGTTCTACGGCATTGCACCCCGCTTCCGATTTCCCAACATGGACAAGGCTTTATCGTGGATAATCCGGCGGACGTTGATTCACATGAAATAGAGCGGTTCCACATCTGATCGGGGTGATGTGCACCATGCTATTCAGGAGTCCTTTTGGCGCGATACTCCATCAATCCCGTATTCTGGGCTGCAGGGGCTGTTTTCGCCTGCAAATTGTGGCGCAATTACCTTTCGTATGGCGTCATTCGAACTATCATGTCGCCATTTGTCCTTTTTAGGCGCATAAAGGGCCCAAACTGGCGCGATTCGACCGGCTTCAAATGTACGTCCGTGAACCAATCAAAGTCGTGTTTCGGGGCTCCAAGGCGCGCAGCATGGCGGGCCAGAGGCTCCAGGTGGGGCACCACGGTGTTCGAGGTGAACAGTGGTTTCGGCGGGCAGTAGTCGGCGGGCAGTAGTCAGCGGGCAGTAGTCGGCTGGCAGTAGTCAGCGGGCAGTAGTCAGCGGTGGCAAGGGGCCATCGACTTTGTGCCAGAAACGCATTAATCGCGCCAATTGGGTAGGAATCGCGCCAATTGGGTAGGAATCGCGCCAAGTAGGTAGGTATCGCGCCAACTTTTTTACAGGTTTAGTTGCAAGAGTTGACGCCCTGGATGGTAAAAAAGGCCTTTGAGTGCTTTCAAGTCGGTTTTTGAGTCAAGACCTCAGGGACCCCATAGGAATCGCGCCACTTTTGCATCCCAAACATCTATCACAATGGGCCACTGGAAGTCTTCTGGCTAGCCAGTTTCGCGATTGGCCAAGAGTGAGACCTCATTTCATTACTTACTTCCGCCGCTTCCGCCGCTGCCGCCGCTTCCGCCGCTTCCGCCGACTCACCCAACCGAAGGAAGTCTATTTCACGACCACGAGCGGTTTGGTCGAGGACGCACCTCCTGAGGCGATACGAATGAAGTACGAGCCGGGCGACGCGCCGTCGAGGAGAAAGGGAACGGTTTGGGTGCCGGCGGTAGTTGTGTAGCTAGCCGAAGTAACTAGGCGGCCCATGGCATCGAAGAGTTGGACGGCAACGATTCCATAGTTTGGCGTGACAAAAGTGAGGTTTACGCTACCAGTTCGTGCGGGATTTGGATACAAATCCTGCACAGTGAACGCCTCGGGAATGCTGGAGTCATCTGGATCCAGGCGGTCGGTATCTAATACGATGCTCGAGCCAAAGGAGGCATATACCGGTAGATGATCGGATGTTTGCGCCGTATACCCGAGCAACGATTTCAACCCATCCATGGTATTTATAGAGTTCGGGATGTAGGAAGCCGCTAATTCATTCGTAATGATGATCTGGTCCAGATTCGATCCGTTTATCGAGCCTATCCACGAGGGGCGATTGTTTTGTTCTAAATTCAACGAAAGCGTTGAATAGCCGGCCATGTCGGACAGAAAGTTTTGATAGGGACTTACCTGATTTGCATAGGTAGAGGTCAAAAGCTCGTCGTTAAAGTCGCCCAAAAAGATGACGCTGGCAGAGCCCAAGGAGGAAAAGTCGATGTGATTTTTAACCCGTCCAGACGCCTTCACCCGCCGTTGGTACGATTCGGCATCCCCAAAAGCTTTCATGTGAACGTTTATGAGCGTTACGATCATGGTGGTATCGGGTAAGTTGATCGTGAACTCGGCCTTTAGAGGGGGTCTTCCCGCAAAATCGTCTGAAAACGATTCCAATATGTGGCCCGAACTCCGCTTGGTGACCACCCGATTATCCCACACGAATCCGATGCGTTGCGATCCGGAGTTGGTAGCCAGTTCTCCCGACCAATTGGAACCCAAAACGGTCAGTAATTCGTCAAAACGGGTGGTATTCGAGATTTCCTGAACGGCCCACAGTTCAATTTCAGACCTCTCCAGTATATCCTTGACGTTTTGAACTTGAAGGGCATCGTTGCTGGGGCCGCTATTCGCGGCCCCAAACCATTCAATATTCCACGTTGCCACATCAAACGTAGCCGTTCTACCGACACGCGCAATCTGAGCAGTGGAAGGGAGGGAGAAAAGCAGCAGGAACGAAGAAAACGCGACGCTGAATAGAAGTCGTTTCATAAAGACCATTTATTCGAAGTCCGTGTTCAATCGGAACCTAGAAATTCGGTTATTGCCGGTATCGGCGACGTAGACAATTTTCCTGAAATAGGCGACGCCCTGTGGTCTATCGAACTGTTTGGCGCCATCGCCAGACCCGCCGAACGATACGACTATGGGTTTGGAGGATGTGGATCCTGGCGGAGGGGTAACGCCCTCAATGCCTTGGCCTGTAAAGACATACAGACTGTCGCTTCCCCCATCTAGGACGAATAGGAAGTTGGACCCGTCTGCAGCCATCGTTAAGTCGGTAGGGTTGACAAACTTGAATTCATCATACAAAAACCCGTCTCCGCGCGCGGGATTCGCAGCCGTTTGCAGCATTTGAGTATCGGGTTGATATTCAACGCCATCACTCGTTGTGACTACTTTGATCGAAAGAGTGGAATACCGGAGCGGCGAAATGGGCGGAAGTCCACCCGAAACGACGTCATTTAAAGCCGATGATTGGGCGATAATAAGGTGCCGGCTTTGTTCAAAGAATGATCGCTGGGGCGGATGTACATACGTGATAACATCCGCGGGATACACCACACTTCTCAAACTTGCCTGCGAAGGATGAAGAGACACTAAGGATTGTATGTTAACCCCTTCGGTATCGAACTCCATTATGGTGTTATGCGGCAAAATAACGGAAGATCGCTCGTTTATGGGGCCCCTTCTGGAAACATAAATATGATTGTCATACAGCACGCCAACGCCGGTAAAGGACACTTCTTCGTCTGTTTCAATCGGATCCGGGCG